>JAEZED010000215.1 GCA_023417885.1 Planctomycetota bacterium
GACGCATCCATAGCCCACCGACCGGCCCTCCGAATCCTTTCCCGCCCGGGGATGGGTTCGGAGGGCCGCGTCGCGCCATGGCCTCCGGGGCCGCCGAGGTCGACCCTCCTCAAACCCAGCCAGGCCCCCCCCGCCCGCCCGCGGGGGGGGGGCCCCCTCGCCCGCCAGCCATTGGAGGATCTCCAGCAGGCGATCGACGGCCGCCAGGATCTCCGGCAGGCGATCGTCCGGCAGGTCGCCACCGGGCATCAGGCGCCGGCTCACGCCGCGCAGGCCTTCGAGGGCGACGACGCCCGCATAGAACAGCCGCGCCCGCTCCGCGTCCGAAGGCGACAGCAAAAGGCCCAGCGCCTCCAGCGCAGCCTTCGCCGACTCCACAGCCGCAGGGACGGCGGCGTGGATCACCTCCAGCAGGGCCGGGTCGTCCGGCGCCGGCGCGGGATCACCGGGAGGCGCATCGAGCGTCGAAGCGACGGCGCGATGCGCCCTGAAGGCGCGCAGCAGCAGGATGTCGTCGACTTCCCCCGGATCCGCGAGCGACTCCGCGCCGCCTGGCGCGCCGTCGAGCGCCTCCACCAGCGCGTCGCGCAGATCGAGCCTCGCGCGCAACTGATCCAGAAACTCCCGCATCTGCCGCGCCGTCGCGCCGTTGACGCCGAGGCCGAAGTGACGCAGCGTCGGCGCCGCCGCCTTCTTCTTGCCAAAGGCCAGGAACCCGAAGATCCCCGCCGCCGCCTGCTCATACTCCGCGACCGCCGCGCGGCGCTGCACCAGTTCCGCGGCATCGAACGGCTGTCGCTTGAACTGCCGCATCAGGCTCGCATCCGGCGCACCCGCCTCAACCTGCTGCGCCAGCGGCTCAGCGGCGGCAAGTTGCCTGCCCAGCTTCTGCCGCGCCGCCTCGCCCGCTGAGAGCCAGTGGAGTGCGATCGCCCGGACGTCCAGCCCCTCGCCGCCCGCCTCGCGCGCTGCGGCCTCCGCCTTCTCGATGCGCGACGCCGTCAGGCGCACCGCCTCGACGTATGCCCGCATCGCATCGCGCTTCTGCGCCGCATCGGCGGCTGTGACGGCGCCGGCCCGCGCCGACAGTTCCGCCTCCGGCAACCCGTTCTTCAGGATGAACGCCGCGTGCGCCTGCACCTGCGCGATCCGGCCACGCGCGTCGTCCAGCTCCTCGGCCCCCAGCCCCGCCAGCGGCGCCGCGGCCGGCGGAAGGTGATCCGCGGGGATCGCCCGCAGGCGCTTGTGCAACTCCGTCCGCGCCGCGGCCTGCTCCGGGAGCGCCAGTTGCCCGTCGAAAGGTGGGATCGACTCGTGGCGCGTCGTGTCGGCGGCCCCGGCCTCGTCGGCCATCTCCGCGAGCATGCGCCGCACCTCGTCCATCGGGCGCGACAGGAGATCCGCGAGCGACCAGCCGGCCGCCTCGCGCCATGGGTTGTCGCCCCACGTCGCCATCCGGCCGCGCTCCAGCGCGTCGCGCAGCACGTTGTGCGCTCCCGCCAGCGTTCCGGGCGCGACAGCGGCGAGCGTCTCGACGCTCAGCCGATGATCCTCCGGCACGAGCGTCTCCGGCCCGGCGGCGCCGAGCCAGCGGCCGATCAGGTCGTGCAGCGAGAGCGGCGGATCGGCGGCCGGGTCAGCCTTCAGCAGCGCCGCGTGATAGCCGGTGAGTTCCGAATGGAGCCGCGTCAGCTCCTGGTCGATCGCCTCGAGCCGCTTCGCCGCGGACGAGCGCGTCTTGCGCTCCGGCAGCTCGTCGAGCTGCTGGCGAATCTTGCGGTAGAGATCGGCCCGGTCGCGCTGCGGATCGTGGATCAGCGCGCACAGCCCGCCGAGGCCGAGGTGATCGAGCCGGTTGAAGACGACGTCCAGGGCCGTGCGCTTGTCGCAGACGAAGAGGACCCGCTCCCCGCGCGCCAGGTGATCGGCCACGATGTTGGTGATCGTCTGGCTCTTGCCCGTCCCGGGCGGGCCGTGGATGACCAGACCCCGGCTCACGCGCGCCAGCCGCACCGCCTGCATCTGGCACGGGTCGCACGGCGCCACCAGCCGCTCCCCCGCGAAGTCCCGCGCCGCCGCACTGCCGGGCGCCGCCACCTGCTCCGCCGGAGGTTCCTCCGCCAGGCGCTCCCCCAGGTGCACGAAGGAGCGCACCGGCCCGTTCAGGTCCTCCCCCGCCGCCATCGCCTGCGCGTCGCGCAGCAGGCCCTGGTTGGCGCTGGGATAGAGACCCAGCACGGCGGCGGGCACGATCATCGGCTTCGACCATTGATCCGCCTGCTCGGCGTTCGGAGCCGTCGCCAGCCCCGGTCGCTCGGGCGCCGCGTCGGCGTCGAAGATCGCGGGCACGTCGGCGCCGACGAGCGAGGCGACATGACGCACCAGCTCGCGAAGCTCGCGCCAGCTGTTCTCTCCCTCCGCATCCTCGAACAGCTCCGCCGCCTCCGTTCCGCCGCGCTGCGCGAGCCAGACCAGCAGCGTCTCGTTCGCATGCACGCGCTCGGCCCCCTCGCCGCGGCAGGCGAGTTCGACGGTGGTCTTCGGCCCGGCGCGAACCGCCATGTGCAGCGGAAGAAAGGCGACGGGCGCGAGAATGCGCCGCGTGAGGGCGCCCCCGCCGACCGAGCCACCCGGCGGCAGGCTCAGGAGCGGAAACCCCAATGCCAGCGCGGGCACGCCCGTGTCCTGCTCGTAGGCGCGAGCATCTTCCGCGATCGCGCGCAGCTTGTTCAGCACCGAGTGTTGTTGTTCCCACGCCTGGAGCGCCGCACGCTCCTCCGGCGACAGCGCCTCGACCTCGTCGGCCGCGTCCGCCAGACCGCCATTGGCAATCTCGTCGGCGGAGCGGGATGGGCGTGATTGCCAGCGTCCTCGCGCGCGCGGGCGGTGACGCGCCATGACGGAAGCGGGCACGGGCGGCACGGAGGCGGCCACGCGCGCCTTTCCCGCGGCGCCCAGGAGTTGCAGCAGGATGTCGTCGGGAGTGAGGTCGCCGAGCCGCTCGAACTGGACGAGGTCTATGCGCTGCCGGCTGGAGTGGGGCCGGCAGTTCATGGCGGGGCCGCTGGTCATGGCGCCCAGGAGGCGTTCGACCATCGCCTCAAGGACGCGCTGGCCGGTGAGGCCGTTGAGGGGGACGGAGGGTTCTTCGATCTGAAGGTCGTCGCGAGGCTCACTCATCAGCCAATCTCCCGGTGCGTCGGCACAATCGCGGCATCCGGTGCCGCCCGATCCGGCCAATGTACCCGCGGCCGGGTGCAGGGGAAGGCGGGCAAGCTGGGCAGGTTGTCCGGATGTGGCGCAGGGCTCATTGGACGATTCAGAAACAGAAAAAGCCAGCCCGCCGGAAAATGGCGGACTGGCAAGTTCCTGTTTCGAGCAACTCGACTTCGATACCGCTCAGCGCCGGCGGCGGCGCAGGGCGAGCAGCCCGCCCGCAGCGAGCGCCCCGAGGCTTGCCGGTTCAGGGACGGCGGTGATCGTCAGGTTGTCGATCAGCCCGCGCGGGCCCGAATAGCCGTCGTTGAACCACCCGTACAGGTGAAGCTGGTCAAACTCCGCGCCGGCCAGGGAGAGCATCGCGACGGCGGGGCTGTCGCGATCGCTGGGATCGGTTCCGCCGATGGCGTAGCTCGTGGAGTTCACCACGACACCATTGCGCAATGCGTCGAGCCGGAACTCGATGCCGATCCAGGGGCCGTTCTCGTAGTGGGCGATCTCGACGCTGGCGGCGTTGCTGAGCTCGTCGAGGTCCATCCAGACGGAGCCAAGGGCGCCGATGCTCAGGTTGTCGCCCGGGATGTAGGCGCTTCCGAACGTCAGCCCGTTCACCGGGCTGCCGAAATCCGGGAAGTCGTCGTACAGCGGGACCGCCCGCTCGACCATGATCGTGGAGCCGAGATCGTTCTCGCCGAAGGTATCACCGTCGGGGAACGAGCCGGAAACGCGGTTGATGTCACGGTAGGTGACGCCGTTGTGAACGAGCGTCTCGCCGTGAAAGCCCTCGGCGAGATCCTCGTAATCCGAGAAAACATCGGCGGACGCGGGGACCGCGATCGCCAGGGCCGCCGCGGCGGCGGCGGAGAACAACATAGAGCGCATGCACGCCTCTCCTTGTACATAGGGGGTGAAAGCCGGCCAGGCCGGCTGGTACTCGTTGCCCCCAGGCGGGGCCTGTTGAAGGTGAACCGCCCGATCCGGCAGCGGGCGCCGCCGGATCGCCGGGGATTGGAACGGAGGAGGACCTCCACTGCAAGGTCCGCCATCTCCTTCATGCGTGATTCGCAGGTGTCCGGTGCCACGGACAATCAGATTCGCCCTACCGATCGTCGCGACCGGCAGACCTTTCCAGTTCCCGGGCCACCTCCTGCCACCGCGGCTCCGGCTCGCAGCAGCAGATCTCGTCCGTGCAGGAATCGACGTCGTCGTGGATCGTCCTGACCTCCCGCACGACCGGCCGTTGCGCTTCCCTGGCTCCCGACGCCGGCGGCGGAGATTGGGGGTCGGACTGGCGTCCGGGTTTGTTTGTCATGGCATGGCTCCTTCCTGTCACGCTCGCCTGAGCGCGATCGCCTGCACCAGCAACACCAGCCCGATGGCGATGAGGCCTGCGTGAATCCACACAAGGAAGCGTGACGGGTGGAGCCGGCGGTTGATGGCCCGGCCCGCGAGGATCGCCACCACGACCACCGGGAGGGATGCGAGATAGTACGTCGTGACCGTGGGTGTCCAGAGCCCGGCGAGCGCGTAGCCGAGCACGACAAGGAGGCTCGCGGGCAGGAAATATCCCTGGAGCGTCGCCCGGAAACGCTGCGGCGACCAGCCGCGCAGGGCGCCGTAGATCACCAGGGGCGGGCCGTTCATGCCATACGCCCCGCCGAGCACGCCGGCCGCGAAGCCGAACGCGCCGGCCCAGCGATCGTCCGCCAACCCCCGGCGTCGCGAAGAGAGAAGTGCGTGCGAAGAGAAGGCGATGATCACGCCTGCAAGGATCGACTTCACAACCGGCTCGGGCGCCATCGTCAGCAGCATCAGGCCCAGCGGAATGCCCGGCAGCGTCCAGAGCACCAGCCGACCGGCGCCGGCGACGTGCACCTCGCGCCAGTCCTGCGCCAGCACCAGCGCGGCGACCGTGACCGAGACCAGCGCCGCCATCATGGCCGCCGTCTCGACCGGAATCACCAGCGCCAGCAGCGGCACCGCCACCAGCGCCTCGCCGAAACCGAAGGCAGAGCGGACGAGGGTGGCGAGGAAAAGCACCGCAAGGACATGGGCGGTCAGCACGTCGACGATCATCCGTCCCCCGGCTGCCGATCGAAGCGCGCGAGGGAGGCAATCGACCGTGAATGCGTGGACGGCGGCGTGTGCATGTCAGCAGGTCAGCGCGAGGATGAGGAGGAGTTGATCCGGCATCCCCTCGAATCGTTTGCCCGCGGCCCCCTCCCGTGCCTTGGATCAGCCCGCCGACTCCGCCAGTTCCGCGAGGCGCTCGCTGGGCGTGAAGGAGAGGGATTCGCTGTTCACGCAGTAGCGCTGGCCCGTGGGCGGGGGACCGTCGGGAAAGACGTGGCCGAGGTGGCAGTCGCAGCGGGCGCAGAGTATCTCGATGCGTCGCCGGCCGAGGCTGAGATCCTCGGCAGTGGCGATGTTCTCCTGCGCCACCGGCGCGAAGAAGCTGGGCCAGCCGGTGCCGCTGTGGAACTTCGTGTCCGAAGAGAAGAGCGGCAGGCCGCAGCAGACGCAGGCGTAGACGCCCTCCTGCTTGTTGTCGAGGAGGTTGCCGCAGAACGGGCGCTCGGTCCCCTTGGCGCGCGCGACGAGGAAGGCCTCCTCCCCGAGTTGCTCGCGCCACTCGGCGTCCGACTTCTCCACTTTCGGCATGTCAACGGCGACCAGCTCGCCCTCGCGGTTGAAGATCCTGAAGCGCATGCGCCATCCTACGCCCCGAGATCCGGGGCTTCGGGGCGGCGGATCGACCGGGCTCTCACGCTCCGCCGGCGCCGGCGGGCATCTTCGGGATCATGTCGATGTACGGCGTGACCGGCTCGGCATCCGGCGGAACGTAGGCCGGCGCCGGCTCGCCCGGCGGCGTCGTGGCGTTCAGGCGATTGAGGTAAGCATGCACCGCGGCGAGGTCGCTGTCGGTCATGGCGTGGACGGCGGGCCAGGGCATGGGCGGCCGGCCGTTTGTGCGGCGGGCGTTTGCGATCCACGCCTGGAGGTCCATCTGCGAGGCCAGGAGGCGGAGGTTTGAGCCGTAGGTGGTGCCCCAAGGCCCACGGAAGCCGACGGGCATGCCCGTCATCCACTCGGATTCGGGAACGCCTTCCCCTCTTTCCATGTAGCCGGCGGTGTGGCAGTCGTTGCAGCCGGAGGTGCGGATGATGTGCCGCCCGCGCTCGGGGGTGACGGCGACGAGAGAGGCCGAACTGTCGGCGGCAGCGGCCAGACCGACGACGCTCGTGATGCCGGCGCCAATGGCTCCGCCGAGCACGAGGCAGGCGCCGGCGGCGATCAGGGTGGTGTGGTTCATGGGTGTAGGGAATATCGACCAGAAGCGCCCTGCCGCTGCCTGACCAGAACATATTCGCAGCGACCGATACGAGGTCAGCCCGGCGAGCGTCAGAAACTCACCGACTTCCGGGGCAAAGGTTGCAGTGCACGAAACAGGTTCCCGACGAATCCCCGGCCGCCGGAACGGCGGTTAGACTGGCGTTCATGCCCGGTCGTATCCGCGTCGGAATCTCCGGCTGGACGTACGCCCCCTGGCGGGGCGTCTTCTACCCGGAGAAGTGGCCCGCCAAGCGCGAGCTGGAGTACGCCTCGCGCACGCTGGACGGGTCGCTGGAGATCAACGGCACGTTCTATCGCATGCAGCTCCTGCCCAGCTACCGGAGCTGGTACGAGCAGACGCCCGACGACTTCCAGTTCTCCCTCAAGGGTGGGCGCTACATCACGCACATCCTGCGCCTGGACAACGCCGAGCTGCCGCTGGCGAACTTCTTCGCCTCCGGCATGCTCTACCTGCGCGAGAAGCTGGGGCCGATCCTCTGGCAGCTTCCGCCGAACATGAGCTTCGACGAGGAGCGGGTGCGGGCCTTCCTGGAGCTGCTGCCGAAGGACACGCAGGCGGCGGCGCTGCTGGGGGCGAAGCACGAGCCGCGCGTGGCCGAGCCCTACCTCGAGGTCGACCAGAACCGCCCGGTGCGCCACGCGATGGAGGTCCGGCACGCGTCGTTCGCGACGGAGAAGTTCGTGCGGCTGCTGCGCGAGCACAACGTCGCCCTCTGCATCGCCGAGACCGCGGGCAAGTGGCCGCTGGCGGAGGACGTGACAGCCGACTTCATGTACATCCGCCTTCACGGCGCGGAGCAGATCTACGTGAGCGGCTACACGGACGAGCAGCTGGACGAGTGGGCGCGGCGAATCAAGGCCTGGGCGGAAGGCGGGGAGCCGGAGGGGGCGCGTCGGATCGACGGCCCGCAGCCGAAGCGCAAGGAGGGGCGCGACGTCTACTGCTACTTCGACAACACGGACGTGAAGCAGCGGGCGCCTTTCGACGCGCTTGCGCTGATGGAGCGGCTCGGCCTGAAGCCGCGCTTCGACCTCCCTCCCCCGCCGCGCCTGGCGACGGCCCGCACCGAGCTCGGCGAGAAAGGAAGCGAGCAGGCGGTGAAGAAGGTGAGCAAAAAGCGGATCGCGGCGAGCAAGAGGTCACCGGAATGACTGCAACGGCATCGACCGACCAGCCAGCCACAAAGAGTCTGCGTCGCATCCGAGGCGCGGCCGCATTTCTTTTGATATGTGGTGTCACAACGATCGGTCTAAGTGTGCTTGTGCAAGCTGAACGGGCGGCCGTCCAGATTTCCTCGTACAGCAAGCTCGTGGAAATGCAGCACCGTGAACTGATCTCGGTACCGACTGGCGATGAGCTGTCGTTTTCAAGGCCGCAGGGAGACTTGCGGTCGCTGCACGCCGACATATTCCCGAGCAACTCCGTGCGAACGTACTTCCACGGCCTGACGGTGCTCGGAGTGGCTACGACGCTTTCAGCGGGGCTTGTCCTGCACTTTGCCCGCGCAAGTAATTTCTCCGCAAGCGGCACGCGGGCGCCTTGAACACCAGTGTCGCGCGGTGACGAGCCGCATCACCGAGTCGTCACGGCTCCAGGCGCCGAACCTGGATCGCGTCGATGGTGAACTCGTCGCCGATGTGAAGCCCGTGGGCAACGAGGGCGACGTGCCGGTCCGTCTGCCCGGCGGGCGGGGCTGCCGCGCGATGCGGACTAACGCGCAGGCGGTTGTTCAGGAGGAGGGCGACCTGCGCCAAGGCCTCCGCACGCGCCCGGAAGTCGTCGGGAAAGTGACGCGGCCGGAACGCGGCGACGACAGCACGCCCCTCTCCAGATTCGTTCCTTGAGGGGGTCGCGGGTGGCGCAGGATCAATTCGCGCGGCCTCCTGGCTACTTCAGCGTCGCCTCGAGCGTGATCGGGACACTGGCCAGTGCCTTGGAGACCGGGCAGCCTTCCTTTGCGCCGTCGGCGTGCTTGCGGAAGGTGTCGGCGTCGATGCCGGGAACCTGTGCCTCGCAGGTGAGCCGGATGCCGGTGATGCCGAAGCCCTCGCCGACCTTGTCGAACGCCACGTCCGCCCTCGTGCGGATCTGCGTCGCGGTGTGGCCGGCGCTGGCCAGGGCATGCGCCAGGGCCATCGAAAAGCACCCGGCATGGGCGGCGGCGATGAGCTCCTCGGGATTGGTCGAGGGGCCGTTCTCCGCGCGGCTCTTCCAGTTGTAGTCGGCGTCGAGTACCCCGGAGGCGGACTTCAGATGGCCGGAGCCCTCCATGAGCGACCCGTTCCAAACGGCGTTGGCTGATTTCGTGGACATTTGGCGCAACTTACCGTGATCGCCCCCATTCGCCAGCGCGGCAATGGGTCGCAGGCCCGCGCGGTGCCGGCCGATGAAGGCGGCAGAAAAGTCGCCTGCAAACTTCTCCGGCTCGCAGATCGCGCGCGCTGACAGGGCGCAGTGACGGCGAGGCGCCGCCTCATCCTCCGGCCGGCTTCGCGGGGTAGCCGAGCGCCTTCAGCGCTGCGACGAGGCGGTCGCGGTGGTCGCCCTGAAGCTCGAAGCCGTCGTCGCGCAGCGTTCCGCCGACGCCCAGCTCGCTCTTGAAGCGCTTCAGCAAACCCGCGCGGTCGGATGCCGCGGGATCCAGGCCGGAGACGACGGTGGTCCACTTCCCGCGGCGCCGCTCGCGCAGGACGCGCGCGGGCTGATCCTTCGGCAGGCGGAGCGAGCCGTCGGCGCCGCGGGGGCAGCCGCACTCGGTGAGCGGCTTTCCGCAATGCTCGCACGTGACGGGGCGTTCGAGTGGCGTGCCATGGAAGAGACCGGGCATGGGGGGGAGTGAGGAGTGAGGAGCGAGGAGCGAGAAGTTGGGAGGTGGGAGGTGGAGGGAGAGGGTAGACGGGCTGGTGGTGGCGGCGGTTGGTTTTGTGACGGTGCCAGAACGCGCCCTGGCCGTGCTGCGGTGGGTGGGCCGGCTTGACGCGGGTGCCGGAATGGCGAAGCTCAGCCGGAACGTCGTCGGGTTGTCGCGGGCGAAGTCTGCCCGGACCGGCGTCGCGTCCTGTACCCGGAGTGTTTGGAAGATGCGATTTTCCCTCATCGGCGCCGCCTGCGCGGGCGCCCTGGCGTGCCTGCTGCCCGCCGCGACCGCGTCGGCGCAGCTCGTCTTCGGCACCACGACCACCAGCACAAGCAACCCCGCCGTCATTTACCTCGACGTCACCACCGGCGAAACGACGACGCTCTGGAACTCAGCGGCCCGCAAGAAGGCCAACGGCCTGGCGGCGGACCTCGACGGCATGCGGCTCTACGCCAACGACGCCGCACGGCTGAACTACTGGGATTTCGGCGACATCGGCACCGCCCCGACGCTGATCGGCGGCATGTACCGCACCGACGGCACCACGACCAGCGCCACCGGCTTCGACGGGCTGACGTGGGCCAACGGCAAGCTCTACGGATCGACGTCGTACCCCAGCACCGTCTTCGACCGCGGCATCTACGAGATTCCGACGACGCCCAACGGCGACGGCATCCTCATCGCCACTCCCGTCTGGACCGATCCCGGCGACACGGGCGTCCTCGAGCTCAACGGCGTGGAGTTCAACCCGGTCGACGGGCTCTTCTACGGCGTGCAGAGCACCGACAACACCGCCGACGGTGGCACGCTGACACGCGGGCTCTACAGCATCGACGCCTTCGGTACGGGGGCGTTCACCAAGATCGCCGACTTCCCCGATGGTCGCACGGGCATCGACGGCCTGGCGATCGGCGACGGGATGTTCTGGCTGACCGAGCAGGTCGGCGCCGACCAGCTCGTGCGGATCTTCCCGTATGACCCGGTGACGGGCGCGTACGGCGACACGATTGAGTTCGCCCTGCCGGACGGCACCAACCGCGCCAGCAGCGCCGTCTGGGCGCCGGGCGCCATCCCCGAGCCGGCGAGCCTCGGCCTTGTCGGTGCCGCGGGCGCGCTGTTGCTCTCTCGCCGCCGCCACCAAGGCCGTCGTGCGTGAGCGATGAATCAGTAGCAAAGACCGACGCCGCCCGCCGGGAAGCATCCCGGCGGGCGTTTTCTTTCACTCGTTGGATGGCATCGCTCAGAGAACCGACTCGTTCGTTCGGATTCCAACGCCCAGCTTCACGAGTTCCTGCTTGGCCGTCTCGGGGTCGGCGTAGTCGCTGTGACAGGAGGCTTTGCCCTCCACGACCTTGCCAGCGCCGACGGCCTTCTTCGTCTTGCTGGCGAGCTTGTGGATCTCCTCCGGGGAGAGGTTGCCGCGCTGGCGCAGGATTTCCTGTTGCTCGGGGGTGAGGGCGTCGGAGCGCTTTGGCTTTCCGTCTCCCCCACGGCTGAAGCCGTGGGCTTTGCCGGAGGCCCATTCCTGGATCTCCTTCGAGATACGAACGCTGCACCAGTCGTGGCCGCACATGGCGCAGAAGTCGGTGTCGACGTCGAGGTCCTCGTCGTGGTAGGCGCGGGCGGTGTCAGGGTCGAAGGAAAGCTCGAAGTGCTTCTCCCAGTTGAGCGCGGCGCGCGCCCGGGTGAGCTCGTCGTCACGGTCGCGCGTGTTCGGAATGCCCAGCGCCACGTCCGCGGCGTGCGCGGCGATCCGGTAGGCGACGCACCCCTGCTTCACGTCGTCCTTCTTCGGCAGGCCCAAGTGCTCCTTGGGGGTGACGTAGCAGAGCATGCTCGCGCCGTGGTAGGCGGCAGCGGTGGCGCCGATGCAACTCGTGATGTGGTCGTAGCCGGGGAAAACGTCGGTGACGAGCGGGCCTAGCACATAGAACGGCGCGCCGTGACACAGGCGGCGCTGGAGCTTCATGTTGTATTCGATCTGGTCGAACGGCACGTGCCCTGGCCCCTCGACCATGACCTGCACGCCCTTCCTCCACGCGCGCTCGGTGAGCCGGCCGATCTCGACGAGTTCCGCGAGCTGGATGGCGTCGGTCGCGTCCGCCAGGCCGCCGGGGCGGCAGCCGTCGCCGATGCTGAAGGTGACGTCATATCGGCGCATGACGTCGCAGATCGCCTCCCAAGCGGTGTTCATGGGGTTCTCGCGGCCGTGGTGCAGCATCCACTTCGCCAGCAGCGACCCGCCGCGCGAGACGAGGCCGATGAGGCGCTTGCGGGCGAGGTGGAGGTGCTCCTTCAGGACGCCGGCGTGCACGGTGAAGTAGTCGACGCCCTGCTTCGCCTGGTGCTCGATCGTCTCCAGGATGGCCGCCTCGTCGAGGTCTTCGAGCCTGCGCCCGATGATCATGCTGTAGATCGGAACGGTGCCGATCGGCACCGTCGAGTTCCGCAGGATCGCGGAGCGCGTGGCGTCGAGATCCCCGCCGGTGGAGAGGTCCATCACGGTGTCCGCCCCCCACCGCTCCGCCCACCTGAGCTTCTCGACTTCCTCGTCGGTCGAGCTGGAGACGGGCGAAGCGCCCATGTTCGCGTTCACCTTCGTCCGGCTCGCCCGGCCGATGGACATCGGGTCGAGCCGGTAGCCGAGGTGAACCTTGTTCGCCGGAATGACCATGCGCCCGGCGGCGACTTCGTCGCGCACCTGCGCTGGCGTCAGGTGGCCCTCGCGCTCCGAGACACGCTGCATCTGCGGGGTGATGATGCCCAGGCGCGCGTGCTCCAGTTGCGTGATCGGCTCGAAGCCCGTCGGGTACGTCACGCGCCGCGTGACGCCGACGGAATCGGTGAACGTGATGCTCTGGCACGCCCCGCACGGCGACGACGCGGGCTCGCGCTGCGTGGCAAGGGCATCCTGCCCGTTCTGAACGTCAGCCGGAACGGGCTGGAAGCCCTGGCCACGAAGCAGCTGGACCTCCCACTCCTCGGGCAGAAAGTCCCAGGCTGTCTTGTCCGAAGGCGGCGGCATGCCCGGCGTGTCGGGGCTGGAGAAGCTCCAGGGCGTGCCGATGCGCGGCGGATGGGCGAAGCTGCCGGGCGTTGTTGCCTCGCCGGCGCCGGGATTGCCCCCGACCGGGGGAAGGACGTACGGCGGCTGCGTGGCGTGCGGGTTGGAATGGTGCATCGTCGGCCTCGTCGCTCGTGGCGGATCCCGGGAGGCGGAGGCGACGGCCGATGCTGTGGCCCCGGAGCGGGGCCGATCGATCTGTGTTCGCCACGCGTTCCCTACGCCGGGATCAGCCGGATCAGGTTCGAAGGGTGTTTCTCAGGCCGCGCGTGGCGGCCACCCCTAGCGTGTCTTTGCGGCGCGAGTCTAGCCCATCCTTTGTCCGAATGAAACCCGCAGCGCCCGTACATGCGAGACTACTCGAGGCGCCAGCGTTCTTGCTCATACACATAACGCCGCGCGACGGCGCCGTCGTACCCGCGCCGCCGGCCGTCGCCGGTCTGGTCGCCGTTCTCGAACACGAACCAGATCCGAAGCGTGCCGTCCGCCGGCGCCGGCTCCGTGATCCGAACCGTGAACGTTCCGCCCTGCTCCACTCGACCGACGTATGTCTTCGACCAGTAGCCGCCCGGGCGGTCGTCCGACTCGTCCGCCACCAGGGCGTAGACCGCGCGCGAAGGCGACTCGAGCCGGCCGCGTACGACGAACCCCTCACCGCCCTCGCCGGCGCGGAGGGACACGTCGCCCAGCGCCGCCTTCGGCAGCGCCCCGCGCGGATCCGGCGCGCCGCGGAAGACAGGGCGCAGCGAGAGCATCGCCGCCTCCGCCTCGCTGAGATAGACGCGCTTGTCGCGATCCCCGCGCACGCGCCGCCAGTTGCGATGAGTCGGGCCCATCAGGGTGTTGCCCGCGTCGTCGGCGTCCATCGGGCCGACGTGCGGCAGCCCCAGCCCATGCCCCAGCTCGTGCAGCGTCCCCTTCAGCATCAGCTTCACCAGGAAGTCGGAGCCCAGCGGCGCGCGCGGGTCGATTCGGCCGGGCGTCGTGTCGAGGTTGCTGATCGCCCACCCGCCGATCTCCTCGCCGTAGCCCCCGAGGTAGCCGTCGAAGCGCGCCGGCGGCTCGCCGGGGTAGACGAAGATCCACCACACCTGGCGCTGGCGGCCGATACGGCCCTGCGCGCGCAGCGCGTCCATCACCTCCGCGCGCAGGGGGACCGGCCGGTAGCTGGCCGTCGGGTGCTTCCCGCGCAGCGTCATCACCTCGAGCTTCTCATCCTCGCCGCGCCGGAAAGGCATGACGACATCCTCATGACCCCAGCGCCGCAGCCCGTCGCGAAAGAAATGCTCGGCGTAGGTCACGATCTCGTCGATGCGGCGCCGGCACGCCTCGGGCGCCGGCTGGACGTCGGACGGAACGAAGAGAATGACGTGAACCTGCGCGGGCGTCGCCTCCTGCCCCAGCGCCGCCGGCACCGGCCAGAGCGTCAGCATCGCCAGGATCAGCAGGGCCCGGTGCATGGCGGTTTCGTCGCCACCAGCATACCGGGCGACCGCCCCCGCGCCGCGCCAATGCAAAATGGCGTGCCGAAGATCGGCACGCCACTCAATGGCCTTGTTTGAGAGGGCCGGATCACTCCGGCGCGGCCTGCCCGG
>JAEZED010000050.1 GCA_023417885.1 Planctomycetota bacterium
CATTGGCGATGTGTGCACGCACTTCGGGACGCGCAAGCGCGGTTGTCCCCACGGCTGTTCCGTTTGGCCAAACGGCGGCGTCGGTTGGACAACCGCCTTGCAGGCGAACGGCTCGCCGGTCGCAGGATCCGGATGGTTCGAGAGTGCCGCCTCGCCTTCCAGCCGAACGGCCATTGCAGCTTCGAGGAGCGTTTCTCCCTTTCACCCCTTCTTCTTCTCCCCCGGCGGAAGCTCCGGCTCCGGGGGCGGTTCCACCAGGTCCTGCGCCATGCGACCCAGGAAGAACTGGAGCTCGTTCGCCGCAACCGCGCAGGGCAGCGGGTCGCGCAGGTCGTACTGGTGGTTGTGATCCTCCGCCGTGTCCTGGTCGCGGCGCTCCCCCTCGGTGATGATGTGGTGCTCGAACGTCACCGCGTCCTCGTGGCTCTGCATGATCACCAGCTCGCCCCAGCGCCAGGTCAGGTGAACGCGCAGGGAAAGCTGGTTGCCCCACGTGCTGACGCGATGCACCACGCGGTCGCGCGCCAGCGTCTTCGTCAGCGCGTCCATCGCCGGGAAGACGCAGTCGCGAAGAAAGGCGAGGTAGTTGTCGTTGTAGTCCTTCATGCGCTCGACCGCCTCGCGCTCGGCGGCCAGCTTCTCGTCCGGCACCTCCACGTACGGCTGTACGCGGGAGAGCCACCACTTGGTGAAGGTCTTGTCCAGCATCGGGAGGGGCATGATAGTGGCAGCCCGCGACGGATGGCAGCGGCCGGCAGGCAGAACACACGTCGGCAGGCAAAGGAAGAAGGGCAGAAGCCACGCAAGCAGCCTCTGCCCTCCGACATCCTTCCAACCCCCAACTCCTAACTTCTAACTCCTAACTCCTAACCCTGCCCCACCTCAGTCCTTCTTCACCTCGTACTCGGCGTCGATCACATCCTCGTCGGAGCCGGTGGCTCGGTCGCTGCCCGCCTCGGGAGACTCGCCCCCGGGCGGCGGAGCCTCGCCTCCGGCGGGCTGTTGCCCACCGGAGTAGAGCCGCTCGCCGATCTTCATGGCAGCCGCGTTGAGGTTGTCGATCGCGCGGCGGATCGCCTCGGCGTCGTCGCCATCCTTGACGGTCCGCAGGTTCGACAGCGCCGACTCCACGTCCCCGCGCACGTCGCCCGGGATCTTGTCGGCGTTCTCGCCCGTCAGCAGCTTCTCGGTCGAGTAGATCGTCTGGTCGGCCGTGTTCTTCAGCTCGACCAGCAGCTTGCGCTTCTTGTCCTCCTCGGCGTGCGCCTCGGCGTCCTTGCGCATCTTCTCGATCTCGTCGTCCGAGAGGCCGCCCGAGCCCTTGACCTCGATGCTGGCCTTCTTGCCCGTTCCCTTGTCCACCGCCGTCACGTTGAGGATGCCGTTGACGTCGATGTTGAAGGTCACCTCGATCTGCGGGATGCCGCGCGGCGCCGGGGCCAGGTCCGTCAGGTTGAACTCGCCCAGCAGCCGGTTGTCCTTGGCAAACTCCCGCTCGCCCTGGAGCACGCGGATCGTCACCGTCGTCTGGTTGTCTTGGGCGGTGCTGAAGACCTCGCTCTTGCTCGTCGGGATGGTCGTGTTTCGCTCGATGAGCCGGGTCATCACGCCGCCGAGCGTCTCGACGCCCAGCGACAGGGGCGTGGCGTCGAGGACGAGGATGTCCTTGACGTCGCCCTTGGCGATTCCCCCCTGGATGGCGGCGCCCATCGCCACCACCTCGTCCGGGTTCACGCTCTTGTTCGGCTCCTTCTTGAAGATGTCCTTCACGAGCTGCTGGACCTTGGGCACGCGCGTCGACCCGCCGACCAGGAGGATCTCGTCGATCGCGCCCGGCTCCAGCTTCGCGTCGCGCAGCGCGTCCATCACCGGCTTGCGGATCCGCTCCAGGAACGGCTCCAGCAGCGACTCGAACTTCGAGCGCGTGATCGTCATGTTCAGGTGCTTCGGCCCGCTCTGGTCCGCCGTGATGAACGGCAGGTTGACCGACGTCTCCATCGCGCTGGAGAGCTCGATCTTGGCCTTCTCCGCCGCCTCCTTCAGGCGCTGAAGGGCCATCGGATCCTTGCGGAGGTCGATCCCCTCCTTCTTGCGGAACTCCTCGGCCAGGAAGTTGATCAGCTCCTCGTCGAAGTCGTCACCGCCCAGGTGGGTGTCGCCGGCGATCGAGAGCACCTCGAACAGCGACTCCGCCCCTTCCTTGTCGACGTCGAGCACGCTCACGTCGAACGTCCCGCCGCCCAGGTCGAAGACCAGCACCTTGCCGCCCTTCTCCCTCCCCTCGCCGAACGCCAGCGCCGCCGCCGTCGGCTCGGGCAGCACGCGCAGCACCTTCAGCCCGGCGATCTCGCCGGCGTTCTTGGTGGCCTGGCGCTGCGCGTCGTTGAAGTAGGCCGGAACCGTGATGATCGCCTCCTTCACCTCCTCGCCGAGGTAGTCCTCGGCCGTCTTCTTCAGATCCTGGAGGATGAAGGCGCTGATCTGCTCCGGCGTGTATTCCTTGCCGCGAATCTTGATCTTCACGTACTCGTCGGACCCGCCCGTGACCTCGTACGGAACCATCTTCTCTTCCTGCGACACCTCGCTGTGCCGGCGGCCCATGAACCGCTTGACGGAAAAGATGGTGTTCGTCGGGTTGGTCACCTGCTGGTGCTTGGCGACCTGGCCCACCAGCCGCTCGCCCTTGTCGGTGAACGCAACGACGCTGGGCGTGATGCGGTTGCCGGCGGCGTTGATCAGCACCTTCGGCTGATCACCCTCCATGACCGCCACGACGCTGTTGGTGGTCCCCAGGTCGATGCCAATGATCTTGCTCATGTCTTGCTCCGATCTCCGCACTCGTCGGAGAGATTTGCCTGCACACGAATTAGGTGAACAGGGCCTTGTGCAAAGGATGTGCCAGCTTGACCGGGCGCAGCGGCCTCGACGGACGCCCTGACGGCCTTGCGATTGTCAGCGATGTCAGTCGCCATGCACGATACCTGTCATTTTGGCAACAGGTCACCGAGCCTCCGCCGTCCAGGCGACCGTTTGCGTGCCCGGACGCGGGCCTCTAGCATCGCGGCATGACCTCCCGCGAACCTGGTGCGGCCGGTGACGTGGCCGACCAACCGCTCTCGCTCTCCAGGAGCGAGGAGGCGTTCGAGCGCGCCCGCCTCGTCATGCCGGGTGGCGTGAGCAGCCCGGTCCGCGCCTTCGGCGCCGTCGGCGGTTCGCCCGTCTTCATCCGCGACGCCGAGGGGTGCCGGGTCGAGGACCTCGACGGAAACACCTACATCGACTACGTCGGCAGCTACGGCCCGCTCATCGCCGGGCACGCCAACGAGCGCGTCCTCGCCGCCATCAGCAAGGCCGCCGGCCGCGGAACGACTTACGGCGCGCCCACCCTCCTCGAGGTCGAGCTCGCCGAGCTCATCGCCTCGGCACTCCCCGGGGTGGAGATGGTTCGCTTCGTCAACAGCGGCACCGAGGCGGCCATGAGCGCCATCCGCCTTGCACGCGGGGCGACCGGACGCCGCAAGATCATCAAGAGCATCGGCTGCTACCACGGCCACGCCGACGCCCTGCTGGTGGAGGCCGGGAGCGGCGCGATGACGCACGGCCACCCCTCCAGCGCGGGGGTGCCCGAGTCGCTCGTGGAGCACTCGCTCCTCGTGCCGTACAACGACCTGGAGGCCGCCCGCCGGGCCTTCGAGGGGGCGCCGGAAGACGTCGCATGCTTCATCGTCGAGCCGATCGCGGGAAACATGGGGCTCGTGAAGCCGCAGGAGGGGTATCTCCAGGGCCTGCGCGACCTCTGCACCGAGTTCGGGGCGCTGCTCATCTTCGACGAGGTGATGACCGGCTTCCGCGTCGCATGGGGCGGGGCGCAGACCCTCTACGGCATTCAGCCCGACCTGACCTGCCTCGGCAAGATCATCGGCGGCGGCCTGCCCGCGGCCGCCTACTGCGGGCCGGCGCGCCTCATGGAGCTCGTCTCCCCCACGGGGCCCGTCTACCAGGCGGGAACGCTCAGCGGCAACCCGATGGCGATGGCGGCGGGCCTGGCGACGCTCGACATCCTGCGTGACACCGGCGACGACGAGGAGGACCCCGTCTCCCCCTACGACCTGCTGGAAGGAGTCAGCGCGCAGCTCGAGGCGGGTCTGCTCGAGGCCGCCAACAACCGCGGCGTGCCAATGGCCATCAACCGCGTCGGGAGCATGGTCGGCGTCTACCTGACGCGCGCACCGCAGACGCCCGTCGACGATTTCGCCGCCGTCACCGACACCGACGGCGAGCGTTTCGCACGGTTCTTCCACGAACTGCTGGGTCGCGGGGTGATGATTCCACCGAGCCGGTTCGAGGCCTGGTTCGTCAGCCTCGCCCACACGCCCGACGACATCCAGTTGACGATCGACGCCGCCGACGCGGCGCTGGCAGCCATCGCGCAGAGCTGAGGCCGGGCGCAAAAAATGCGTCCCGGGCGCCGGATGGCTTTGACAACCGGAGCCGGGGGTGTCACACTCTGGCGCAACTCTGCCGGCGGAGTCCGGCATGGCTTCATCTCAAAGCGACGTGATCCCGTCGCCGGTTACGCATCAGGCACACGGAGGTGCAACGTGCATCCGACTCGTCGATCCCGCTCATCCGTTTCCGCTGACCCGGCCGCAGGCCAGGCTTTCGGCTCGCTACCGCTGCTGGTGGACACGCGGATCTTCCGCTCCCGCCCGCGCCCGGGCGTCGTCTGGGCCGCCCTGCTGATGGGCCTGGCCGCGCTGCTGGTGGCCTCCACCCCGGCCGGCGCGCAGAGCAACGACTCGCTGATCGCCGAGCGGCAGTTCATGGGCGCCGCCCAGCGCGACGGCGTGGTGGTCCGCAGCGGGCCCAGCGCCGGACACCTGAACGTCACGACGCTGCCGAAGGATGAGCAGGTCGTCGTCGTCGGCGTCAACGGAGACTTCCTCCAGATCCTCCCGCCCCAGGGCACGTTCTGCCTCGTCCCCCGCGCCCGCGTGAACGTGCGCGGCGAGGCCGGCGGCGAGAAGATCGGCCGAGTCACCGAGGCCTGCTCCGTCAAGGCGGGCAGCCGAATCAACAACATGCCCGGCGAGACGACCGCGCGCCTCCCGGAGGGGGCCGAGGTCGTCGTCATCGGCGAGGACAGCACCTACTACCACGTCGTTCCCCCCAAGGAAGTCTTCTTCTACGTGCAGAAGAGCGAGCTCGCACGCGTTCGCGAGGTCCGCGTGACCGAGACGGCGCGCGGCTGGTCCGTGGGCGATCTGCCTCCTGCCGGCGGCCTGGCGGACGCCGGCGCCAACACCGGGGAAGCCGCCGCGCAGCCCCAGGGACAGCCCGAGGGTCCGGTCGCCCAAGGTGATGCGCAGCAACCCCAGCAGCCCCAGCAGCCGGGTGCCGCCGAGTCCGCGGAGACGCCGCCGGTCGTGACGCAGATCCCGGAGATCCCGGAGGTCGTCCTCCCGACAACCCGCCCCGCGGTCTACGTCGAGTTCGAGGAGCTGGACAAGCGCTACAGCGCGGTCGGCAACGATCCGGTCGAGGAGCAGCCGCTGGAAGAGCTCAAGCAGGCCTTCCAGGCGCTGCTGGCCAAGGCCAAGGAAGAGGGCCGCGTCGGAGGGCTCGTGCCCGCGATCGAGATGCGCCTCCGCACCATCGAGGTGCGCCAGGAGGCCCTCCAGGATCTTCGCGCCGTGCAGGCCATGCGCGAGGAGATGGACAAGCGACAGAAGATGCTCGAGGCCGAGAGCCAGGAACTGGCCGAACGCGTCGAGAACTCCAAGGTGACCGTCTACACCGCCGTCGGCGTCCTTCAGCCCAGCACGCTCCAAGTCGGCTCCACCCCGATCTTCCGCCTGTGCGATCCGGGCAACGGCCGGACGATCATCTACCTCCGCGCCGAGGGTGAGCAGGCCCAGTCGCTTGCCCGTCACCTCGAGAAGTTCATCGGCGTCCGCGGTGCCAAGACGGACGACAAGGACCTCTCGATGACCTTCATCCAGGTGAATCACGTCGCCGGAGTCGATCCTGCCGAGGTCTTCAAGAGCGTCGCCGCCGAGCTGATTCCCCCCAGCATGGTTCAGAACGCGGGTGTATCGGACTGACCTCCGCCCCCGGGGGGTGGCGGGACAAGCAGTATCAGGAAGCCGGCCCGGAAGTGACCCTTCCGGGCTGGCTTGCTTCGGAAACGGATCGGATGAACACGTCGGGAGAAGTTGTCGATGCGTGATATGGCGGCGTGATGTGAGGCCGGCCGGGCGTTCAGCCAGGAGCCGCGATGGACGGAATCCCCACGAGCACCGCCGCGAGCATCAGCGGCGCGCTGTCGGCGCAGAACGTGACTCAGCAGCAGCAGTCGGCGCGCCTGGAGCGTCTTCGCCGCCTCCGCGAGCGCAACGCCGCAACCGAGGCCGAAGACGAAGCCAGCGACGCCCCGGTCGATCGCACGGAGGAAACCTCAGCCATCCTCGAGCTGCGCCCCCACGAGCACCCCGTTGCTCCCCCGCCTCCGCCGGCACGCCGCGAGCCACGCGCTCACCCCGATCAGAAGCCCGCCGAGCCGACGCTGGACGTTCAGGCGTAGCGCGCGTCTCACGCGGCGCCGATCGGCCCGACGCGCTCGCCGATGTCGCGGCGGTAGTGCATCCCGTCGAACGAGATCCGATCCACCGCCTCGTACGCGCGACGGCGCGCCGACGCAAGGTCCTCACCCAGCGCCGTGACCGCCAGCACGCGTCCGCCGTTGGTCACAAGCTGGCCGTCGCGCATTGCGGTCCCGCTGTGGAACACCTGCACGTCCGGCAGGCCCCCCGCCTCCTCCACGCCCGTGATCGGAACGCCCGAGAGGTACTTCCCCGGGTAGCCGCGGCTCGCGAGGATCACCGACACCGCCGTGCGTGGATCCCAGTCGATCGAATCGACCACCTCCGCCAGCCTCCCTTCGGCGACGGCCAGCAGCGCCTGGAGCAGGTCGCCGCGCCAGCGCATCATCAGCGGCTGCGTCTCCGGGTCGCCGAAGCGCACGTTGAACTCCAGCACGCGCGGCCCGCCGGCCGTCAGCATCAGGCCCGCGTACAGACACCCGCGGAACTCGATTCCCTCGCGCGCCAGCCCGTCGAGCGTCGGAACGAGGATGTCCGCCTCGATCTGGCGCAACAGCGCGTCGTCCACCGTGCGCGCCGGGGTAAAGGCCCCCATCCCGCCCGTCATCGGGCCAGTGTTCCCCTCTCCCACCGGCTTGTGATCCTGGCAGAGCTCCAGCACGAACAGCTCCCGCCGATCCACGAGCGCCAGCACGCTGCACTCGATCCCCTCCAGGTATTCCTCGATCACCACCGCGTTGCCCGCCTCGCCGAACACGCCACGCCGCATCGACTCGTCGATTGCCTCCAGCGCGTCCTGCTCGCGGAAGCAGACCGTCACGCCCTTTCCCTTCGCCAGTCCCGCCGCCTTTACCACACACGGCGTGCCGCGACGCCTCACCCACGAATCCGCCAGATCCGCATTCGTGAAGGTGCGCGCATCCGCCGTCGGCACCGACGCCTGCCGCATCACCTCCTTGGCGAAGGCCTTGTCCCCCTCCAGCCGCGCCGCCGCCCGGCGCGGACCGAACACCCGAAGACCGGCAGCGACCAGGTCATCGGCGATCCCCGCCGCCAGCGGATCCTCCGGCCCCACGACAACCAGCCCGATCTCATGCTCCCGGCAGAACCGCGCGACGGCGGCGTGGTCGGTCACCGGGACGTTCACGCACTCGGCAACCTCCGCGATGCCGGGATTGCCGGGCATCGCGTAGAGTCGGCCCAGGGTGGGAGACTGTGACAGGCGCCAGGCCAGCGCATGCTCGCGTCCGCCGCCTCCGATGATCGCTACGTTCACTTCTGCCATGCGTCTGCCGGGGGATGAAAGGTTCCGTGCGAGGATAGTACCCGCGGCGCGTTGCGGGCGATCGAGCCGGCTTTGTCGCGGAGCATGGACGGCTCCCCTTGCCACCCGGACAGGGGTGCCACGGGTCCGGAATCCGCTTGCCGGCCCGGCACAGGGCCTATACTGTCCCGGTCGCGCCGCTCGGTGAGCGTCGCCGCCTGCTCGGGACGTGGCGCAGTTTGGTTAGCGCGCTTGACTGGGGGTCAAGAGGTCGCAGGTTCGAATCCTGTCGTCCCGACTCAGAAGAACGTGCTGGACGCGGCGAAACGCGTACTCCCCCCAAGTGGGGCAAGCCAGCGCATCAGGCCGGATAACTTGTCAGGTGACAAGCTACCGACTGGAGCGCCTTGTCATGCCCCGAATCGCACCGTCCCTTCCGCAGCTCAAGAAGCACAAAGCAACCGGCCGCGCCTACTGCCTCGTAGACGGCCGGTTCTTCTACTTTGGACGCTACGGCACCGCCGCCGCCCGTGAAGGCTACGACCGCTTCATTGCGGAGTACCTCCAGCGTGGCCGGCGGGTGCCGACCAGCGACCCCGCAGGCGTCACCGTGGTCGAGGTGATCGCCGCATTCTGGCAGCACGCCAAGAACGAGTACCGACACCCGGACGGAACGCCCACCAGCCAGCGCCTCATCGTCAAGCTGGCAATGGGGACGCTCCGCTCGCTCTACGGCCGCACCCCCGCCGCCGACTTCGGGCCGATGGCACTCAAAGCCGTGCGGGCGCAGTTCATCCAGCAGGGCCTATCCCGCCGGACGTGCAACCTTTACACCAGCGTCATCCGGCAGGCGTTCCGCCACGCCGTGGCCGAGGAGATGGTCCCGCCGAGCGTTGACCAGGGGCTGCGCGCCGTCCCGAACCTGCGCAGGGGGAAATCCGGGGCGAAGGAAACGGAACTGATACCGCCCGTCCCCGAGGCGGACATTGACGCGATCAAGCCATACGTGAGCAGCCAGGTATGGGCGATGATCCAGCTTCAGCAACTGACCGGTGCGAGGCCCGGCGAAGTGCTCAACCTGCGACCGCTGGACCTGGACATGAGCAGCACGCCGTGGACGTGCAAACTGGAGCAGCACAAGACCGCCCACCACGACATGGCCCGCGTGCTCTACTTCGGCCCGCAGGCCCGCGACCTAATACGCCCATTCCTGTCTAACCGCGCCGTCACTGCGCCGCTATTCAGCCCCCGCGAAGGCATCGCGGAGTTGAAGGCTCGTGGTGTCAAGGTGCGCCGCCGCTTTGCGCAGAAGCCGAACAAGCGAAAGACCGGCCGACGCGTGGGCGACGCCTACACGATTCACAGCTACCGCCGCGCCATCGAGCGGGGATGCAAGCTTGCGGGCGTGGAAGTGTGGGCTCCGAACCGGCTCCGCAAGAACGCGGCGACCGAGTTACGGAAGCAGTTCGGACTGGACGTGGCCGGTGTCATCCTGGGCCACGCCCACGGTTCGGCAATCACCGCCGCACACTACGCCCGAGCGGACGCTGAGAAGGCGATGCAGTTCATTGAGCGGGTCGGATGATCCACCCGCCACAACAAAGGTCACGCCCCGCCGGTTGCAAGGCCAATCACAGGCCGGGCGGGGCGCAACACACAGGAGCGAAAGGATGTCGATTTATGATGATGGCACACCGTGGCTGCGAGCAGGAACCCTTGAATTGAGGCTGGAGGTGACGGAGGACGATCCCGTTCCCGGCTACAACGTGGTCGCGGACGCAATCACCGGCGTGATGCTGGTGAGCCGCCATGCCCCCATTCGGGCCTTGTTGGAGGCCTTGGAGGCGGCAGCGTCTCCGCCCCGCGCCGCGCAAGGCAGGCTTTATCCCCGTGACGCCCGGGACACCGGGCTGCTGTGAAAAAGTTGTCGCGAAGCACGAGAATCTGCGCGCAGCCGTGGCAGGTTGTGTATAATGATGCGAACCCTGCCGCGCCGGAAGGTGCGACAGGGGAATAAAAGCCCCTTACCAGAGGACGCAACTGACCGTCGGTTCGGCATTGCCCGCAGGGCGATGCGCGTTCCGTCGTTTTGTGGCCTTCTGCCCCTGGTAAGCGATGATCGACCTCGAACGCGAAACGATCCTTTCTCTCTCGCAGGCCCGCCGCCACCCCGCAATGCGGACTCGCAGCGGCAAGGCCCCCCACCCATCCAAGATGTATCGCCTGATCGCCGGTGGCATAAAAGCCGCGGACGGCGAGCGGGTGGCGCTGGAAGCACTCAAGCTTCCTGCCGGCTGGGTGACCACCGCCGAAGCCATTCAGCGATTCATCGACCGCCTCACTTTCGGGCCGGAAGGTCCGCAGGCGGGGCGTTCTATCGCAGCCGCCACCAGTGCCCTTGAACAGGCCGAGAAGCTGCTGGACACGGATGGAATCGCGGCCTGAGCCCTACATCTTGTACCAGCCCTCAGAAAAAACCTATATCTTGCCGCACGACAGGATGTCAGTGGACGTAGTTCCTATGGAGCAAGGATGCTC
>JAEZED010000146.1 GCA_023417885.1 Planctomycetota bacterium
TCGTCGGCCCCGCCTTTGCGCTCACCGCTGAGGCAGATTCCCCCGCCGCGGACACCGCGATGACCGGCGCCGTCTTCTATATGCTCCAGCACATGCTCGTCATCGCGGGCCTGCTCCTTTGCGGCGATGTTGTCGAGCGATATCGCGGCACCGACGACCTGCGCCGCCTCGGCAACGTGCTCGCCCAGGACGGCTGGCTCGCCCTGGTCTTCTTCGTCGGAGCGATGTCGCTGATCGGCCTGCCCCCCACGAGCGGGTTCGCGGGCAAGCTCCTGCTGGTGCGCGCCGGCTTCGAGCGCGGCGACGCCTGGGGATGGGCCCTCTCCCTGCTCGTCCTCCTCTCCAGCGTGCTGGTGCTCGTGGCGCTGGGCCGCGCCTGGTGCGCCATCTTCTGGTCGCCCTCGACTTCCAACTCCGAAGAGCCGGCGCCCGCCGCGCGTGAGACACCGGCGCGACGCGTCACGCTCCTCTTCCCCGCGGCGACGCTCACGGCGCTTGCTCTGGCAATGGGGCTGCTGGCCTCGCCGGTCGGCCGCCTCGCCGCCGCCGCCGGACGCCTCGCGACCGATCCCGCTCCCTACATCACCGCCGTGCTCGGCGGCGCGGTGGATCCGGCGCCGCTCCCGCAATCGCCGGCGCTCCGGGCGGAAGGAGCGGACCGTTGACCCTCTTCCTGCTCAACCTGCTTCTGGCGCTGATCTGGGTGCTGCTCTGGGGCGACGCCTCGTTCTACACCATCCTCACCGGTCTGCTCGGCGGATACTTCGCCCTCTGGATCTTTACGCGCGTCGCCGGACGCCACGTCCTGCGCCGGGCGTACGGCGGGCGCGTCGTCGACACGATCCGCTTCGCCGCCTACTTCGTCGTGCTGCTGGTCCGGAGCAATCTCCAGGTCGCTTGGGAGATCGTGACGCCGGGGTGGCACATGTCGCCGCGCATCATCCGGTACGACGTCTCCCACCTGACCCCGCCCCAGGTCACCGCCTTCTCCAATGCCCTGACGCTCACCCCCGGCACGCTCACCATCGACGTCAGCGACGACAGTCGCTTCCTCTACATCCACTGCATGTACGCCGCCGATCGCGAGACCGCGGTGCGGGAGCTCGACGCGCTGCGCCTCCGCATGGAGCGCGACGTCTTCCGCATCTGGCCCGATCATGATCCGGAAGCCGCGCATGAAAGGGGCTCGGAATGACGACCTGCGGAATCATGTACACGCTCCCCTGCCTCGCCGCGGCCTCCGGCTGGACCGCGGCAAGCGCCCAGATCGTCCAGTGGTGCGCTTCGGCGGGAATGGTCGTGCTCTGCCTGTCGTTCGTTCTCTGCCTGATCCGCCTGCTGCGCGGCCCGACGATGGCGGACCGGGGCATGGCGTTGGACGCGATCGGCATCCAGCTCGTCGGGATCATCATCCTGCTGACGATCCAGACGGGAAACCTGATCTTCGTCGACGGGATCCTGATCGTGACGCTGCTCGCCTTCGCCGGCACGATCGCCGTCGCCCAGTTCATCGCCCGCCCCTACATGCGGCGCGCGGGGGAGCCCCACGTCGATGCCCCCTCGGCGCCGGAGGAGCAGTCATGACACAGGAGATGCTCGACATCACGCTGGAGATTCTCCTGAACCTGCTGGCGACGCTGGCCCTGCTCGGCGGGCTCTTCTTCATGATCGTGGGCGCGGTGGGCATCCTGCGCCTGCCGGACTTCTACAGCCGCAGCCACGCCGCGGGGAAGTGCATCACCCTCGGCATCAGCGGGCTCCTGATGGCGCTGGTGCTCTACATCGGCGTCGGCGGACACACCGCCGTCAACGAGGCTCAGGCCGCCCTGAACGTCGGGGAACCGGGACTGGAGTCGGAAGCCCCCGTGACGGCGGCCGTCACCAAGGCGCTGCTGGTGATCGCCTTCATCATCATCAGCGCGCCCGTCGGGAGCCACATGCTGGCGCGAGCGGCACACCTGGCCGGCGTCAAGGCGTGGAGCGGCACGCTGTCGGACGAACTCGCGGAAACATCTACTGCACCGGAAGAGGCTTCTCAGGACTGAACGACGCGCGCTGCCCGCCCCTGGTAGCGGGCGTTGGCGTCGAAGGCCGGGGCGTCGTCGATGCAGATGCCGACCTCGAAGCGCCCGTCCGGGCGCTCGAGATGGCGCACGATCTTTCCGTCCAGCGTCAGTTGCTGCCCGCCGTGACCCACCTGCAGGCGCACCTCGCGACCCATCGTCAGCGGACGCGGGGAGATGAAGCACGCCCCGCCGCGGCTGATGTCCACCATCTCGACCGAGGTGGAGGCGGAGCCGCGATGGAGCCAGGCCGGCCGATCCTCGCGCGTCCGGGTGAAGCGGCGTCGCTCCCTGGGACTGGTTCCGACCGCGGAGGAGATCCCGCCGGCGGTCATCGGCGCGGTGTTGGGATTGGGGGTCTGGTCGCTCATGGCGATGCCTTTGGTTTGCGGCGCTGCGGTCAGAGCGTGCGAACCTGTCCCGTCCGCGGCCCGAAGCGGTTGGCGTAGGTGAAATCACCCTGTACGCGGATCGCGATCTGGTAGCGCCCGTCGAGCCTCGGCGTGTACCGGACGACCCGCCCATCCAGGATGGCCTGCTCCGCGCCGTGCCCCACCTGGAGCCGGACCGCCTGTCCCGCAGCCATCGGGCGCGGGGAGACGAAGCAGGCGCCGCCCGGGCTGATGTCGATCATGTCGACGTTGACTGCGTTGCTCCCGGCCTGGGCCCACGCCGGACGATCCTCGTCCTCGCGCGGATGCTCGCGGAGGTTGGCGCCGGCGCCGGGCATTTCAAAGCGCCGCGGGATCACACGCCCGCGCTCGGGCGTCGAGTCGGCTTGTGTCGTGGCCTGCTTCGGGTCGGCGGTGCTCATGGCTGTGCTGGAAAGGTGGCTGTCAACGGATGAAGCGGACGCCGACATCGAACCGGCCGTCTGGACGCTGGCGGGTGAAGACGACTTCCGCCGGCCTGGGGCGGCGCGTGGAGCCGAGCCCCGCCTTGAGGTGGAGCTTCTCGGCCTTGCGGAGCGGGGCATCGCAGACGAACCCCGCGCCCTCGCCCGAGACGTTGCGCATGTGCACCTGGGTCACCTGGTCTCCGCGATAGATCCAGCCCGGCTGCCGGTAAGGCCTGCGTCGCCTGCGGCGTCGCTCTTCGGGGGTCGATCGCTGCCACGGCTGCCCGAACTCGATTGCGGGGGGGTGGGGGTCCTGCCCCGGGTTGGCTTCTGCACGCTCCACAAAGAAAACATCGACCGGCTGTGCCAGGCCTTTAGCCTGCGGGCTGAATTTCCGCGTCCCCGGGACGTCCGAGTTTCACCTGAATGGGGCAGACCCACCCCGACAGGCCGCCAGGGGGCGAAACGGGCCCGCATTGCCCGGGAAACGGGTTGCTCTGCCTGGGCAAGCTGGGGTATAAACGCATCCGACGAATGCCGACCTGATAATCCCACCGATCGTCAGTGCTCGGACACCCCGCCTGGACGGCCGACCGGCTGTCCAAACCTTGCGGAAACCCCGCACCCGCCTGCTTGTTTTCGGACGACCCCGAGGTACCATACCCGTCGGCCATTCCCCCGTGGCCATGCGTTCAGTAGTGAGAAAATGCCGGGCGGTCCCTGTGACGTGCGCCATACCCGTGCAACGCGGGTCGCTGGAGGAGATTGAATGCGAGCCTCTCTGACGAAACACCTGCTCTTCGCGTGCACCGCCGCAGCGGTCGCAGGGCTCACGTCCTCCGCCGGCGCAGATGTCGCCGGCCTCGAGTTCACGAAGATTTTCGAAACGGGCGAGGGCGCTCCCGGCAGCGGGGGCATGGTCTTCAACGGCTTCCAGGCGCCGGTCATTAACGACGCCGGGCAGATCGCCTTCTACGGCGTGTATGGCCAGCCGGACGGCACCGACCTCGTCACCGGCATCTGGGCCTCCGCCGGCGACACCTTCAATCTCGCCGCCGCCGTCGGGGGGATCGCCCCGGGCACCGGCGACGACTTCCCGTACACCGGTTTTGCCGGGCAGCGCGTCGGCCTCTCGGACAGCGGCGACATCGTTTTCGCCGCCTCCATCGCCAGCGGAGACGCGGGCGCGGACCGCGGCATCTGGTCCGGCCCGGTGAACGCGCTGGACCTGGTCGCGATCGAGGGGCAGAACGCGCCCGGCGTGAACCTTCCATTCAACAACAATCTCGGCGTGCCGGTCATCGGCCCGAGCGGCATCGTCGCGTTCGACTCCGCCGTTGAAGGCGACAACGGCAACGGCTTGAACGAGCCGAGCTACTTCCTCGGCACCGCGGGCAGCCTCTCCGCCCTGGCGATCGCGGGCGACGACGTCGTCGGCGAGGCGGGAAACACGCTTTATCAGGGCATCTCGACCACGCTGCGGGTCAACTCCTCCGGCGTCGCCGCGTTTGCCGCGCGCCTCAAGGGCACTTCCGAGCCGGCCAATCCCGATGCGATCTTCGTCGGCCCCGCCGGCGGCGCCGCCGTGCTTGCCGCGGTCGGAAGAACCGCTCCCGGCGCGGGCGACGGCATCACCTTCGGCGCTGTTCGTCACCCGGACCTCAACGACGAGGGCCAGGTCGCCTTCGTCGCCGGGCTCGACGGGATCGACGGGCTTGACCCCACCGTCGGCGCCGCGATCTACCTCGGCACCAACTCCGCCGACCTCGCGCCCATCGCCCTGCACGGCGAAGAGGCCGTCGCCACGCCTGGCCTGCTCTACGACACGTTCGCCACGAACGTCGGCCCTTCTATCAACAGCGAGGGCGAGGTCGCCTTCATGGCCTGGCTCAGCGGCGGCGACTTCGACAGTGAGGATCGCGACTCGGTCATCATCGCCGGCGATCCGGACAACCTCCGCATCGTCGCCCGCGAGGAAGTGAACCTCCCGGTCGACTTCCAGCTCATGGCCGCCCCGGCCATCGGGGACGGCGGGCACGTCGCCTTCCAGACCTTCGACCCCAACTCGGGCGACTTTGAGCTCTGGATCGCCAACCTCGAGAACACCCTCTTCCGCGTCGTCGGCACGGGTGACGACTTCGAGGTGGCGCCCGGCGACATCCGCGAGGTGAGCACGCTCATCATGGGCACCGGCCAGGACGGCTACGCCTTCCTCAACGAGGACGGCATGCTCGCCTTCACCCTCGGCTTCGCCGACGGATCGCAGGGCATCTTCACCAGCCGGCTCGTGGCGATTCCCGAGCCCGCCGCCGCGGGCGCGCTGGCCGGGGCGATGGGCCTGCTGCTCCGCCGCCGCCGCAAGTAACGCCAAACCGCTCACACCCGAAACAGATGCCGCCCGCTTCCCGAGGAAGCGGGCGGCCTGCTTTGGTGAACCTCTCGCAAGGCCTCACCCCGCGTCGGTCGCCGCCGCAGGCGCGGACTCCGGCTTCTTCAGCGCGCCGAAGACGGCATCGCCGTACGCGCGGCTGAGGCGCGACAGGCGATGACGGCGCAGGTCCAGCGAGACGTGATCGCCGGTCGCCGTCTGCGCGAAGGCGAAGGGGAGGCAGACGCCGATGACGCGCAGCGGCCATCCGGCGCCGTCGGCCCAGCCGGTGACGTGGGCGAGGCGCGGCTCGACGCCGACGCCCGGCCCGCCGGCGCATGGCACGTCCTCCGACGGACACAGCAACTGCCACGTCGTCTCTGCGACGGTCACGTACTGCCCGACCTTGAGGTCTTCGGGCCCGATCAGCCGCGAGGGCTTCTTCGTCATGTCATGGTTCTTGCCCATGGGAATACATGGCGCCGACGGCAGTGCCGCGGGCGCGCGGTTGGAGAAAGGGTGCTATCCACACATCACGCCGCCCCCGCCCGGAAGGGACGTGGAACGAAGCCAGCGATGTGAAGGGAGAACGAAAGACCTGAGCCGCGACCCGGCAGGTCGCGGCCTGCCTCAGGATGGGTGGCAACTGGATGATTTTCTATCAAGTCGCAGCACGGCAGGGCCTCTCTTCGTCGAAACGAGCGACAACCCTACCCGCGACGCGACCGTCAAGTCAAACAGAATTTTCTCGAACCTGCACACGGAACCTGCGCGGCGCGCACGCAGGAATGTTGGTGCGCTCACGCTGCGGCCGAGGCCAAAGTCTCTACCGCCGGTACGGACGCTTGCTGCGCAGGCGCATCGAGCAGGCCGGCGTAGTGCCAGGCGAACCAGCCACGTTCATGGAGCAGGTCCTGCGGCGCGCCGTGCTGCGTGACGCGCCCGTCGTGCAGCACGTAGACCCGGTCGCAGATCGCCAGCGGGCGCGGGCGGTGCGTGACGAGGATGACCGCCCGGCTGCCGCGCAGCCGCGCGAGTGTCGCGGTGACGTGCGATTCGCACTCGCTGTCGAGCGCGCTGGTCGGCTCATCCAGTACCAGCACGGGCGCCGTGCTGAGCAGCGCCCGCGCCAGGGCGATGCGCTGCCGCTGTCCGCCGGAAAGCGCCACACCCTCGCGACCGATCCGCGTCTCGTATCCCTTCTCCATCTCCAGGATGAACGCCTCGGCCCCCGCGTCGCGCGCCGCCTGCCGTACTTCGGCCGGCGTCGCATCCGGGCGACCGAAGGCGATGTTCTCGTGCACCGTCGCCGGCAGGAGCACCGGATCCTGGAGCACGACCGCCAGGTGCCGGCGCACGTCCGCCAGGCGCAGCTCGCGCGCGTCCTCGCCGTCCAGAAGCAGCGCGCCCGTCTGGGGATCCATGAAGCGCGCCAGCAGGGAGATGATCGTGCTCTTCCCTCCACCGCTGGGGCCGACGAGCGCCACGATCTCCCCCGGCTCCACCTTCACGTTCACCTCGTGCAGCACGCGCCTTCCTTCGTAGGAGGCGGACGCGCCCCGCAGCTCGATCACGCGCGGCTGCACCGGCGCCGCCCGCGCGTCCGCCCGCTCCACCACCGGCGGCTCGCGGTCGAGCACCTCGCAGATCCGCTTGGTCTGCGTCGCCCCGCCGGCAAGGTTCATCGAAAGGCCCGTCAGCTTGCAGAGCGGGTCGAAGAGCATGCCCATGTAGCTCAGGAAGACCACCAGGTCCCCCGCCGACAGGCCCGAAGCTCCGGTCGCCACCTGCACGCCCCCGTAGCCGAAGACCGCCGCCGTGCACAGGCCGAAGCTCGTCCCGACGATCAGCCAGTAGCTCACTTCCTGCCAGTGAAGTCGCAGCCACGCGCGGATGCTGGCGTCGGCGGCCCCCTGGAAGTGCTCCGTCTCGTGCATCTCGCGCCCGAAGGCCTGCACGAGCGAGATGGCGGCGATCGTCCGCTGGAGCCCGCCGATCACCCGGCTCTCGAGCTCGCGAGCGGTCTCGCTGCGCTGCCGGAGCACGCGGCCGTACCAGAGGTTGGCGCTCACGAGCACGGGCGTGACGGAGAGCGTGACGAGCGTGAGCGACGGGCTCGTCGCGAGCATCGTGGCGACGAGGCAGGTGAGCGTGAAGAGCCCGGCCCCGGCGGCGATGAAGGTGTTGACGATGCTCGAAGGCCCCGCCGCGTCGTAGCAGAGGCGGTAGACGGCGTCGCCCTCCGGCAGGCGGCCGTGCTCGACCGGCGTCATGGACTGCACCTTCGCGAAGAGATCGCGCCGGACGCGGAGGAGCACGCCGTAGTTGAGGCTGTGCTGCGTCATCGTCGTGGCGACCTTGAGCAGCTCCTGCGCGAGGCGGATGAGCAGCGTGATCAGCGCCAGCCCCACCACGGCGCCGACGATCGACGAGGGCAGCAGCCCGAGCAGCAGGCCATGCGCCCAGTCCTTCACCGGCCCGGCGGGGGCATGGTTGAAGAGGCCGTCCATCGCCACCGCCAGCGGCCAGGGGGCCGCGAGGGCGAGCAGGATGCCCGTGATGTTCAGCGAAAGGAGAAACGCGAGCTTGCGCAGCTCAGGGCGGTAGTACGACAGCGCCCGACGATAAAGCCGCATCTGTGTCCTCTGCCGTTGCCCCGGCAGGTGGATCGGCACGATCGGCCTCCCGCTTTTGCCGCGGGCGCCTCGTTCGATCCGCATGCATGTCGGCCGGGGCTCATGACGCAAACCCGCACGGTTGCGCAACCCCGGCAGTAGCCCGACCCGCCGGCGCGCGGTTACTAGCCGCCCGCCCCACCGCCACCCCGATACGGCTAAAGGCACGTCCGGGAATATCGGTCACCCTTCATCGGCAGAAAGCGCCGTCGCGAAGCAGTGCGGCCGCATGTGATCGATCAGCGCAAGGCTGGCCACCAGCAGCGGACCTTGCGCCGGTAGGCTTCATAGGACGCGCCGTGCCGTGCCAGCAGATCGCGCTCCTCCACCGGCCGAAGGCAGAACTGCCAGAGCATGGCGCCTGCCACCGCGTAGACAACGACCGGCAGCGAGTGCAGCACGAGGCCCACGCCGATGCCCTGCGCGATGCCGGCGATTGCCATCGGGTTCCGCACCACCCGGTACGGGCCGGCGATCACGAGCCCGCCGGCGCATGCCGTCGGCAGCGGCGTGCCTCGTCCCACCCGGATCATGTAGAACGCGCTGACCAGCCCGAGCGCCCCGCCCGCTGCGAAGAGCGCCCAGCCGGCGCCGGTCATCGCGCCACTCCGTGGAAGCCACAGCCATCCCGCAGCTTCCGGCAGGCGGCGTTGCACTTCGACGATCGCCAACGGCCAGGCGCCCAGGATCAACCCCCAGCAGAACGCGATCTGCGCCAGGGTCTGCGCCGCCGTCAGAAGGCGCCCGCGCCGGGACGGGACAACGCGGAACAGCCGCGACTCACCCGCCTTGACCGTGCCCGCGACGCCGAGCGTGAATCCGGTTGCGGTGGCCATCAGCGCGGTGCCCAGCCACCCGCCCGGCAGGCGCAGCGCCGCCTCGAGGCAAAGCAGCGTTGCGTAGAACCAGCACCCGCTCGTCAACCAGAGCCAGCGCTGAGCACCTGGCAAGCGCGCCACCAGCGCAAGGGCGGAAACTACTGAGGGCATCGCAAGCGCCATGAAATCCGCGAGCCAGAATCCGCCCAGGGGCCACGGATCCCAAGCAGGCGGCACGAACCACGCGCCGCTGCCCGGAACCGTCCAGATCAGCGCCCACCAGGCGATCACGGCAAGCCCCTGGAGCGCAAGCCCCGCGCCGAGGACGAGCGAGAGGTCTCCAGCGGCTCCAAGCTCGCGCATGGCATCAGACTACCGGCGGAACTCGCGGAATCGAAGAGCCGAGGAATGCCCGCCAAGGCGGGCGCGAAGTCGGGAGGATGCGTTAGACTCCCCCGCATGCCGCAGAGCGAAGGTGCGAAGGAGCAGGCAAGGGAAGCCGAGGGTGTCGCGCAGACCCTGCCGTGGCCGATCCGGAGCCTGTGGCTGCTCGCGCTGCTCGGGCACGCGGTCGCGGCGGCGGGCTGGTGGTGGCTGATGCCCGGCGGTTTTCCGATCGATCACCCGCGCCTCTACAGCAATCGCGTTGTGCCGCTACTGGTGCTGCTCGCGGTGATGGTGGCCATCGCGCTGCTCCGGCAGCGGCGACCGCTCCCGGCGCGGCTCACGCTGGCGACCCTTGCAGGAGTCTGGGTCGGCGGCGGAATCACAGCGCTCGTGCTCTATCCGTCCAGCCGGCGTCTCCTGTTCGTGGCGCTGCTCGGCGCTGCGGGCGTCATGACGCTGGCAGCGCTTGCGGGCATGGCTCGGCGACATGCCCGATATCTCCTTCCGGCGCTGCTCGCGGGCGGTGTCGCCGGCCTTGCGCTGATGGCAACGCAGCGCGGGCCGACCCCCTCGACGCGCCCCGGCGGGTCGCTGGACGAAGCGCAGGCGATGGCGACGCAGCCCGTCGTGCCTTACAGCAACCGGCTCGTGCGCATTGATGCGCAAACTCCGGCCGTGATGCTCGAAGACAGGCCGCTCCGCCTCGCCGTCTACCCGATGCTCACCTTCGACAGCCGCTCGGCCGACCGCTTCTGGACGATCTTCGCACGCCGGCGCGACCGCCTCGGCCCGGAGCGACGCTTCCTCGGCGCGCAGGTGGAGGGCGCATCGCGCGTCCTGAGCTACGAGTCTGACGGACCCGAGCGCCTGCGCGTCACGCCGCACGAGTCACTTCCGTCCGCGCTGCTGGAAGCCAGCTTCACGCTGCCCGAGCCGGTCTACTCCCACCTCAACAGCTACCTGTTCGCCGAAGTGACCGGGTTTGAAAGCCTCTCGCTCGCCTTCTCGCCGTGCCCCGACACGCCGATCGAGGTTCGGCCGTTCGGCTACCCGTTCGGCGCGCCGGCGCGCGTGGCTTATCTCGATGCGTCCGGAATGTTCCGGGTCGTCGAGGCGCGCAGCGGCGAGAAGGGGCCATTCCGCCTGCTCGCGGAGGGGGAGCTCGGGGATGGCCCGCTGACGGTCACCCTGCTGGACGAAGGCCGGCGCGTTGGGGAGATCGTGCTGCACGACTGGGCGAGCCAGGCCTCGACGGACCTGTCGCCGACGGCGGGCTGGGGCCTGCCGCAGAACGCGATCGAGTTCTTCCTGTCCCGCCACCGTTCATCGACTGCGGCGCTCCACGTCACGCTCGCGGGCACGAGTGTCGGACGCGGCTGGGACAGCGTCGGCCACGCCGCGGGCACATACACGAGTCGCGTCACGGTCTCACTGGACAACGCGGGCGAGGCAGCGAGTCGGCTTGAAAGTGCCGGCGACGAGTGAACCTGGGCCGGCGGTGCGTGCCGGGCGCCTCCGGCGCGCACCACGCAGTAG
>JAEZED010000165.1 GCA_023417885.1 Planctomycetota bacterium
TTTCAGCGGCGGGGAACTCGCATGCGCACCGCATAAGGCGAACGCGCCCCTCCGTGCTACCATCCCCGCATGCTCGACAAGGTCCTCGCAACGCTGGACGGCCGCCGCGACCAGTCCGTCGCCGCACTCAAGGAGTTCCTCGCCATCCCCTCTGTCAGCACGAAGCCGGATCACGCCGACGACTGCCGGCGCGCCGCCCAGTGGCTCGTGGACCAACTCAGCCACGCCGCGATGGAGGCCAGCGTCATGGAGACGCCCGGCCATCCCGTCGTCGTCGCCAAGAACCGGCACCAGCCGGGACGGCCGACCGTCCTCTTCTACGGGCACTACGACGTCCAGCCGCCCGAGCCGCTGGAGCTGTGGAAGACTCCGCCTTTCGAGCCGACCGTACGCGACGGCAAGCTCTTTGCCCGCGGCAGCAGCGACGACAAGGGCCCCGTCTGGGCCCATTGCGAAGCGGTGATGGCCTGGCAGGCGCACGGTGGGCTGCCGGTCAATCTCACCATGCTCATCGAGGGTGAGGAGGAGAACGCCAGCGAGAACCTCGAGGCGTTCGTGAAGCAGTACGCCCCCGACCTGAAGGCGGACGTTGCGGTCGTGAGCGACACGGGACAGTTCGCGCGTGGCGTTCCGGCGATCACGTACGGCCTGCGAGGCCTGGTGTACCAGGAGGTGGTCGTCACCGGGCCGAACGCCGACCTGCACAGCGGCATGTTCGGCGGGGCGGTTCCCAATCCCGCGAACGTGCTCGCACGGCTCATCTCCGGTCTTCACGACGAGCAGGGCCGGGTGACGGTGGAGGGGTTCTACGACGGCGTTCGCGACCTGACGACCGATGAGCGCAGGCAGTGGGAGGCCCTTCCCTTCGACGAGGCGGAGTATTTCCGCAGCCTCGGCATTCCACATGGCTCGGGCGAGGCGGGCTTCTCGACGCTGGAGCGGCGCTGGGCACGCCCGACGCTCGACGTGAACGGCCTGACCAGCGGATACCAGGGGCACGGCGCCAAGACGGTGATCCCCAGCCGCGCGTCGGCGAAGATCAGCATGCGCCTCGTGCCCGACCAGGACCCGCAGGACATCCGCAACAAGTTCCAGCGGACGCTGCGGGAGCGGTGCCCGGACAACTGCACGATCGAGTTCATCGACCACGGCGCCAGCCCGCCGGCCCTCCTGCCGATCGACAAGCCGGAGGCGAAGCTCGCCGCCGAGGCGGTGGAGGTCGGCTTCGGCCAGAAGCCCGTCTTCATGCGCGAGGGTGGAAGCATCCCGGTGGGAGCGCTGTTCCGGGAGGTGCTGGGGCTTGACACGCTCTTTGTCGGGTTCGGCCTTCCGGACGACAACCTGCACGCGCCGAACGAGAAGTTCGACCTCGACGCCTTCCACGCCGGCCGCCGCACCGCCGCGGCGGTCTACGCGAAGCTCGCGGAGCTGGGGCGCGCCTGAAAGGCTCCTAGCCTCACTCCGGAAGCAGCTGCATCGGGTTGCGGCGCAGCAGGCGGCGGAACATGAGGCTGCCCATCTCGTTGCGCGCCGCGTCCAGTGACGCCAGTCGCTCGTCGAGCGAGTCCGGCCCGTGCGTATCGGTCGCGAGGAAGCTGTAGTAGTCGAATTCGATCAGCCGCTGGGCCGCCTGGCGCATGCGGCGTGTGCACAACCCCTTCGCCAGCGCCTCGTCCCCCAGCACGTAGCAATCCAGCTGGAGCAGCACGCCCAGCTCCGCCAGTCGATCGGCGCTATTGAGCGGGTCCTCGCAGAAGAACTCGCAGCGCTCCGGATGGGCCATGATCGGGATCACGTTCATCTGCATCAGCCGGAACATGATCCGCTCGAGGTAGTCGGGCCATTCCGACTCCCAGCTGTCGAACAGGAAGAACCGCCCGCCGCGGCTTTCGCCGAGGTTCAGGAGAACCAGGTCGTCCGGCGGCGTCTGGAGGAGATCGGGCGACAGGCGCGTCTCCCCGCCCGGCAGCAGCGCCAGGGGAATCTCCGCCTCCGCCAGCGACGTCCGCAACTGGGAGAGCGCGTCCGGTATCTGTGCGACGTTGTTGTGCGGCAACTCGGGCCAGATGTGGGGCGTGCAGAAGGCATGCGTGAACCCCGCGGCCACCAGCCGGCGGGCGCACTCCAGGCTCTCCTCCACCGTGCGGCAGCCGTCGTCGACTCCCGGGAGCAGGTGGCAGTGCATGTCCACCAGGCCGATCTCCGTCGGGATCGGCGTCTGGGGGAGGTCCTCTGATTCGGGTGACGACACGCTGGGGCTACGTTCGCCTTGTGACCCTGCGGCGTCAAGTGCCCGTCCCCGCCCGTTGCTGCCGCCAGGCCCTACACTCAGCGGCGTGCGTTTCCTGCTTCACGGACAACTCGGGCCCGGCGTGGAGACCGCCCTGGTCGAGCTCGGGCATCACGCCTCGCGCCCGCACGAGCACAACATTCCCGACGCGGCGCCCCCGGCGCAGGTCATCCAGATCTGCCGGGCGGCCCAGCTCGAGCTCATCACGGGCTCGCGCGACTTCGTCGATGCCGTTCTGCCCGGAAGCGGGCAGCGCGAGATCTTCGGAAGGGTGCTCGTCTTCCTCCAGGACCGAGCAGAGGAGCACGAACCGGCGATTCACCGGCTTTTCCAACGCTACAAGCGACTGGCCTCCGGCCGGCTCTACACCGTGACGGGCGGACGCGTTAAAGTGCGGCAACTGCCTGCCGGCCCCGAATCGCCCGCCGATTGACGCGCGGGCGGCGTTCTTCTCACCTCGTTCCGGAACCCAATCACACAATGAGCCTTCTCGTCACCGGATCTCTCGGCCTGGACACGATCGAAACCCCCGCGGGTCGCGTGGACAACGTGCTGGGCGGCAGCGCCCTCTACTTCGCATACGCCGCGAGCTACTTTGCGCCGGTGCGCCTGGTGGGCGTGGTGGGGGACGACTGGCCGGAGGATCTGGCGCGCGTCTACACGGGCCGTCCGGTCGATCTGAGCGGGCTGGAAGTTCGCAAGGGGTCCAAGAGCTTCCGGTGGCACGGCAGCTATGTGCGCGACCTGAACGAGGCCGAGAGCATCAACACGGACCTGAATGTCCTGGCCGAGGCGGCGCCGAAGATCCCGGAGAAGTTCCTCGACAGCCGCTACGTCTTTCTCGCGAACACGCACCCGGCGCTTCAGCAGGACATGCTCGCGCGCCTCAAGAACGTCGAACTCGCCGTGGCGGACACGATGAACCTCTGGATCAACGTGGAGCGCGAGGAGCTGGAGAAGCTGCTCCAGAAGATTGACGGGCTGGTGCTCAACGACGGCGAGGCCCGGCTGCTGACAGGCAAGTCGAACATGGTCGCCGCGGCCCGCGAGGTGCTGAAGATGGGGCCGAGTTTCGTCGTGGTGAAGAAGGGGGAGCACGGCAGCCTCATGGCCTGGCGCCAGCGAGACGACGACACGCCCACCGACATCCGCACCTTTGTCCTGCCGGGGTATCCAACTGACAAGATCGTCGACCCCACCGGCGCCGGCGACAGCTTCGCGGCGGGGATGATGGGATACCTCTCGACGCAGCGCTCCCTCTCCCCGGCGACGATCAAGCGCGCGATGGCTTTCGGGACCGTCGTGGCGAGCTTCACGATCAGCGATTTCTCGCTCGATGGCCTGAAGCAGACCACGCGCGAGGACATCGACGAACGCTACGAACGTCTCAAGAACGCCATGAGCTTCTGAGCACGGGACGTGCCGCCGGCACTGGGCGGGCGTGCGCAGACCCGGGACAGCCATGCGCCTCTTCGTCTCGCTTCCCCTTGACGATGCGATGCGCCGGCACGCCGGGGCCGTCGCGGATGCGATCAGCGTCCGGGACGACGCACACGACATCCGCTGGGTCCCGCCGCAGAACCTCCACGTGACGCTCAAGTTCCTGGGCGAAGTGGCGGACGCCGAGATTCCCGCGGTCGCCGACGCGCTGCGCGCGCTTCCGTCGCCGGGGCCGGTGCGGATCGCAGTCGGCGCCCCGGATCCGAAGCGCCACCGCGGGCGCGTTCACCTGATCACGGCGGAGGTGATCGACGCCGGAGGCAACCTCGCGCTGCTGCGCGAGTCGATCGAAGTGGCGCTGGAGCCGCTCGGGTTCGCGAGGGAGAAGCGCGCGTTCTGGCCGCACGTCACCCTCGGCCGTTCCCGGCAGGGCGTGCGCATGACCTTCGAGCGCTTCGCGGCACGCGGCGTGGTGAGCAAGATCGGGCATTTCGACCTGATGAGCAGTCGGCTGAGCGGGTCGACGCCCAGCTACATTCCCGTCGCGACCTTTCGGCTGGAGTAAGGCCGGTGGTGCCCGGGAAGAAAAATGCGGATCGCTCAACTTTTCCCTTGCAGGAGACCGAAATATTCCCTAACATGAATCTCGCAGTCGGGCCCAGGCAGATGTGACTCCTGCCCAGCCCGACGCCGGTTTGGGCCTGCCGGGGACAGGAGCGCTCGCGTTGCTCCGCTTCCCGGTCGCCTCGTGCGGGATGCCTGCACAGCCGGCTGACCAGAGTCACGACCCCGGGCCGTCCCTTCAATCGACGCCCGGACAAGCCGGCTGACCCGACGGGAGCCGTTGGCTCTCCCTCGCGAGCGGGTGGATACCCGGCAGAAAGCGTTTGAACCGTGGCAAAATCCACTGGTAAGTCGTCCGCGCGCCCCACGGCCGCCGAAGTTGATGCGACCCGCGCCACCGACAGCGCCCGCCAGGGCGCGCTGGGCCGCGCCGTCCAGCAGATCGAGCGCCAGTTCGGCAAGGGCGCCGTCATGAAACTCGACGCCGAGCCTGTCGCCATCGAAGGCATTCCCACAGGCAGCCTCTCGCTCGACATCGCGCTTGGCGGTGCGGGCATGCCCCGGGGACGGATCATCGAGGTCTACGGCCCGGAATCCTCCGGCAAGACGACGCTGGCGCTTCACGTGATCAGCAACGTGCAGCAGACGGGCGGCATCGCCGCCTTCATCGACGCCGAGCACGCGCTGGATCCGACCTGGGCCAAGCGCCTGGGCGTGAAGCTCGACGAACTGCTCGTCTCCCAGCCCGACACGGGCGAGCAGGCGCTGGAGATCTGCGAGTTGCTCGTGCGTTCCAACGCGGTGGACGTCATCGTCATCGACTCCGTCGCCGCTCTCATTCCGCGCGCCGAGATCGAGGGGGAGATGGGCGATTCGCACGTCGGCCTCCAGGCGCGGCTCATGAGCCAGGCGCTGCGCAAGCTCACCGGCGCCATCAACCGCAGCCGCACCACCGTCGTCTTCATCAACCAGATCCGCGAGAAGATCGGCGTCATGTTCGGCAGCCCGGAGACCACGCCGGGCGGACGCGCGCTGAAGTTCTACGCCTCGGTCCGCATCGACGTCCGCCGCACCGGCAGCATCAAGGACGGGGAGAGCGCCGTGGGGAACCGGACGCGGGCGCGCGTCGTGAAGAACAAGATCGCGCCGCCGTTCCGCGACGCCGAGTTCGACATCATGTTCGACCGCGGCATCAGCTACGAGGGCGACCTCATCGACCTCGCGGTGACGACCGACGTCGTCAGCAAGAGCGGCGCGTGGTTCAACTACGGCGACACGCGGCTGGGGCAGGGTCGCGAGAACGCCAAGCAGTTCCTCTTCGACAACAAGGACCTGGCCCAGGAGATCCGGGTGAAGGTGCTCGAGGCCAAGGGGCTGACGCGCCGGCTCGCGGAGGAAGCGGGCGAGGGGTACGACGAGGAGCCCGTGGAGTCGCCCGAAGAGGCGACGGTCTGAGGCCGTTCGCGCGCGAACAGTCACGCCATCCCGGCGTATAATTCTGGCGGACGCCGGCCATGCCGTACCCGGCTGGCGCCCGCAATAAGACTCCGCCCCGCGCCCGCGTTGTTCGGGGTGCGGGGCGGTCGTCGTGAACGGTTTGGCTTTCCATCGGGAATGCCGCCCGGTTCGACGGCGGCCTCGGTCGTCATTTTCTTTGACTTGACCGGCCGGGTCGCTTGCACATGAGGGTGCGTCCGGGTATTTGTTTCGCCGTTCGGGAAGGCGGGCGATTCGCCCGCTGGTTCACGGATGCGTCCTGGTGCGGTGACGCGACGTGAGGAGAATCGTGTGAACGGGAAAGCGTCCCGGGGCAGTCCCCGGCGGCGCCCGACAAGCCAAACCACCCGCCGTCGGCGGGCAGGTTCCTGTTGTTTGGACCCCAGGGAAGCGGGTCAGCGAACCTTGCCCGGCGGCTTCCGCTAACGCCGTGGACGTATCCGGCCGACATAGCGGAAGTGGCGGCGTTCTGCCGCGGCCCCATTCGGCCGCTGCGACCGCCTCGACTCACCCGCCCTGTGACCGGGTCCGTCCCGGCCGCACGGCACAGACCCACTGCGGACCATGAGGGTCCCAGCCGTGAGGGGTGTGAATGAAGTACCCGTCCCCTTCGATGCCTGTCACGCGGCTCACGGGCCGCATGCGCCGCCGGTTCCGGGCCGTCACTGGTCTGATAATCGCCGCCGGGCTCTTCCTGGCGACGCCGGTTCTCCCTGTCGCCCAGGCCGGCGAACCCGCCCGCGGCCTCCAGCTCACCGCCAAGAGCGACACCGTCGACCTGGTCGGGCTCGAGCAGAGCTTCCGCGACATCGCCCGGCGGGTCTCCCCGTCGGTCGTCGCCATCACCGCAAGTGGCGAGCCGGCGCCGGGCCACGCCAACATGCGCTCCGCCGAACTGAGCGGGGCCATTGTCGAGCGGATGCTCCAGGGCGGCTCCCGCATCGTCGGGACCGGCTTCAGCGTCGACAACGAAGGGCACATCCTCACAAACGAACACGTCGTCCGCGACGCGCGGCAGATCTACGTCACCACGGACGACGGGCGGACCTATCCCGCCATGATCGTCGGCTCCGACCCGCGCAGCGACCTGGCGGTCCTCAAGATCCCGGGACGCCTGCCTCCGGTCACCTTCGCGGAGGGGCTGGACCCGTACCGCGGGCAGTGGACGGTCGCCCTCGGCAATCCGGTCGGCCTCGCCGGCGCCGGCGCCATGAGCATGAGCGTGGGCGTCGTCAGCGCCACCGGGCGCGAGCTGCCCAAGCTCTCGGAGCGCGAAGGACGCCTCTACACGAATCTCATCCAGACCACCGCCGAGGTGAACCCCGGCAACAGCGGCGGGCCCCTCTTCGACCTGCGCGGGCAGGTCATCGGCGTGGTCACCGCGGTCGTGCTGCCTCACAAGACGACCAACGGCATCGGCTTCGCCATTCCCGCTGACGCCACGCTCAAGGCGCGCCTCGAGCAGCTCAAGCGCGGCATCCCGATCGTCTACGGCTACCTCGGCGTCGCCGTGCGCGACCACGCCGGCGCCGGCGTGCTCATCACCAGCGTCGGCGACAGCGCCCCCGCGGCGGGCGTGCTCCAGATCGGCGATGTCCTGCTGCGGGTGGACGGCCACCCGGTTGCGACGGAGTCGGCCTTCATCCGCGTGATCGGCGTCTCGCCGACCGACCGGCCTGTCACGCTGGTCGTTCAGCGCGACGGGCGGGAGCTTTCCGTCAGCCTGCGGCTCACCGCACACCCGGACCTGGTCGAGGGCGTGAACATCACGAACCAGCGGCTCTTCTGGAGCGGCGTCACGCTCGGCACCGCGACCTCCGCCCCGGGCGGCGGCGTGCGGGTGCACGACATCCGCCCCGGCAGCCTGCTCGCCGAGCTCGGGATGAGGCCCAACACGATCATCCAGGCCGTCGCGGGCAAGCCGGTGCACGACCTGGCCACCATGCTGGAAGTGCTCGACCAGACGCCGGCGGAGCTCTGCCAGGTGACGGTGGCGCCCGAGACGAAGACCGTCGTCGCCTCCGGTGTCGAGTAAGGTCGCGCACAACGCAGAATTCACTCAGGGCCCGGGTTTCCCAGCGTACCCGGGCTCTTTGTGCGCTCTGGCGGAGTCCGTGGCCCGCGGTACGATCCGCAACATGCCCGACCCTGTCCGCCTTCGCCGCGCCGCGTGCCTGCTGGCGTTCGTGCTCGCGATTTCCATCTCCGCCGTCGCTCGCGCGGGGGGCGCGCGCTTCGAAGTGACGCTGCCCGAGGGGTCGCCGGCGCTGGGAGCGGGGCGCGTGGTCGTCTTCCTCGTGCGGGAGGGCTCGCGCGTTTGGGATCGCGATCCGGCCGACGGCCCGTTCTGGAACGACCCGCAGCCGCTGTTCGGCATCGACATCGGCGGGCTGGAGCCGGGCGCCAGCGTGACGATCGACCCCGGCATGGACTTTCCTGACGCCTTCCCGCACCCGCCCGCGCGCCTCGTGCCGGGCAGGTACAAGGCGCAGGCGATCTTCGACGGCACGCGCACCGAGAGCGCCTGGCGTCGCGAGGCGGGCAACCGGTTTGGCGAAGTCGTGACCTTCGAGATCGGGGAGGGGGAGGAGCCGACGCTGGTTCGCCTGTCGCTGGAGCGCCGGACCGAGGCTTTCGAGTTTCCGGCACACGAGTCGCTGCGGGAGATCAGCATCGAGTCGAAGCTGCTGAGCGACTTTCGGCGCGCGCACCATGGGGACGATGCTCCCGTGAAGCTGAACGCCGGCGTCGTCCTGCCGATCGACTACGACCCGACAAAGAAGTATGCCGCGGTCTACGAAATCCCCGGCTTCGGCGGGCGTCACGACGAGGCCGCGGGGCATATCTTCCGGCGCGGCGGCGACTGGAGTGAGCTGCGACGGCGAGCCTTCATCATCGTGCTCGACCCGGAGAGCCCGAACGGCCACACGCTCTTCTGCGACAGCCGCGTGAACGGCCCGGTGGGACAGGCGCTGATCGAGGAACTGGTCCCCGCGATGGAGAAGGAGTTTCCGCTGATCACCGAGCCCTGGGCGCGCATCGTCACCGGCCACAGCAGCGGCGGATGGAGTTCCCTCTGGCTCGGCGTGACCTATCCCGACACCTTCGGCGCGGTCTGGAGCACGGCGCCGGATCCGGTCGACTTCCGGCGCTTCGAACTGATCGACATCTACAGCCACGAGAACGCCTACACCGACGAGCAGGACCAGGAGCGTCCCGCCGCCCGCTTCCCCGCCCAGCGCCGCCAGCGCGGAGACCGCGGGGAGCAGCAGCGCACCCCCGGCTACTACGTGACGATGACGGTGCGCGAGGAGAACGGCGGGGAGGGCGTGCTCGGCCCGCACAACACCAGCGGCCAGCAATGGGACAGCTGGATGGCCTGCTGGGGCAACCCGGACTCGCAGAACCCCAGGGTCGCGAAGCCGCTGTTCGATGCACAGACCGGCGCGCTCGATCACGCCGAGGCGAAGGCCTACGAGGCGTACGACATCCGCCTCCTCCTCTCACGCCACCCGGACAGGTACGGCCCGATCTTCGCGAACAACGTGCGGCTGATCTGCGGCGAGATGGACAACTACTACCTGAACGAGGCGGTGAGCCTCCTGAAGGAAGAGCTTGCGAAGCACGAGCTCCCCGAGGGCCCCGGTTACATCACGCTCGTGCCGGGCGCGGATCATGGCATGTCGCTCTACATGAGCCCCGCCATGCGCGCGATTCCGCGGGAGATGGTGGAGCACCTGGACGATCACCAGCAGCGATGAAGTCATCGCAGCCCCGATGCTCCTGACGCAGGTCACGAGCGGAGTGATCGCCCTGCCTTCTATCCTCCTCGCGCTAGCTCAGTTCCCGGCTTACGGCGCAGCCATCGGTGTCACGCGTGGGTGGCTGAGAGTCATCACTGTGCTGGGACTGTTGACAGCTCATGCGGGGGCGGCGCTGCTTTGGGGGTTGGATCCCGAACTTCTCATAGCCACCGACGACGCGTCAGCCGTTTCGCCTGAACACCCCACGCACCACACGCGCCTCGCCGACGTGTGCCGTCCCCTCGTCGAGCATCACGGTCGTCTCCTCGAGCTCCAGCGCCTCGGCCGCGGCGAAATCGTCGCGCAGCAACTCGACGCTGAACTGCCGGCCGAGTTCGCCCTGGCGGTCGCCGGCGCCGAAGCGATCCGGATGAAAGCCCTCGATGACGAGCAGTCCCCCCGGGCGCAGCGCCGCAAGCATGCGGCGGTGCATCTCGGGGCGGACGTCGGCGTCGAAGTGAAGGAAGAGGGACGCCACGAGATCGAACCGCTCCGCCGGCCAATCCCACGTCCTCAGGTCGCCCACCTGCGCGTCGATACTCACGCCGCGCTCGGCGGCGAGGCGATTCGCCTTGGCCACGCCTGTCTCGGAGAGGTCGAGCGTCGTCACGCTCAGGCCCTGCTCCGCCAGCCAGACGCCGTTGCGCCCCTCGCCGTCACCCGGGACGAAGGCGGACATGCCTGCCTTCAGGCGGTGCGCCTGCGACTGGAGGTACGCGTTCGGCCGCGTGCCGAAGGCGTAGGCGTCGCCGGCATATCGCTCGTTCCAGTATTCCGGAGAGTGCCGGCTTCGGCGGGGTTCGGCCATGGGAGAGATCGTAATGCAGAATCCGGCGGGGCGGCGCCGGATCACGAACCGGGGGCTGCCGGCGGCGTCGAGCGGGCGTGGAACATCCACCGCCGGAAGGCGGGATGCATAACCTTTGCGCATGCAGTCCGCCGAGATCCGCCGGGGGTTCATCGACTACTTCGCGAAGAAGCACGCGCATGCGTTCGTCCCGAGCTCGCCGGTCGTCCCGCAGGGCGATCCGACGCTGCTGTTCGCCAACGCGGGGATGAACCAATTCAAGCCGATCTTCCTTGGGCTGGAGAAGCGCGACTACACGCGGGCGGTCAACAGCCAGAAGTGCATCCGCGCCGGGGGGAAGCACAACGACCTCGACGACGTGGGGAAGGACACCTACCACCACACGTTTTTCGAGATGCTCGGCAACTGGAGCTTCGGCGACTACTTCAAGGCCGAGGCGATCGAGTGGGCCTGGGACCTGCTCGTGAACGTCTGGGGGCTGGATCCCGAGCGCCTGCACGCCACCTACTTCGAGGGAGACGCCACCGAGAGCCTCGAGCCGGACGAGGAGGCGCGGCGGCTCTGGGAGCGATATCTCCCGCCCGAGCGCATCCACAAGGGAAACAAGAAGGACAACTTCTGGGAGATGGGCGACACGGGTCCCTGCGGGCCGTGCAGCGAGATCCACTACGACCGCACGCCCGACAAGTCCGGGGGACGCCTCGTCAACGGCGACTCGCCGGACGTCATCGAGATCTGGAACCTCGTCTTCATCCAGTTCAACCGCGCCATAGACGGCCTCAAGCCCCTGCCGGCGAGGCACGTGGACACAGGGATGGGCTTCGAGCGCATCACCGCCGTCATCCAAGGGAAGGCGAGCAACTACGACACTGACATCTTCGCCCCCATCCTCGCAAAGATCGCCGAGATCAGCGGCAGCTCGTACGGCGGAAAGCTCGACGACGCGAAGGACGTCGCCTTCCGCGCCATCGCGGATCACGTGCGCATGGCGACCTTCGCGATCACGGACGGCGCGCGCCCCGGGCCGAACAAGGCCGACAGCGTGCTGCGCAGCGTGATCCGCCGTGCCAGCCGGCACGGGTACACGGCACTGGGCCTGCGCGAGCCGTTCCTGCACCGGATCGTGCCGACCGTCGTGGAGGAGATGGGCGAGGCCTTCCCGGAGCTGCGTGAGCGGTCGGAGCAGGTGACCCGGATCATCCGCGACGAGGAATCCGACTTCCTGAAGGTGATCGACCGTGGATTGGGCCTGTTCACCGAGGCCGCGCGACGCGCGGGCGAGGCCGGGGGCGCGTTCGCCGGCCGCGACATCTTCGATCTTCACACGACGTTCGGCTTCCCCCCGGACATGACGATCCAGCTTGCCCGGGACGAGGGGTTCGCCCCGGACGTCGCGGAGTACGAGCGGCTGTTCAGGGAGTTCCAGGACAGGAGCCGCGGGCGGGAAAAGGTGAGCGTGGCGGCCCTGGACTTCGGCAACCTCCCGGACACCGACGACGCGGGGAAGTACGACTGCCTGAACGCCGAGGCGCAGGTTGTCGGTTACGTGCAGGGCGACAGCGTCTTCGCCTCCGGCGCTCTCCGCGAAGGGGAGGAGGCCTCCATCCTGCTGGATCGCACCTGCTTCTACGCGGAGCAGGGGGGCCAGGTCGGCGACATTGGCACGCTTCGCAGCGCGACGGGCGAGTTCGAGGTGACGGACACCCAGCGGCTCGGCTCGCGCGTGCTTCACCGCGGCCGCGTCGACAAGGGGACGATCGAGGTCGGCCAGAAGCTGGAGATGCACGTCAACAACCGCCGGCGCGACATCATGGCCAACCACACGGCCACGCACCTGCTGAACCTGGCGCTGCGCCGGGTTCTGGGGGAGCATGTCGAGCAGCGGGGGAGCCTGGTGGACGACCAGAAGACGCGCTTCGACTTCTCCCACCCCAAGGCGCTGGATCCGGACGAGATCGCCAAGGTCGAGCGCCAGGTGAACACGCTCATCCAGGAGAACCTCGACGTGCGCTGGAAGCTCGTGCCCCTCGCGCAGGCCAAGGGCCTTCCGGGCGTCCGCGCCGTCTTCGGCGAGAAGTACCCCGACCCGGTGCGCGTCGTCTACATCTGCCCCGGCGAGTTGGAGGAGGGGGACGGCACCCTCAACTCCATCGAGTTCTGCGGCGGAACGCATGCCCAGCGCACCGGCGACATCGGCTTCTTCAAGATCGTCGGCGAGGAGTCGACCAGCAAGGGCGTACGCCGCATCACCGCCGTCACCGGCGAGGAGGCGCTGGCATACGTCCAGCGCATCGAGTCGGATCTGCGCAGCATCGGCCAGTCCCTCTCAGCGCCGGCCGAGGAGGCGCCGGCGCGGATCGAGGCGCTGCGCGAGGAGATCCGCACGCTCAAGAAGAAGCTCTCCAGCGGGGGAGGCGGGGCCGACCCCGGCGCCGCGGCGGCGCGCCTGCTGGAATCGGCGCTGGAGCTGGGAGGCATCCGGGTCGTCGTGGGGGAAATCCCCGACGCCACGGACGAACAGCTCCGGCAGGCTGCCGACGCAATCAAGGCCAGGGCCGGCAGCTTCGCGGCCATGCTCGCCTCCGCCGGCGCCGAAAAGGTGATGTTCGTGGCGGCGGTGAGCGACGACGTAATCGCCCGCGGGCTGAAAGCGGGCGACTGGGTGCGTCAGACCGCCGCCGTCGCCGGGGGTGGCGGCGGGGGGCGTCCGAACCTTGCCCAAGCCGGCGGGAAACTGCCGGACAAGCTCGCGGAGGCGTTGGAGAAGGCCCGCGAGGTGGCACGGGCGGCGCTAGCCTGAGGCGGCCCGGTTGTCTTGACAGTTTGCGGGGCCAGTTCTATCGTCCCGGACGCCAATTTTGCCCGAACTGAGCGAACTGGCGGCCGTAGCTTCGATGCTCCGGCCGCTTTAGATTGAGAGTCGAACGCCATGCTTCCTCCCCAGAAAGTCAGCAAGAGTCGCAAGCGCCGCCGTCGCAGCCACCAGGCGCTGAAGCCGATTCACTACGTGCGTTGCCCGCAGTGCGCCAACGCGAAGCTTCCGCACGCCGCCTGCGGCAACTGCGGCTACGTGAATCCGAACCTGGCGCTCCAGTTCGAGGCGGCCGAAAGCCCGTCCTGATCCACGTTCACGGGTGCTCGAGGGCGTCGCGCTGGGAAGGGGAGCCCGCCACGACAGCGATCCTGCACCAGAGCCTGCACGGAGGTATCCCATGCGTGCCGCTGTGGACGTGATGGGCGGTGATCGCGCCCCCGAGGAGATTCTCAAGGGCTGCTTCGCGGCCGCGGAGATCCTGGACGACCGGGACAAGGTCCTGCTCGTCGGCGACCAGGACCTGATCCGCGCCTCGCTGCGGCAGGCGGAGTTGGGCAAGGCCGCCGACCGGTACGAGATCGTCCACGCCGATGAAGTCATCGCGATGGATGAGTCGCCGGTCGAAGCGGTCCGCAAGAAGCGCAAGAGCAGCATTGCGATCATGGCCCGCCTGGTCGCCGACGGCGAGGCGGACGTGGCCATCTCCGCCGGCAACACCGGCGCCTGCGTCGCCGCCTCGACGCTGCGGATGCGGACGCTGCCGGGGGTCGCCCGGCCGGGCATCGCGGTCGTCATCCCGACCTTCCACGGGCCCGTCGTCCTCTGCGACGCCGGCGCCAACGTCACGCCCCAACCGCACCACCTGCTCCACTACGCGATCATGGCTGCCGCCTACAGCCGGGCGGTCTGCGGGGTCGAGCTTCCGCGCGTCGGGCTGATCAGCGTCGGCGAGGAGGCGGCCAAGGGGAACGAGGTGACGAAGGAGGCGCACCGCCTGCTGAAGGCGGAGAAGCAGGTGAACTTCATCGGCAACGTGGAGGGTCGCGACTTCTTCCGCGGGGTGGTCGATGTCGTCGTCTGCGATGGCTTCGTGGGGAACGTCATGCTCAAAAGCTTCGAGGGGCTGTTCGACGGCCTGTTCCGGACGATGCTCTTCGAGCTGGGGGAGACGACGCCGGAGCTGGTCGATCCGTTCAAGATGGTCCTCCACCGCATCAAGGTGCGCCACGACTGGCAGGAGTACGGCGGGGCGCCGCTCCTGGGGGTCAACGGCTACATGCTCATCTGCCACGGCGCGAGCGAGGCGCGGGCGATCATGAACGCCGTGAAGGCGGGGAAGCGACTCCTCGAGAGCGACGTCAACCGCAAGATCACCAACCACATCGCCCAGGCGCCGGTGATGGAGTCGGCGGAGTAGCCGGCGGCCGGAGTGCCCCCGAAGCGATCACTTCCGATATGACGAGATACAGCGCCATCATCAGCGGCACGGGCAGCTTCCTGCCCGAGAAGCGCCTGACGAACCAGGACCTCTCCAGGATGGTCGAGACGGACGACGAGTGGATCGTCCAGCGCACCGGCATCCGCGAGCGCCGGATCGTCTCCAAGGACGAGAGCTGCGCCACCCTCGCCAGCCACGCCGCGACCAACGCCCTCCGCGCCGCGAAGCTCGAACCCAAGGACCTCGACTGCATCATCGTCGGCACCATCACGCCCGAGATGCAGATGCCCGCCACCGCCTGCTTCGTCGCCAAGAGCCTCGGACTCGACCGCACGCCCGCCTTCGACCTCGCCGCCGCCTGCAGCGGGTTCATCTACGCCCTCGACGTCGCCACCGCCTACATCCAGGCGGGGCGCTACCGGAACGTGCTGGTCATCGGCGCCGAGACGCTCAGCCGCATCACCGACTACTCCGACCGCTCGAGCTGCATCCTCTTCGGCGACGGCGCCGGCGCCGTCGTCCTCAGCCGCGGGGAATCGAGCGACGCATCCGCAGAGCGGCGTGGCGTGCTCTACAGCAGCCTGTACGCCGACGGCGGGGGATGGGAGATGCTCTACCTCCTCCCCGGCAGCCGCCACCCGATCGACGAGCGGATGATCGCCGCGGGGAACCACTACCTGAAGATCCGCGGGCGCGAGGTCTACAAGTTCGCGGTGAGCCGCTTCATCGAGATGATCGAGGACGCGCTGAAGCGCTGCGAGCTGACGCCCGACCAGGTCAAGCTCGTCGTCCCCCACCAGGTCAACCAGCGCATCATCGACAGCGCCATGGAAAAGCTCGGCTTCCCGGCCGAGAAGGCCTACGTCAACATTGATCGCTGCGGCAACACCAGCTCGGCGAGCATCCCCATCGCGCTCGACGAGGCGGTGCGGGCCGGGCGGCTCAGCCAGGGGGATATCGCCGTCATGATCGCCTTCGGCGCCGGCCTGACCTGGGCCAACGCCGTCGTCCGCATGTGATCCGACTCGCTCGTCACGCCGAAACACGGGCCAGGGCCCGAACGCATCCAAACGATGTCTGATTCCACGTACATTCTCTGCCCCGGCCAGGGCGCGCAGGCCGTCGGCATGGGCCGCGACTTTCACGACGCCCACCCCGCCGCGCGGGCCGTTTACGAGCACGCCAACGACCTGCTCGGCGTCGACCTCGCCAGGCTCTGCTTCGACGGGCCCGAGGAGCAGTTGAACCAGACAGACGTCGCCCAGCCGGCGATCTTCGTCACCAGCCTCGCCTCCCACGCCGCCGCCGTCGCCGCCGGGAAGCTCGAGCCGGACGACGTCGCGGGTTACGCCGGCCTCTCGCTCGGGGAATACACCGCGCTGCACCTCGCGGGCGTCTTCGACTTCGCCACGGGGCTGAAGCTCGTGCAAGCGCGCGGCCGTTACATGCAGGAGGCCGCCACCAGCGTCGCCAGCGGCATGGTCAGCATCATGGGCGCCGACGAGCAGCAGGTGAACGACCTGTGCGAGCAGGCGTCGCATGGGCACATCCTCGTCCCCGCCAACTACAACTGCCCGGGGCAGATCGTCGTCAGCGGCGCGCAGCCCGCCTGCGAGCGCATCGCGGAGATCGCCTCAACGCACGGCTTCCGCGCGATCCCGCTCCGCGTCGCCGGCGCGTTCCACAGCCCGCTCATGCAGCCCGCCGCCGACCGCCTCGCCGAGGACCTGGCCGAGCTTGCCTTCGCGGCGCCCTCGAAGCCGGTCTGGAGCAACGTCACGGCGGAGCCGCATGGCGACCCGGCGTCGATCAAGCAGTTGCTCATCCGGCAGATCACGGAGCCGGTTCGCTGGAGCCAGACGATGCAGAAGCTCGCCGGCGGCGAGTCGGGCTTTGCCGAGCTGGCGCCCGGGCGCGTGCTCGCGGGGCTGCTCAAGAAGGTCGATCGCCGCGCGCCGATCACCAGCTACAACACCGCCGAGGCCCTCGCGCACGGATAGATCTTGAACATGACCGAGAAACGCGTCGCCATCGTTACCGGAGCCAGCCGCGGGATCGGGGAGGCCATCGCGCGCCGCCTGGGCGCCGACGGATGCCACGTCGTCGCCGTGGCGCGCAGCGCCGATCGCCTGGCCAGCGTCGTGGACGCCATCGCCTCCGAGGGCGGAAGCGCCGAGGCCGCGACCTGCGACGTGGGCGACCCGGCGGCGGTGCAGAAGATGGTGGAGGACGTGGCCGAGAAGCATGGCCGGATCGACGTGCTGGTGAACAACGCCGGCATCAATCGTGACACGCTTCTGCTTCGCATGGACGATGCGCAGTTCGACGAGGTGATCAACACGAACCTCAAGAGCGTCTTCGTGGCCACGCGCGCCGCCGCCCGCTACCTGATGCGGGCGAAGAACGGGCGAATCATCAACATCGGCAGCGTCAGCGGGGTGATCGGCAACAAGGGGCAGGCGAACTACGCCGCGAGCAAGGCGGCCCTCTCGGGCTTCACCAAGACCGTTGCACGGGAGCTGGCCGGCAAGGGCGTGACGGCGAATGTGGTGGCGCCCGGGTTCATCACGACGGACATGACCCAGGCCATGCCGGGGAAGGTCCTCGAGGAGGCCCAGAAGCTGATCCCGCTGGGCCGGCTCGGCGAGCCGGCGGAAATCGCCTCGGTCGTCGGATTTCTCGCCGGCGAGTCCAGCGGCTACCTGACGGGCCAGGTGATCTGCGTGGACGGTGGAATGGCCATGTGAGCGGCGGCGGGTGGGCGGTTAAGCTCGGAAGCGTCCGCGGCTTCCGCCGCTCCCGAGCGCACGGTTCCCGCGGCCAAGGCGCGGACAATTGCCGGGCCGGGCGCCGTGTCCGGAGCGTCTTTGCAAAGCTTCGGGAGGCGGCTATAGTCGCACCCGCCTGAGGCGGTTCGACACCGCCTCGGCGCTACGGGCGCCCCTCGGCCCAACTCTCGGAATCAAACGCTATGGAAGAAATCGAGCAAAAAGTCATCGAGATCGTCAGCGAGCAGATGGGCGTCGACAAGAGCCAGATCACCCGCGAGACGCACTTCATCAACGACCTGAACGCCGACAGCCTCGACACGGTCGAGCTCGTCATGGAGTTCGAGGACGAGTTCGAGCTGTCGATCCCCGACGAAGAGGCCGAGAAGATCCAGACCGTCGGGCAGGCGATCGACTACATCAAGGAACACTCCAACAAGTAACCGCAACGGGCGGGGGCTGCCGCGAGCGGTCTGCCGGCGCATGCCGGGCGCTTCCGGCGGCATCCGGCCGTGAACGCTCCTGTTGGGTCCCTGCCTGAAGCCTCTCCGCCATGCGCCGTCGCGTCGTCATTACCGGGATGGGCGTCATCACGTCCCTGGGCGAGAACGTCCAGGAGATGTGGGACAACGTCTGCGCCGGCCGGAGCGGCATCCGCCGCGTCACACGGTGGGATCCCACCGACTACCCGACCCAGATCGGCGGGGAGTGCGCCACGTTCGAGCCGAAGAACCACGGGATCGACGGCCGGGAGGCGAAGCGGCTGGATCGCTTCGCCCAGTTCGCCGTCGCCGCCAGCAGGCAGGCCGTGGCCGACTCGGGCGTCAACCTCGAGGCGGTCGATCGTGACCGCGCCGGCGTGCTCATCGGCAGCGGCATCGGCGGGATCGAGACGCTCGAGGAGCAGTCGCAGATCCTCTTCACCAAGGGGCCGATGCGGCTCAGTCCGTTCACGGTGCCGCGGCTGATGGTCAACGCCGCCAGCGGCAACGTCAGCATCCTGTTCAATCTCCGCGGGCCGACGACCAGCGTCGCCACCGCCTGCGCCACCGGCGCCAACGCCATCGGCGACGCCGCCGCCCTGATCCGCACTGACCTCGCCGACGTGATGGTCGCAGGCGGCTCGGAGGCGGCGCTCTGCCGGCTCGGGATGGGCAGCTTCTGCGCCGCCCGGGCGATGAGCACGCGCAACGAATCCCCCGAGGAGGCCAGCCGCCCGTTCGACAAGGAGCGCGACGGCTTCGTCATGGGCGAAGGGGCCGGCGTCGTCGTCCTCGAGGAGCTCGAACACGCCCGCAAGCGCGGCGCCCGCATCTACGCGGAGGTCGTCGGCTACGGCATGACCGCCGATGCCTACCACATCACCGCGACCATCGAGACGGGCGAAGGGGCGTCCAAGGCCATGCTCGGCGCGCTGCGCGACGCGAAGATGGCCCCGGAGGATGTCGACTACATCAACGCCCACGGCACCAGCACGCCCATCGGCGACCCGGCGGAGACCAACGCCATCAAGTCCGCCTTCGGCGCCGCGGCCCGCAAGGTGGCGATCTCCAGCACCAAGTCGATGCTCGGCCACCTCCTGGGCGCAACCGGCGGCGTGGAGACGGTCATCACCGCCCTCTCGGTTCACCACGGCATCATCCCGCCCACGATCAACCTCCGGGAGCCGGACGTGGAGGCGGGCTGCGACCTGGACTACACCCCCGGCGAGGCCCGGCACGTGAAGGTTCGGGCCGCCATGAACAACAGCTTCGGCTTCGGCGGGCACAACGCCTGCCTCCTCCTCAGGAAGCCGGACTGACGGTTTTCCCTGTGCAAGCGGCCCCGGATGGCGTCTTTGGGCCCATCCGGCCGATCTAAACGGGTACACGCCGCTTCGCCGCAGCGACACGGAGGTCGCCCATGCCGGTCGTATCCGACGCCCCCCATCCTCGGACAACATCGCCCGAGCCGGGCGAGCTCCAGCGCATCCTGCGCCTGGAGGTGCCGGTCATCGTGCGTCTCGCGTCGCGCCGGCTCCCCCTGGCGGAGGTGCTCCGGCTCGGCGGCGGTGCGATCCTGGAGTTCGAGAAGCGCAGCGACGATCCGCTGGAGCTCCTGGTGAACAACAAGGTGATCGGCCTGGGGGAGGCGGTGAAGGTGGGGGAGAACTTCGGCCTGCGGATCACGCGGATCGGCGACGTCCACGACAAGCTCGACGCCATGAGCGGCCGGCGGTAGGCTCGTGGCGGATGAAGCAGAAGCAACTAGCGTCGTGAGGCGACGAGGCGGGAGAGCTTTCGCTGCCGCCCGGCAATCGACATCTCGAGATCAGAAGATCGCACGCTACGCGTCGCATCCAAGCTAATTCGCGACTGGTCACCCAATCGTGGCCATTGATGGCCGAAGCGCGCGCCATGACCTGACCACGCCGGAGCACCACGGTGGCGCACCAACTCGACTATTCTCGCCGGCGCGGCCCATCCGTGACGCTGCTTCTTATTGTGATTCTTCTGCTGGCGGCCGCTGGCGGCGTCGGCGTGTATATTTATCAGACACCCGAGCGGGCCGCTGAACCGCCTAAGCCGCCGGAGTTCCACTTCTTTTATGGGCGCGTAGTGGACCAGGATGGGAATCCCGTGGCGGGTGCCGAGATTCAGGTACTCGCAAGCGAGCTCGGGGACAACGCGGTGATTCACGGGGCGACTGCGCCGATTCTGGAGACGCAGCGCCAGTTCAGCGTGTGGTCGGATGAGCGGGGCTACTTCATGGTCTCGCTGCGGGGCACCTACCAGGAGTTGACCGTCAAGGATGTCCTGAAGCCCGGGTTTGAGTGGGTGTTCGACTGGTATTCGACCACACCTTGGGGCGCGGAGGATGGCAACCGGTTCTACCGTTTCAAAGGCCCGCGGAACGAGATGCGGAGAATCGTGCCATTTTCCCGATGCACGCGATCAGCAATGAGGCGCCCGCATCACGTCCATCTCGTGGCGGAAGGGATGGCGGGCGGGTCAATGGACCCGTTGAACTGGTCGTCCCGTCCGCCGGCCCCGACGCTCCTCGGACTGATGCGGAGATCAACGAACGCATCAGGCAAGCCGCGAAGGCGCAGGCGGATGACCTCGCGGGCAACTGAACAAGGTCGGATGTTGGCTACCTGCACAGCCCTTCCACGAGACCAATCCCGGCGGATACCTGCCGTGAACCGACGGCTTCGATGCCGACGGCATCCCCTGGCACGCAGAGCAGCCGCACCCGGGCTACCCGCATGAGGATTACTCCTCCGCTTGTCTTCAACGGCATGCACGAGGAAGTCGACCTTGTTGACGAGGGAGCGGAGCCGACAGGAAAGTTCCTTCTCATCGATGTTGCCGGAACTGACGCACACGGTGTGCGACCGTAATCACGGTGCACAGACCACGAGGCAGTGATGACTGAAGAACAATTGATGGCCGTCGCGCGCGATCTTGAGGTATCTTGGCCAACTTGGTACCGAGTGATCGTCCTGCAGCTTGCTGAAGCCTCGCAAGGCACCCATGGGCGCTCATTGCCGGGCGGGTTTCTGTACGCCAATCCTTCGCAGATCATCAAGGATACACTTCACTACAGGAGAGGCGACCTCAGCCTGTATTCCGAGACTCCGCAAGGCCTGCAGCAAGTGGATTGGCCGCATTCCATGGTCGTAGTCGGCAATACTGGTGACGGTTGCATTACTGTCGATACAGCATCCGAAGAGGCGTTGTTTTATAACATCTATAAGGAGAACTACACGCTCCAGCCATTTATACGCGTAACAGAGCTTGCGGATTCACCCGAGGCGTTCGCACGTATGCTCATTGAGCACGATACTGAGCGGGCTTCCAAGAGGGCTGATCGGCGACGCTCCAGACGATGAGCGTTTCGGGCCGACGGGGTGACGGGCGTTCGGATCGAGCACGCCCCGCCAGATGAGCGCTTCACGACGTACAACTTCGCCGTCGCCGACTTCGCCACGTACTTTGCCGGGCAGAGCGGTGTGTGGGTGCATAACGAAGCTGACCGGTTCTGTGGGTTGGTCTATAGCGCCTTCCGACAAGCACGGAAGCAGATTAGGGCGGGTCAGCTTCCGGACGGCATTGACCCTGGCGACGCGGGAAAGAGCGTCCACTTCACATCAGCCAAGTGGTCCGCAGACAACGTCGCGAACATTCCGAAGCAGAACGTTGCGAACCTCTATGCGGAGGCGTTCGACGACCTCGTGCGCGAAGGCGAGCCGGGCTGGCTGAACTACTTCGAGGGGCGGTCGCTGCCAACGCATACTGGGGCCACGCCACGCGTGGGGCACACCATCGCCAAGCACGTCGGCAAGAGCGACGCCGACCTCATATGGCGATTCAACAACGAGCCGGTGTCGGCGGCCTCCTCGTTCCCCGATCAGGCCACTGCCGAAGCCGCTACCGAGTTGTTTATCGACCACTATCGTGCTCAGATCATACGCCGCGCCCAGGTCGCTTCGTACGGTGACAAGAGCATGCACGAGGAAGTCGACCTTGTTGACGAGGGAGCGGAGCCGACAGGAAAGTTCCTTCTCATCGATGTTGCCGGAACTGACGCGGTCACCCGTGGTAAGATCGTGAGTCTGCTCGAAAGCCGAGATCCGAATGGCGTACGCTTTGACATATTCGACGAGTGAACCGGGGTCCGCCAACTTTTGCGTTGATATGGCATGCGAGTAGCCGAGCATTGGTTAGCAACGAAGGGTGTTGCACGATGATCTCGTGCACATTGGAGTCCCTATGAGCGCCAACCCGCCGGCAGACCTACTGAAATACGAGACTCTCCTGTCCCGGGACACGCTCGATTCACTCGCAGGGGCCTTGAAAGTTGTTTGGCCTACGTGGTATCGCATGCTCGTGCTGTCGCTATTGCCGGGCGCAAGGAACCACGGAGATTGGCTGCCAGGCGGCTTCTTGTACGGCCGACCATGGCTTATCTATCGTGACACGCAAATGTACCGTGACGGCACGTTGCATCTTTATCATGAGCGCTCCGAGGGCTTAGAGGATTGGGTCCCTTGGCCTGAATCATTCGTGAAGGTTGGCCACTATGGTGGCGGTGGAATCGTGCTCGATGCATCGTCCGAGCAAGAAGTTCTTTACACGATTGACAAGGAGAACGCGACGCTTACGAGATTCATCGATATTGCAGAGGATGCGGGATCCGTTGAGAAGTTCGCGGATAGTCTGCTGAAGATGTGACAGTGACGGGGATCGCGGACGCGCCATGGTCGGCGAGGTTGTCCCGGAGGAGATTGAGGCCAGCGGGGCCCATTCGTCCCAGGCCGACGGGCTCGCGAGGCTCTCGAACAACGCCAAACGCGGTGAGGGAGTCATGACTTGTTCCGATAACATGCATGGTTCGCCGACGCTTACTTGCCCCTGCTGCGGCTATCAAGTGGTTAGCGACTCGTTTGAAATCTGCAAGATCTGCGGTTGGGAGTATGACCCATATGGACAAAACATCAATCCCGATGAGGGCGGCGGTCCAAATCCTATGACGTTGCGGGAGGCGCAGAGGAACTATGCATCGTTTGGCGCGAAGGGGGAGCGTTATCTAGACATGGTTCGCGCGCCGACGGCGGGGGATCGGAGACACCCCCAATGGAAGCCGCTGTGACTCCGTCACCATCGGCCTCAGCGGTATCTCCGCGCCGCCGGGCGGGGTGGCGTTCTCGCTGGATGCGCCCGCGGGCGTCGGGCTCTGGATCCGGTACGATGCCGACGTGAGCGACGGCGCGGAGCACGGACTGAAGATGAACTGGGTTCCGTTCACCTGGACGACGGAAAGTAGGGGCAGGCGGTCGGAAGCCTACCGGCGTCGGCGGCGAGCGGAGCAGCAGACGCACGTGTCGCGAACGCTTCCAAGCCTGTACACCCCGCTCTGGGAGGATCACCCGTGGGGACCATGACCTCGATTAATATCTCGGTCGCATGCGTTCTGGCGTTGCACCTGCCCTCAGGCTGCAACGAGCAGTCGGCAAGCGACCCTTCGGCGAATCCGACAACATCGACGACGGAGCCACGCGAATGGCGGATCACGGAGGCACTGGACCCCGCGGCGGTAGATGCTCGAGTGCTGCCGCCCGGCTCGTCAACGACGATCAGCTATGTTGAGCAACCCGGTTCCATCCGTATCATTCTTCCGGATGGCGAAACGCACGAGGCGGAGCCCTTTCTCGTACAAGCGGCACAAGAGAGTCAGCGGTTGGCGTATGTGCGCCTGCTCTTCCCCGCCGAAAGCCTGAATGCCGCCGTTGCACGCGCCCAGGTCATGCTCGACGAGTGGGAGGTGGCGACTCCGGAACATGCCTCGAAGCTCGATAAGTGGCAAGAAGAGCGGCAGCGTCTGGGTTATAAGCACAACACTCAATCGGACCCCCTTCACGCGAGCTTCAACAGCCCTAGTGATCTCCGTTTCCCGCGGCAGGTTGAGATTCGCCCCAGCTTCGACATGGATCACCCGTGGTACGTCGCCGTCGGCGTCAGCTTTCATGCCGAACGCGAGCGTCAACGCGCCCGCGAATCCACCAGCGCCCCCGCGACAGACTAAAAGGTCTCGATCAGCAAGCACATTTTCGTGATCGACCCGCCCGGCAATCCACAGAGCGATCGTCTGCTTGTTGATGTCGCTGGAATGGATGCGGTTCAGCGAGGCAAGGTCATGGACCTATTGGAGAAGCAGTACGCCAACTTTCCTGACTGGTACGAAGTCTTGGAGGAGGCTCTCTAATGAGCAAAGGTATCGTCTTTGACAAGCAAGGCGATTTATACTGGCACACCAAGGCCAACCTCGCACACGGCAGAGCGATCGCCTACCTCGAGCGACACCTCGGAGGCCATCCAGCGTTTGTGCCCGTGTTTGCGAACCGAGATGTGTGGAACTCGATGGACGCCTGGTACTTCGACAAGATATCGATCGACGGCCTGCGGAAAATGCAGCGCGTTTTGGGCCAGATGATGGCAGAGTTGCCGACGGTGCTGAAGGACATCAACAGCGAGGAGATGAAGTTCATCTGTGAACAGGAGCTCTTTCGGTTGCGTGAAGTCCTCGGAATGCGGATCGAGCAATTGGAAGCTGATACGAAAGCGAAGCCATCAAACAGCTAGCTGCTTCAGACGCCGACCTGGGCGGCGACGGCACGCCGGACTGGGCCGACGGCTTCGACGCCGACGGCATCCCCTGGCACGCCGAGCAGCCCCACCCGGGCTACCCGCACGACGACTACTCCCCCGACACCCAATTTACGCCCCTGCGGATAACGCTCCCCGCGTGGCACCATGGCACCGTGTACTTCCACTTCGAGTACGACGCCGCCGACCCGCAGTACTCCGACCCCGGCAACCCGTCGCTCCGCCTCGACCCGCGCGACATGATGCGCACCGGCAACGAGCAGGACGGTTACGGCTTCGACCCGGGCGCGGGGTCGCTGCGCCTCTGGCTGAAGGACGGCGGGGAGCGGCTCATGCGACCACGCCGTACGCTGATCCTAATCGCCCTCGCCTGCTGCGGCGGCCTGCTCGTGCTGCTGTGGCCGTTCCTCGCGCGCTGGATCGACCGCCAGCACGGTAACGTACCGATCGTATTCTACGGGCGTATCGTGGATGAACAGGGAAACGGCCTGCCAGGCGTCCACGTAACGGCAGAAGCGCTTTCAGTCGAGTGGTTTACACCACTCTCGATCTACAACGTTCAGTACGAACGTCGGCCGTTGAGAACTACAACGGATGAACAAGGTAAGTTCAGCTTTCGGACTCATGGCCAGCGCATAACACAGATTGCCAAGCAAAAGGCGGGTTGGCAGGCCGTACCCGGGCCCGTTGGTACAACATTTAGCTACCCGCCGGGTCCAGATTATCCGCCTGGATTCAATCCGCGACGTGACGATCCCAGCAATCCTATCACTTATGTGATGCGTCCGAAGCGGCAAGGCCGCTAAGGAGTGGGGCCATAGCCGCGCATTGAATCCAACGGCGGCTGGGGAGGGCTGCCCAGGGATTGCACGGACGCCATGGGCAACCCAATCGACTGCGACTGCAACTGCGGCGGCGGGCCTGGCGATGGAGACGGCGGAACGAATCCCGGTGGCCCGGACGGTCCTGGCCCCAATGATCCTCCCGGGGACCCCGAAGGCCCCGGCGGACCGGACGGACCCGGCAATCCGCCCACCCCGCCCGACCCTTGCGACGATGCCGAACTCTCGATCAACCTCGTCTTCAACGGCATGCATGAGGAAGGCACGCCGGGCCAGCCGTTCCACGAAACGAATCCCGGCGGATACCTCCCGCTGAACCGCGGGTTCAGCGAGTGGGCCGCCGACACCGTCACCCCGCCGGACGCCGAACCGCCGGCGGATGGGTACTACCACGACTACGAGAACGACGACCGCGTGCTGCCGGGGAACCTGCTCTTCACGTCCGTCGCCGTGGATCCTGAGTTGCGATACGGCTCCGTCACCATTGGTCTCAGCGGCATCTCCGCGCCGCCGGGCGGGGTGGCGTTCTCGCTGGATGCGCCCGCGGGCGTCGGGCTCTGGATCCGGTACGATGCCGACGTGAGCGACGGTGCCGTCGACCTCCTGGGCCCCGCGGCAGGGAAGACGGAATGGCCGCCATTCAGCCAAATCTGAAGAATGAGGGTCCGCGCCATTGACGCGGCGGGTCTGTTGCGGCACATTCTGCGCCTGTTGTTGTCGCATGCCCGGAGTGCCGGCAGGAGGCCGGAGGCGGGCGTGCCCTTTTCCGCGACTCCTGACCCGGGCAAGGACGCCATGGCCAAGTCGAGTCTGTCCGCGTTCACGCGCAAGGCATCGGGTGACCTTTCCGGCCCCCTCGCCGGCGAGGATTCGGCACGCCCCCACCAGGCGACGCCCCTGGGCGGCCTCTGGCAGATACCGCTGCTTCTCGTCTCGCTGGGGCTTTTCACGCTGGCGGCGTGGCTCTTCATCGATCCGCAGCCGGCGCCCAGCTTCCAGCGTCAGCTTGCCATCGCCCAGCGCGACATCGAGGCCGAGCGATACGACGCCGCCCTCGGCCGGCTGAACGACCTGCTCTCATCCGGCATCGAAGGACGCGAGGAGGCCCAGACGCGCCTGCTCGCCGCCGAGGCGCTGGATCTCCAGATGCGGCGCAGCCGTCGCCAGGAGTCACCGCAGGCCTACCGGCGGATCGTGAGCGAGATTCAGCGTGGCTACGCGTTGGGCGCAGCCGCAACAGCAGACACGAGCGACCGGCTCGCCCGGAGCTTCGAGGCGCTGGGGGAGATCGACGACGCCGCCGCAAACTACCGGCGGGCGGTGGAGCTCCTGGAGCAGGAAGGCAAGCCGGAGAAGGCGGTGCCGATGCGCCGCAGCGCCATCGACATGCTGGTGGCGCATGACCGTCAGGTTTCAGCGACGGACGCGCTGCGCGAGTTTCTCGACGTTCCCAACCTCAGCGACGACGAGCGCGCCTGGGCGCTGGGGGAGCTGGCGCGCATGAGCATTGACGCCGGCGAGCCGGCGGAGGCGCGGTCGCTGCTGGCCGCGGCGCTGGCGCTTTCGCCGGACGAGTCGATCCAGGGCCAGGCGAACTACCGCTTCGGCTACGCCGCCTGGAAGCTGGGCGACCACGCCGAAGCGGAGAAGCGGCTGAAGCTCGCCCGCGAGCAGCTCGGACCGGGGCATTTTCTCGACGCAGAGGCCTGCTACCTGCTGGGCCGCCTCGCCCAGGAGCGTGAGGCGCCGGCCGAGGCCGATGCCTACTACCAGATCGTGCTGCGCGACCATCCCGGCAGCCGCACGGCGCCCAAGGCGCAGCTTGCGCGTGGCGTGGTGAAGCTGCTGCTGGGCGAGGATGAGCAGGGCGTTGCGGATCTCGGGTCACTGGCGGACGAGATGGTGCTCAAGCCGGCGCTTGCGCCGCTGAAGGCGGACCTGCTGGAGAGCCTCGGTCGCGCCACCCGCATCCTCGCCGGCCGGGCGCGTTACCAGCTCGCGCTGGACCTGATGGCGCGCGAGCAGGCGATCGAGCCGGATCCGCCGGCGGAGTTCTTCGCGCGGCTGGGGCTCTACTTCGAGCGTCATTCCGACCAGGTGGAGGCGACGATCGCCGACGCCGAGCCGGCGCAGAGGCCGATGCTGGAGAACCGCGTCCGCGGGCTGCGAAGGCGCGCGGGCGACGCCTACGTCGCTTACTCGCGCCACCTGACGCTCAAGGATGACGAGGGCTACGGCAAGGCGCTCTGGAAGGGCGTTGAGCTGTACGAGAAGGCCTCGGACCTGAAGGAGATGATCGCGGCGCTGGAGCTCTTCTGCGACGAGCGGCCCGATGACCCGATCATCCCCGACGCGCTGCACAGGCTCGGCCAGGCCTACCAGGCCTCCGGTCGGCAGGACAAGGCGACCCAGGTGTTCGTCCGGCTTCGCGACGAACACCCCCACACGCTCGCCGCCGCGGAGGCCGCGGTGCCGCTGGCGCAGGCCTACATCGCCCTGGGCGATGCCCGCTACCCGCAGGCGGAGGGAATCCTGCGAAGCGTGGTGGACGACAACCCGACGCTCGGCCCCGAGAGCCAGGCGTTTCGCCAGGCCGTCTGGGAACTCGGGCACCTCTACTACCGCATGGGGCGCTACGGAGAGGCGCTGGCGCGGCTGGAGGAGTTCGGCAGCCGCTACGCCGACTACCTTGAGGAGGAGAACCCGCGCCGCGCCCCCCAACTGGCGTTCCTGAAGGCCGACTGCTACCGGAAGGCCGCCGCCCAGCGGATGCTCGACCTCACGCAGATTGGCGATCCGCTCGAGCCGGTGGAGGCCGACGCGCAGTTGGCGGCGTCCGGCGATCGCGTCACCGCCGCCGACGACGAGGAGGCGCGCCGCTTCCTCCAGAGCGCTCACCAACTCTTCGAGCAGACGATTTCGCTCTACCGGACGGCAACCCCCGCGACGCCGCTGGATGAGACGTATGAGCGGCTCGCCTATTTCTACCGCGCCGACTGCCTCTTCGATCTGGGGCGCTTCGACGAGTCGATCAAGCTCTACGACACCGCCGCCAGCCGTTACCGGGACGACCCAGCGATCCTGGCGGCCTACGTGCAGATCGGCAACGCCTACATCGCGCTGGGTCGCCCGGAGGAGGCGCGGGTGGCCAACGAGCGCGCGATGTGGCTGCTGAAGCGCGTTCCGCCGGAGGCGTTCACGGAAGGTCGCTTCAGCCTGCCTCGCGACTACTGGGAGCAATGGCTCCAGTGGGCGGGTGAGACCGGGGTCTGGTAGGAATCTGCCAACGGCAAGGAGGCGATGATGACCATGCAGACCGAACACCATGACCCGCACACCACGCTGGCGGCGCTGGCGGACCAGATCGACTGCTACCGGCGCGTCGCCGAACTGGCCGCGGAACAGTCGCGGCACGTGCGCAACGGCGACACGGAACGGCTGCTGATCGTGCTCGAGCAGCGGCAGGGACAGATGGACAGCATCACCGAACTGGAGCAATCGCTTGCGCCGGTGAAGCGCGCGTGGCCCGCCTCCGCCGAGTCGTGGTCCGAGGCGCAGCGGGAGGAGGCCCAGGGGCTGCTCGCGGAGTCGAAGCGGCTGCTCGAACAGATCACGACACGCGACGCCGAAGACATGGTCGCCCTCCAGGGCCGGCGGCAGGAGGTCGGCCGGCAGTTGCAGAAGATGGACAGCGACGGACGCGTGGTCCGGCAGATCAATCGCCGTTACGCCACGGCCGCCTACGCCGGGACGGGCGGGCGCATGGACCTGAAGCGCTGAGGCAGCAACACCCCGCACGATGACGAGCCTGACCCCCATCGCCACGCCACGACGCCCCGCATCGACGGGCGCCTCGTGCTGCGCCGACGGGCGGGCGCAGGCAACGCCGGAGAGTGCCGGATCGCGGGATGCCCGCATCGCGGAGTTGTCGCAGCTGGTGGAGGCGTTCAGCGGCATCACCGAGCGGCTCCAGCAGAGCCACGCGGCGCTGACGGAGAAGGTGGCGCGGCTCCAGTCGGAGTTGGCGGAGAAGAATCGCCTGCTGTCGGATCAGCAGAAGCAGCTCGAGCGGAAGAATCGCCTGAGCGCGCTGGGGGAGATGGCGGCGGGCCTGGCGCACGAGATCCGTAACCCGCTGGGTGGGATCGGCCTGTACGCTGGGATGCTCGAGGAGGATCTGGCGGATCGGCCCGAGTCGCTGGAACTGCTGGCGAAGGTGCAGTCGGGGGTACGCCGGGTGGAGCGGACGGTGTCGCAGGTACTGCGCTTCGCCGGCGAGGTGGTGGCCGAGACGAGCGACTGCGACGCGGCGGAGGCGGTGCGGGCCGCGGTGGAACTCGCGGCGGGGCAGGCGCAGCGGCACGGGGTGGAGGTGGGTGTGGAGGCGCCGGCGTCTCTCCGGGCGCGCGTGGACGCGGACCTGGTGACGCAGGCGGTGCTGAATCTTCTGCTGAACGCGATCGACGTGGCGCGCCACGTAGAGGTGCGTTGCAGCGTGGAGGGCGGGAAATTGCACGTGTGCGTGACGGACGATGGCCCGGGGCTTCCCGAGGGTGTCGATCCGGATCGCCTTTTCGACCCGTTCTTCACGACCAAGGACACGGGTACCGGCCTGGGCCTCTCGATCGTTCATCGCATCGCCGAGGCCCATGGCGGGCACGTCGCCGCCCGGAGCAGCCCGGAGGGCGCGGCGTTCACCCTTGTTCTCTAGCCGCGGAAGGCTGCACGAGAAGCGGAGCCACGGATGGCCGAAGGTACGAACAACAGTGCGATTCATCCCGTCCCCGAAACACGCCGGGGGCGCATTCTCCTCGTCGATGACGATGATCTCGTGCGCGACAGCGTCGCACGCACCCTCACCAGGGACGGGCACGACGTCGTCGCCACCGCCGACGGGCAGTCCGCCCTCGCCCGGCTCTCCGCAGGCGCCTTCGACCTGCTGATCACGGACCTGAAGATGCCGAAAATGACCGGCATCGAGCTGCTCACGGAAGCCCGCAGGCTCCGCCCCGAACTGCCGGTCATCCTGATGACCGCCTACGCCAGCGTCCGCACCGCCGTCGAGGCGATGCGCCGGGGGGCGCACGACTACATCCAGAAGCCCTTCGAGAAGGACGACCTGCTCATTCTCGTCTCGCGCACGCTGGAGCACGCCCGCCTGAAGCGCGAGAACCACGCCCTGCGCGCGGCGGTCTCCACGATCGATCCCCCACGCCCGCTGATCGGCAGCAGCCCCGCGATGGACGCCGTGCGATCGCAGATCGAGCGCATTTCCCGGACGCGGGCGGCGGTCCTCGTGCGCGGGGAGAGCGGAACGGGAAAGGAAGTCGTGGCGCGCATGATCCACGCCGCCGGCGACCGCGCCGAGCAGCCGATGCTGGCGGTGAACTGCGCCGCACTCAGCGGAAACCACCTGGAGAGCGAGCTTTTCGGGCACGAGAAGGGCGCCTTTGCCGGCGCCGACTCGGCGCGGCGCGGCCGCTTCGAGCTGGCCGACGGCGGAACGATCCTGCTGGACGAGGTGAGCGAGATTGCCATCGGTCTTCAGGCGAAGCTGCTGCGGGTGCTCCAGGAACAGTCGTTTGAGCGCGTCGGAAGCAGCCTCCCGCAGCGGGTGGACGTGCGGGTGATCGCCACGACGAACCGCCGGCTCGAGGAGGCGGTCGCGCAGGGGAGATTCCGCGAGGACCTGTTCTACCGGCTGAACGTCGTCCCACTGGACCTGCCCCCCCTGCGGGAGCGGCGGGAGGACATCCCGGAGCTGGTTCGTCACTTCCTGCATCGCATCGCCAAGCGCGAGGGGCAGGCGTTCCGGCACATCGAGCCCGAGGCCCTTCGCATGCTCCAGAAGTACCCGTGGCCCGGGAACGTGCGCGAGCTGGAGAACATCATTGAGCGCGCCGCCGTGCTCGAGACGCGGCCGGGCGTCGTCCGGGCCACGACGATCGCGCCATGGCTCGTGGACGGCTCGACGAACGGTCACGGGCGGACGCTCGGCGCCGATCCGCTGGACCGCCTTCCGCTGGCGGAGGTGGAGAAGCGCGTCATCCTCGACACGCTGGCGAAGTTCGAGGGACATCGCGCCAAGACCGCAACCGCCCTCGGCATCGGCATCCGCACGCTCGGGATCAAGCTCAAGAAGTGGCGGGAAGAGGGGGAACTGGCGGAGCTTCCATACATCTGAACGACGCGGACCGCGCACATTCTGCCGGTCGGCAGCGCAGGCGATGCGCCTGCCGGGCCGCGCAGACTGCCAACTGTTGAACCGCCGCCGCGATGACCGATGCGGACGATGGCACGGCAGGGAAGCAAGTGCCTGGACTTCAGGAGGAAGCCATGTTCGAGCGACTCTTCGGTCAATCCGCGGCGCCGGTGCTGGAGCAGGCGACCGCATTTCACGCCGCCCGGCACGCCCTGCTGGCGGAGAACATCGTCAACATCAGCACGCCCGGCTACCTCCAGAAGGATCTGGACGCCAGCGCCTTCCGTTCCGAGCTGCGCCGGCGGCTCGAGAAGCGGGATCGCTTCACTGCCGGCGCGCTCGACGTGGAACTGGAGGGCGTGGGAACCGACGACGCCCTGGTCTTCCACGACGGCAACAACCGGAGCGTGGAGCACCTCATGAGCGAGCATGCGAAGAACGCCCTCCAGCACAACCTGGCCATCGAGCTGCTCCGCAAGCAGCACATGCTGTTCGACCTTGCCCTGCGCGAGCGCATCGCGTGATGAGGCTCCCCAAGCCCCACTGAACCATGTTCGCAACCCTTGACATGACCGCCTCGGGACTCGCCGCCCAGCGCACACGCATGGACGTGATCGCCGGGAATGTCCTGCACATGAACACCACCCGCGCCGGCCGGGCGGCCGACGGCTCCGCCATTCCGTACCGCCGGCGGATCGCGATGCTGTCGCCCGGCGACGCCTCGGACCCGTCAAAGCCGGGGGTGCATGTTTCGGGCGTCGCCCTCGACCAGAGTCGGTTCGACGAGCGGTTCGAGCCGGGCCACCCGGACGCCGATCCGCTGACGGGCCTCGTGAAGTATCCGAACGTGGATCTGTCCACCGAGTACGTGAACATGCTCGAGGCCAGCCGCGCCTACGAGGCGAACATCACCCTCATGCAGACGACCAAGGCGATGTTCAACGCCTCGCTCCGGCTGCTGGCATGATGGCGCGCCGCCGGTGGGCAGCCTGTGAACAACCGAAGCCGCGGGAGCGGCAGTTGCATTGCAGGAATCGGTTGCTAATCTTTCCCCTTGCCGGTGAAGGTCAGGAGGACCGCCCGGCAGAGATCCGTCCGTCCCGTCCCGCGATCAGGAATGCGCGGGGACTGCCAATCCGATCTCCGTTCCCACTGGCGCATCCGTCACGGAAGACCTGATGACCAGCCCGATCGACCCATCTCTGTCGCGCTCCGCGCCGCTTGGCCGTGCCGATCCGTTCGGCGGGCCGGGTTCCTCCTCCCGATTCAACCAGGCCTCCCTCAAGGGGCCGGGCTTCGCCGAAACGCTGCGTTCGGCGGTGCAGGAAGTGTCGCGCCTCCAGAACGACGCGACCACCGCCGTCGAGCAGCTGACCCTCGGCGAGACGGACGACGTGACCGGCGTGATGAGCGCCGTCGAGAAGAGTGAACTTGCGTTCAAGACGCTGCTGGCCATCCGCGGCAAGCTCATGAGCGCCTATGACGAGATCCGCAACATGCCCATCTGAATGGATTCAGACGGTGCGCAGCGGATCATGACGAAGCGATGACTCGCGATGAGGCCAGGGAGGGCCGACGTCGATGGAGCGCATCAAAAACCAGGTCGATCAGCTCCAGCAGCAGCTGGCCGGGCTTTCGCTCAGTCAGAAGATGCTCACCGTCACTCTCGTGGCGATCATGGTGGCCACCGTTGTCTGGTGGGCTCACTACGCCGCGACGGACGAGATGGTGGCGCTCTTCGATCAGCCGCTGGCGGCCGACGAGGCGGGCGGCGTCCAGAGCCTGCTCCTCTCCAGCGGCATCGAGCACGAGATCCAGGCCGGGCAGGTCTACGTGCCCGCCGACCGGCGCGACCAGGTGGTTCGCATGCTGGCGTGGGAAGACCGGATGCCCGCCAACTCGACCAGCCACCTCCAGAAGGCGATCGAGCGCATGAGCAGCTTCGATCCCCGGCAGAAGACGGACCTCCTCACCAAGGACGGCCTCCAGGGCGACCTCGCCGACATGGTCCGCGGGCTCCCGGGCGTCCGATCCGTCAGCGTCACGCTCAACACCGTCTTCAAGCGGCAGATCGGCGAGAGCCTGCTCCCGTCCGCCGCCGTCACAATCAAGACGCAGGGGGACGCCGACCACCGCCGCATCGCCGAGGCCGCCTCGCGCATCCTGGCCGCCTCCACGCCGGCGCTGAAGCCGGAGAACGTCACCGTCATCATCAACGGCCAGACGATGGACGTGCTGAACGCCGACGGCATCATCGCCAGCAGCAGCCAGCACCTGCGCGTGCAGGCCGACGCCGAGCGCCACTTCACCGCGAAGGTGCGCGAGGCGCTTGGCATTCCGGGTCTTGGGGTCAGCGTCTACGTCGAGATCAACGACGAGGCGGTCCGCCGGTCGGTGCGCACCGTGGACAAGGACAGCGTGGTCACCGCAGCCGTGCGCGAGACGACTGACGCCGAAGATGTCAGCGGCGGGTCGGCTCCTGATGACCCGGGCATGGTCGCAAACACGAACCGGCCGCTGTCGCTGACCGGGCCGGTCGCGAGCAGCACGCAGACGCGCGAGTCGGGCGAGGTGGAGAATGCCGTCGGCTGGGGTGGAAGCCAGGAGGAGATCTACAAGGAGGCGGGCCGCCCCATGCCGCGGAGCTGCTCCCTTTCGGTTCCGATGAGCTGGGTCGTGCAGCAGTGGCAGGCCCGGAATCGCACGAGCGAACTGCCCGAGCCGGACGTGCTCAAGGAGTTCGAGCTGGCCAAGCTGGAGGAGATCAGCCGCGCGGTCAGCGTCGCGCTAGGTGGCCTGGACACCGCCTCGGTGGCTGTCAGGGTCGACGCCGACGCCGACTTCGCCTCCGGCGCCCCGATGATGGCGGGCCTGGTCCCCAGCGACGAGGAGGCGGCGGGGATCAGCGCGCTGATCCGCGACTACGGCAAGGAAGTCGCCGTGGCGGCGCTGGCGGCGGTCAGCCTGCTGCTGGTCTCCACGATGATTAAGAAGAGCGCCCCCCTGGCGCCGCCCCCGGCGCCGACGTTCGACGGGCAGCCGGTGACGCTCTACGGCAGCGCCGCCGACGAGCTGGCGGGGATTGCCGGCGAGGCCGAGGGCCTGCTGATGGGGCAGGAGATCGACGAGGCGTCGATCCACGCCGGGCAGGTGATCGAGCAGGTGCAGACGCTGGTGAAGGAGAACCCCGACGCGGCGGCGGCGCTGGTGCGCCGGTGGCTCACCGTCGGCTGAGGTGTGACTGATGCCGGAGGCAGCGACCCATCCCGATCATGCGCGTGGCGGCGCCGGCTCCGGCGTCCGCAAGGCCGCGGTCTTCCTGCTGACGCTGAGCGAAGCGGAGGCGGCGGCGGTGCTGCGGCGCCTGCCTCCGGAACAGGTTGAGCAGGTCAGCCGGGAGATCGCGGGGATGGGTGACGTGCCGCTGGCGGTGCGTTCCAGCGTCTTCCAGGAGTTCTACAACCTGGCGCTGGCCAACAGCTACCTGGCGGAAGGGGGGCTGGAATACACGAAGCGGCTGCTGCGCGCCAGCCTCGGCGAGGAGGCGGACAAGGTCATCAAGCAGGTGACGCAGCAGGTGCAGACGACGCCTTTCAGCTTCCTTCAGCGCGCCGACAGCGAGAACCTGATGGCGTTCATCCAGGATGAGCACCCGCAGACGATCGCGCTGATCCTCGCCCACCTCCCGCCCGCGAAGGCCAGCGAGATCCTGATCGGCCTTCCCAGTCAGAAGCAGGTGGAGGTCGTCAAGCGCATCGCCAACATGGAGACGACCAACCCGGAGGTGATCAAGGAAGTGGAGCGCGGCCTCGAGCACCGTCTCTCCGACATCGTCTCCCAGAGCTTCGAGAAGACCGGCGGCGTCGAGAGCGTGGCGGAGATGCTCAACCTCGCCGACCGAGCCACGGAGAAGGGAATCATGGAGGGGCTGGAGGCGGAGGATCCGGAACTCGTGGAGAACATCCGCCGGCTCATGTTCGTCTTCGAGGACATCCTGCTGGTCAACGACAAGGGGATCCAGTCGGTGCTGAAGGAGATCGACAACGAGACGCTGGCGCTGGCCCTCCGTACCTCCAGCGACGACCTGAAGGCGAAGATCTTCAAGAACATGAGCGAGCGCGCCGCCAGCCTCATCCAGGAGGACATGGAGTACATGGGGCCCGTCCGCGTGAGCGACGTCGAGGCCGCCCAGCAGAAGATCGTCGACGTCGTCCGGCGGCTCGAGGACAGCGGCGACATCGTCATCGAGGGCCGCGGGGGCGACAAGGAGATGCTGGTTTAACCAAACAAAGCCCCCAGTCCTCGCTTCTCACTTCTCGCTCGTCACTTCTCACTTCTCGCTTCTCCCCCCATGCCCGTCATCAAGGCAGACAGCCCCGGTCACCGCTACTCCGCCTTCTCGGTCAGCGATATCGAGCAGGAGGCCGCGGCGCTGCTGGCCGAGGCGCAGCGGCGCGCGGACGGCCTGATCCGGCAGACCCGGCAGCAGGCCGACAGTGAGCGCGGCAGGGCGTTTGAGCTGGGTCTTGCCGAGGGTCGCGAACAGGGACGGCGGGAGGGAATCGAGGAGGGGATCGCCCAGGGGCGGCAGCAGGCCTACGAGGAGCGCGCCGCCCGGGTCGACGAGCTGCTCAGGACGCTCGAGACGTCACTGAAGGCCTTCGAAGCCGAGCGCGCCGCCCTGGCCGACAGCGCCGCCACCGACGTGACGCGCCTGGCGATCGCCATCGCCGAGCGCGTCTGCAAGCGCGCCGGGCGCTTCGATCCCGACGTCTGCGCCCAGAACGCGGCCGCGGCGCTGCGGCTGGTCATGCGCTCCAACGACGTGAAGCTGCTGGCCAACCCTGACGACCTGGAGCACCTCCGCACACTCATCCCCGACTTCCAGCGGCGCTGGCCCGCCCTGACGCACATCGAACTCGTCGGCGATCCGGCGATCGAGCGCGGCGGATGCCGCGTCGCCACCGTCGGCGGACTCGTGGACGCTGAGCTCCGGACCCAGCTCGACCGCGTTGCGGCGGACCTCGTGCCGGGCGCCGACGCGCAGGGCTGACCTGGCGCCATTCGTCCGATTCTCAACACGAGGCACCGTGCAACTGGCCACCCAACTCCATGCCGTCGAGAACACGATGCCGCTGCGCGTGGTGGGGCAGGTGGCGGGCGTGAGCGGCCTGGCGATCGAGGCGCAGCACCTGCCGCTTCCGATCGGCACGCTCTGCGAGATCGACCGCTTCGGCCGCGGCCGTTGCCGCGCGCAGGTGATCGGATTCGAGCGCGACCGGACGCTGCTGATGCCGCTGTCGGACGTCACGGGCGTGGCCTCGGGCGACCCGGTCGAGAACAGCGTGGGCTCCCCCCGTGTCCGCTGCGGGCGGCAGCTGCTGGGCCGCGTCATCAACGGCTTCGGCGAGCCGATCGACGACTGCGGCCCGATCGCCACGGAGTCGGCGCGCCCACTCGACGGCGAGCCCGTCTCGCCGATGAACCGGACGCTCGTGCGCGAACCGATCAGCACCGGCGTACGGGCGATCGACGGCATGCTGACCTGCGGCCTCGGCCAGCGCATGGGCATCTTTGCCGGGCCGGGCGTCGGCAAGTCGGTGCTCATGTCATGGATCAGCAAGCACACCAGCGCCGACGTGAGCGTAATCGCCCTCATCGGTGAGCGCGGCCGCGAGGTCCGCGAGTTTCTAGAGCACGGCCTCGGGCCCGAGGGGCTGAAGCGCTGCGTCGTGATCGTCTCGACGGCCGAGGAGTCGCCGTTGCTGAAGGTGCGGGCCGCCAAGGTCGCGTGCAGCGTGGCGGAACACTTTCGCGACGAGGGGAAGAACGTCCTGCTGCTGATGGACTCGCTGACGCGGCTGTGCCAGGCGCAGCGCCAGATCGGCCTCGCGGCCAAGGAGCCGCCGGCGACGAAAGGGTTTCCGCCCAGCGTGTTCGCGCTTCTCCCGGACATCCTGGAGCGCGCGGGCAACACGCCGCACGGCAGCATCACCGGCTTCTACACCGTGCTCGTGGAGGGGGACGATTTCAACGAGCCGATCCCCGACGCGGTGAAGGGAATCACCGACGGGCACATCTGGCTGAACCGCAAGCTGGCCGAGCGCGGGCACTTCCCTGCTATCGACGTGCTCCAGAGCATCTCACGCGTCAGGGGGGATGTGACCGATAACAGCCACGTGGAGGCGGCGCGGGCCGTCGCCAAGCTCGTTTCGGAATACGACGCGATCGAGGACCTGCTCAACATCGGCGCCTACGTGCCGGGAGCCAACCTGGAGAGCGACGTGGCGGTGAAGACACGGCAGTCGGTGCTCCGCTTCCTCCAGCAGGCGCCCACGAAGCCGACGAACCTCGCCTCCGCCCGGAAGCAGCTTTTCGATCTCGTCCAGGAAGTCGAGGCCACGCGGCGCGTCCTCAGTGTAAGAACGCCCGCCGCAGCAGGGGCATAGCCGCATGACGGGCCGCAAGGGCTGCCTCGGGCCTGCGTGAGGCCCCCGGACCGGCCGCATCCGCGCGATGTCAAAGTTCACCTTCAGCCTCGAGCCTGTCCTGCGCCACCGCCTGCGGCTGGAGCAGCAGGCCCAGCGCGTCGTCGCCGAACGCGCCGCCGGCGTCACGAGGCTCCAGGACGAACTCTCGGCCCTGAACGCCGATCTCTCCACGTCCACCGCGCAGCTTCGCAGCCAGCACCTGGTCGGCAGCCTCGATCTCGCCTATCTGACCGCCCATCGTCGCTACACCGCCGACGTGGCGCGGCGCGGGACGCTCCTGATGCAGCGCATCGCCGTCGCGCAGCGCGGGGTCGATGAGGCCCGTGCCCGGCTCATCGAAGCCGCGAAGCAGCGGCGGGCGATGGAGACCCTGAGGGAAAAGCAGGAGGCGCGCTGGCGCGCCGACCAGGCGCGGCGCGAGCTGGCCGAGGCCGATGATGCAACCAGTCGGCTCACTCACGCGAGCCTGCGTGAGGGGGCGGAGGAGGTGCGGCCGGCATGAACGCGCTGCGCACGCTCTGGAACCTCATCGTTGTGGTGCTGGCGCTCAATTTCGTCGGCATGGCGCTGGCGCTGGCGCTGGTGGCGCAGCGGGCGCACCTCGACCGGGCGAAGATCGCCGAGATCCGCCGAGTCCTGTTCCCTCCGGAGGAACCGGAGGCGGAGCCGGACGAGGTGGAGGTCGAGCCGCCGCCCCCGACGCCGATGGAACAACTGATTGCACTGCTGGACGCCCAGTCGGGCAAGCCGACCGAGCAGCAGGTGGAGGACGTCCGCCAGGCATTCGACCAGCGCGCCGCGGCGCTGGACCGGGCGCGGCGCGAACTGATGGACCGCCAGCGCCTGGCCGATGCGGCCGCGGAGAAGCTGCTGGAGGAGCGGGCCGCCTTTGCCCGCGAGCGGGCTGCCTGGGAACAGGAGGTCGCCGCAGCGCGCGACCGCGCGCAGGACGAGGGATTCCAGCAGGCGCTGGCCCTCTACCAGCAGATTCCGGCGAAGCAGGTGAAGGACATCTTCCTTCAGCTCGAGGACGAGGTCGTGCTCGGCTACCTCCGGGAGATGGACACTCGCCTGGCGGCCAAGATCCTGAAGGAGTTCAAGACCGCCACCGAAACCGCCAGGGCGCGAACGATTCTTGAGCAGTTGAGACAGGGAGACGCCGCGGCGGCGTCGGCGGGGCAGTAGGGGGCACAAGCCACGGAGCGACTCATGCCGACGACGCTGCAAGCGACATCCGACAGCAACCGCGCCTTCTGCGCCATGACGATCCGGCGCGACGTGAAGTCGCCCCCCACACGCACCGCGGACGGCGCCAATGCGCCGTCGGACGACTTCAAGGCGGCACTGAAGTCGGCATCCAGGCCGCCGACGGATCAGCCGCAGGCGACCAAGGAAGCGTCCGCGACCGCCACGGCTGAGCCGGCGACTGACGCCGAACCTATCGAGACGGACGCGACAGCCGGTGCCGAAGCGGAGGCCGAGGCGGTGGACGCCGAAGCGCTGCTCGCCAGCGATGTCGCCGGCGACGCTCAGCAGGTGGCGCCGCCTGCGCTTCCGGATGCCGACGACCCGGCGGCTTTTCCGGCCAGCGGAAAGCTCGAGGCGAACGGGACAGCCAATCTCTCGCCGGCGCCGGAAGCGCTGCCCACGACGCCCGTCGCAAACGCGCCGCTGTCCAATGCCGAGACGGCGGATGCACCCGCGCCAACACACGGAAACGCCGCCGAGGCGTCTGCGCCCAAGCCCGAAGCGCAGGCGAACTCGCCGATCGCCCTGCCCGAAGCAGGCGCGAAGGAAGTCAATCCCACCGGCCCCCGGTCGGCGGAGGCGGGCGCAGACCAGGAATTGCAGGTGCAGGCGAATCGACCGGTGACCATCGAAGGCGCCGGCGTGTCGGCGGACGGTGAAGGGGGCGACGGTGATCCGGCGAGCCGCCCCACGCGGCCGCAGGGGCAGGCGGTCGCCAACCAGCAGGCACAGGCAGTGCCGGAGACGGCGCTGGACCCGGCTCCGGACGCCGCCGCCGGCGCGAATCGCGCGGCGAGCCTGCCGATGACCGAGTCGGTCGGTGCCAATCAACCCGCCCCGACGGTCGATGCGCCGGCCGGGCAGCGCGTGATGCAGGCGATGCAGCCGCTGGGTCTTTCGCCGGGTCGGGCCGCCGATCCGGCCCGGCTCCCGGAGCAGAACGTTGACGCGGTCGTCGCGGCGGCACGCGTCGGACTGTCGGGCGGGAAGCAGCAGTACACGATGATGCTGCGGCTGGATCCGCCGCAGCTCGGCTCGATGCGGCTGAGCGTGCGGATGGTGGAGGGGCAGTTGACCGCGACATTCAGCACGAGCAGCGACGTCGCGCACCAGATGCTCCAGCAGAGCCTGAATCAGTTGCGCGCGGGTCTGGAGAACGCCGGCTTCCAGGTCGATCGTCTCCAGGTGCAGCGGACGAACCCCGAGTCGCAGGGAGGACTCTCGCAGCAGCAGGGCGGCGGAGACTCCCGCGAGCAGATGCAGCAGCAGCATCGCGATCACCAGCGTCGCGAGACGCTGACCCGCCTCTGGCGCAGCGGATGGTTCGAGGAGAGCGGCCTCAACACGACGGCCTGATCCAGCGCTGACGACGACTTCCGGTGCGCCCACCCCTCGCGGGTGGGCGTTTGCATTCGCGAACCCCGGCGGCGGTGGTTGCACGTGGCGCAGGAGATGCGCCTCCGTGGCGCAGCGGCTGCGCGGCGGGCGTTGCCCATCCTGTTTCCTCAACCCCCCTCGGCGGGGCTGACGATGAGCGGAGCATGACCACCTCCGCCGTGGGAAGCAGCACCGCCTCCTCGTCCGAAGCTCCGTCGCGCAAGCTCGAGCTGAAGACGGAGGACTTCATCAAGATGATGATCACACAGCTCCAGAACCAGGATCCGCTGGAACCGGCGAAGAACGAGCAGCTCCTGGCGCAGATGAGCCAGATCGGCCAGCTCGAGAGCAGCGCCCAACTCCAGCAGTCGCTGGCGAAGATGGTCCTCCAGAACAACCTCGGCGCCGCCGGAAACCTCATCGGCAAGAGCGTCGTCGGCCTCGGCGAGGACGGCGCGCAGATCGCGGGAACCGTCACCAGCGTCCGCGTGGAAGACAACAACGTCTTCCTGGAGCTGGACAATGGCCATGCGCTCCGCATGGACCGCGTGCTGGAGATCGCCACCAGCACCACCACCATCAGCCAGTAACCGGCGCCGCCGCCTCGCGCGGGCAGCGGACGACCCCCTGCACGCGCCCACGCCAGCACCAACCCCCAGGAAACTTCGTATGGCCCTCACCAGCACCCTCTTCACCGGCCTTTCCGGGCTCGACGTCAACCAGACGCGGCTCAACGTCGTCGGCAACAACATCGCCAACGTCAACACCGTCGCCTTCAAGGCCAGCAGGGCGCTCGCCAAGCCGCAGTTCTACGTCACCGACTCCGCCGGCTCCCCGCCGACGGGCAACTTCGGCGGGACGAACCCGAACCAGCGCGGCCTCGGCGCCACGATCGCCTCGGTCGAGAAGGACTGGTCCACCGGCGCGATCGAGCCGACCGGCCGGCCCACTGACCTTGCCATGGACGGGGAGGGGTTCTTCATCGTCCAGGGCAAGGAGCAGATGTTCACGCGCGACGGCTCCTTCCGGCTCGACAGCCGGAACCGCCTCGTCAACGCCGCCGGCATGTTCGTGCAGGGGTTCGGGGTCGATGAGAACGAGAACATCATCGCCGGCCAGCTCCAGAACATCAGCATTCCCATCGGCGGGCTCACCAAGGCCGAGGCCACCGAGAACGTCTTCCTCGCCGGCAACATGAACGCCGCCGGCGACCTCTCCACCAGCGGTTCGATCCTCAACAGCAACGTCGAGCTCTTCGCCGGCGGGGGGCCGCTGACGGGCGCGACGCTCCTGACGGCAGTAGAGGACGGACTCGCCACGCCGCAGTTTGCCGCGGGCGACGTCCTGACCCTCCAGGGCACGCGCGGGGGCCGGAAGCAGGCGCCGCTGGAGTTCACCGTCACCGCCACCAGCACCGTGGACGACCTGATGAGCTTCTTCAATCAGGGGCTAGCGGTCATGCCCGGTGTGGTGCAGCCCAACGGCAGCACGAGCGGGGCGCAGCTCAAGGCCGGGCCCACGACCGGGACCACGCTCGTCCTCGTCGGCAACACCGGCACCGCCAACGCGATCGAGGTCGAGGGAAGCGCCTTCAGCCGCAACGGCATCCCGGCCTTCGGCTTCGCCGCCGGTTCCGACGCGGTCGGCAACATCGACGGGGCGGTCGGCGAAAGCATTCACACCAACGTGCTGGTCTACGACTCGCTTGGTGTGCCGCTTTCGCTGGACATCACCCTCAACCTCGAGTCCACCAGCGACGGCGGAACGACCTGGCGCTACATCGCCACCAGCTCCAGCGACACCGACTTCGCGACGTTCGACCCGGCCTCGGCCGGGCAGCTCGTCGGCACCGGCACGGTCGACTTCGACACGAACGGCCGGCTCGTGCCGGCGCCGGGCAACACGATCACCATCAGCCGCATCGGCACGGGCGCCAACCCGAACGTGGACATCGCGCTCGACTTCAGCAAGGTGACCGCCCTGGGGAGCAACAACGGCAGCACGCTCTTCGCCCAGCAGGACGGCACCGAACTGGGCACTCTCGTCTCCTTCGAGATCGGTGCCAACGGAACTATCACCGGCACGATCGATAACGGCCTGACCGCCACGCTCGGGCAGATCGCCGTCGCGACCTTCGACAACCCGCACGGCCTGTCGGACAACGGCGGGAACCTCTACAGCGTCGCCTCCAACAGTGGCGCGCCACGCGTCGGGGCGCCGCTCCAGAGCATGGCCGGCAGCCTCCGGAGCGGGGCGCTGGAGCTTTCCAACGTCGATCTGTCCAACGAGTTCATCAACCTGATCATCGCCTCGACCGGCTTCAGCGCCGCCAGCCGCGTGATCACGACGAGCGACCAGCTCATGACGGAACTGCTGAACACCTCGAGGTAGCCCTGGTCCTTGCGTCCCCGGGTCAGTCTTTCCTCCAACTCCCGCCTCCCATGATCGCCCTCACCCGCCTCAACGGTCAGGCATTCGTGCTCAACGCCGAGAAGATCCGATGGATCGAGGCCACTCCCGACACCCTTATCAGCACCGACAGCGGCGACCGCATCGTCGTCCGCGAACCGGTCGATGAGGTGGTTCGCAGGAGCATCGACTACGCGCGCCAGACCCGACGCCCGCTGACCCAGTAACCCCAAACCCCGCAGTTCACTCAAGTTTGCCGGGTTCTCTGCCGATGGAGCCTCGGACGGAGGTCTTCGCCGCGCCCCCTTTCTCGGACGCAGCCCGCGGCAGACGTGGACCTCCTCGTGTCAGGTTACGCCGGGGAGAACTATGGCTGGCGAAGCAGCGAAGACCGAAAGCGAAGCACCGAGCGGCAAGTCCGGCGGGATCAAGGCCCTGCTGGGCAAGCTCCCCGTCCTGGTCGGCGGCGTCATGGTCGTCGAGGCCGTCATCCTCTTCGCCGGGTTCAAGATGTTCGGCGGGGGCCCGGGCACGGCCGAAGGGGTCGAACCCGGCCATGGCGACCAGGCCCTGGTGGACGGGCACGAGACCTTCGATGCCCCCCCGGAGATGGTGGAGGTCGCGGTTGATTCCTTCCGCGCCCCCAACCGGCTGAACGGCCGCACCTACCTCTACGACGTCGAGATCAGCGTTCGTGTGAAGTCGGACGTGTCCGACCAGGTTCGCCGCAAGCTGGAGAGCTCCACCGCCCTGGTGCGCGACCGGATGAACCGGATCGTGGCCGGCATGGATCCGGAAAAACTGAACGGTGCGGCCGAGCCGGGCTTGGAAACCCTGCGCAGGCAGGTAAAGTACCAGCTCGACCTGATCGTCGGCGAAGGCCTGATCGAGGAAGTGCTTATCCCCCGGTGCATTCCGTACCGCACCGATTACTGAGGCCTCCTCTCCCTGCCCTCCCCCGATCGCGTCGCGAAGACGGCATGGATGCCGTCGCGGTCGTGCCAGTGCGCCCCAGGCGCCCGTTCCCGGCCGAACACTCGCTTCCGCCTGCGCCAGGCCAGGAGGGCCGCCGCATGTCCGAGGAAGAGCAGACCACACCGGAACCTGCCGCCGGCGCGAGCGCCGATGCGGCGATCGAGCATGCCGCCCGTGCAGCGGAGCATCCTGGCGCCGAGGCGTCGGGCACGCCATCGCTTGGCGACCAACTCTCCGAATCGGACATCGAGACGCTTCTCTCGGCCGCAACGTTCGAGGATCCGGTTCCCGGAGGCCCGGCGGACGGCCCTGCGCCAGCACGCGGCGGCCCTGCCCCGCGCGCCTCGGGCGGCGGCCCGATGACGCTGGACATGCCGAACCTTGATCGCGTCCTCCAGGAGGCCCAGGTCTCCGGGATCGATCTGCTGCGCGACGTGAACCTCGAGGTGAAGGTCGAGCTGGGGCGGAGCCGGATGCTCGTGGAGGACGTGCTGAAGCTCGTCGAGGGGAGCGTGGTCGAGCTGGACAAGCTCGCGGGGGACCCGGTCGAGATCTTCGTCAACGAGCGGCTCGTGGCGCGGGGGGAGGTGCTCGTGCTCAACGACAACTTCTGCGTCCGCGTGAACGAGATTGTCCCCACCTCGCGAGAGGAGGAGGCGTGATGCGCGGGGTACTCGTGCCGATGCTGCTGGCCGCCGCCATGCTGGCCGCGCTCGCCGAGCCGTCGGCGGCGCAGGATCGCTTCAGCGACGAGCCGCTGGTGACTTCGCAGCCGCGCAGCGGGCCGGGGCCTGCCGCGCCGGTTTCCTCCGGCCCCAGCGGCACGCGCGTCATGCTCTCCCTGCTGGCGGTCGCGGGGCTGATCGTGGGTGTCGGCTGGGCCTATCGCCGGATGTTCATGAACCAGCAGCAGAAGGGGGGCTCCAGCGGCGTGACGCTCGTCTCCCGGTCACTGCTGACACCACGTCACCAGGTGCTGGTGGTGCGCGCCGGTCACCGGCTGCTGGTCGTCGGCGACAGCGGGCACGGCATGAACCTGCTTTGCGAGATCACCGACCCGGGGGAGGTCGTCGCGATGCTGGGCGAGGCGGCGGGGGAGGACGGCGACCTTCGCGCCGATGCCTTCGCCGCAACGCTCGGGGGGGCGGTGGATGCATTCGGCGGGCCGATGCCCGGCGGCGACAGCGAGCCGATCGAAGATGCCCCCGCCGACCTCGAGGAGGCCCAGGGCCAGGTGCGATCGCTCATCGAGCGGGTCCGCGGCCTGGCGGGACAGATGAACGGCAACGAAGCCGGCGCCGAGCCGGCGGTAAACGAGCGCGCTTAGGCGGTCGGAGCGACCGCCGGACAACCCACGCCTTGTTAGAGGCCCTGCGATGAGAATGGATGCTCTCGTCGGACCAAGATCGGCCGTTCGCCGCCCGCCACCGTCGCGGGCAATGCTGCTGCGCCGGGCGGTGCTCCTGTGCGTGCTGCTCGGAGGTCTGCTGGCCAGTTCGGCCGGCAGCGCGCACGTGATCCAGGATCGGCAGCAGGCCGACCTTGCCGGGGCGCAGCCGGGCCTTCAACCCCCGCCGGCGTCGCTGGAGCAGTCGCTCCTGCCCCCGGAAGGGCGCTCAGAGGCGACACCCGCCAGTGATGCAGGGGCGCGCAACGACGGCGGGGCAGCGCCGATGCGACTGCCGGATCTGACGGCGCGGGAGAACCTGGCGCCGGCGATCCAGTTGCTCGTGCTGCTAACCGTGCTCTCGCTGGCGCCCGCGATCCTCGTGCTCTGCACGAGCTTCACCCGGATCATCATCGTGCTCTCGCTGCTCCGGCAGGCGCTGGGCACGCAGAACCTGCCGCCCAACCAGGTGCTCACGGGCCTTGCGCTGTTCATGACGTTCGTCGTCATGGCCCCTACCTGGGGCCGCATCAACGAGAGCGCCATCCAGCCCTACCTCGACGGCGCCATCACCCAGCAGCAGGCGCTGGATGAGGGGGTGAAGCCGCTGCGCGACTTCATGATTGCCCAGATCCGCGCCGCCGGAAACGACGAGACGGTGTTGATGTTCCAGGAGTATGCCCGGCAGCCGGCGCCCAGCACGTGGGGCGACGTCGGCACGACCACGCTCATTCCCGCTTTCGTGCTGAGCGAGCTGAAGGTGGCGTTCCTGATGGGGTTCAAGGTCTACCTGCCGTTCCTCGTCATCGACATGGTCATCAGCGCCGTGCTCATCAGCATGGGCATGATGATGCTCCCGCCGGTGCTCATCTCGCTCCCCTTCAAGCTGCTCCTGTTCGTCCTCGTGGACGGCTGGACCTTGCTCGTCGGCAGCCTCATGGGCAGCTTCATGCTCACGGGCGGCTGACGCTTGTCACTGGTCATTGGTCATTTGTCACTTGTCCCTTGTCGCTGGTGATTCGGGGTATCGAGACCAGCCACAGCCGACGAGTTACAAAGGCACTGACCAATGAGAGGGACAAATGACAAAGGACATGTAACGAAATGAGCCTCGACACCGACCTCGCCATCGAACTGATCCGCCGGGCGCTGGTGCTGATCCTGCTGGTCTCGGCGCCCGTGCTCGTCTGCGGGCTCGTGGTCGGAATCATCGTCTCCCTGATCCAGGCCGTTACGCAAATCCAGGAGCAGACGCTCTCGTTCATCCCGAAGATCGTCGCCATGTTCATCGCGGCCGCGGTGACGCTGCCGTGGGTCGGTAACCACCTCCTCGAGTTCACGCGTGAGATTCTCACGAGCGGACTGACGCCCTGACATGCCGCTGGACGATCTGCTCAACCTCCCGCTCCAGTTCGCCCTGGTGATGTTCCGCATCGCCGGGCTCATGATCTTCGCGCCGCTCATCGGCTCGGGCCGGATCCCGCGGCTGGTGAAGGTGTTCTTCGCCGCCGTTCTCACGCTGGCGATGGCGGGGACGATGCCGGCGCCGGTGGAGCTGCCCCATTCGCCCTGGCAGGTGGCGGTGGGGATCGGCGGGGAGCTGGCGTTCGGGCTGGCGCTGGGAATGATCCTCTCGCTGGTGTTCGTGGCGGCGCAGTTCGCCGGGGCGATCGCAGGGCAGCAGATGGGCTTCAACCTGGTAGGCAGCCTCGATCCCTCGAGCGACCTCGGCAGCAACCCGCTCTCGGACGTCTACTTCATCCTCACGCTCTTCCTCTTCCTGCTGCTGGATGGCCATCACGCGATGATGCTGGGCATCCGCAACAGCTTTGATCACCTCCCCCCACTGGCGGTCGGGCTGGACAGGCCGCTGCTGGACACGATCACCGGCATGACGATGAGCGCCACGACGCTGGCGGTGCGGATTGCTGCCCCGGTCTGCGTGGCGATGCTGGTGGTGGATCTGGCGCTCGGGATGGTCGGCAAGACGATCCCGCAGATGAACCTGATGAGCGTCGGGCTCTCCCTGCGCTCCATCGCGGGGCTGCTGATCGTGATCTTCGGCCTGGGCCTGACCGCTTTCGTGCTCGACGGCGCGATCGACGACGGCCTGAGCCTGGCAGAGACGCTCTGGATGCCGCCCCGGTAAGTCCTTATGGCAGAGGAGTTCGATCAGGATCGCACCGAAGCCCCCACGCCGCGCCGGCGGCAGGAGGCGCGCGAGGAGGGCAACGTCGCCCGCAGCGCCGACCTCTCCGCCGCCGTGCTGCTGGTGGGGCTGCTGGTGACGCTTTACGCCGCGGGGCCTGGGATGCTGGAGTCGTGGCGCCGGACGGCGCTGCTGATGATGGCGCCGGAGGAGCTGGCGCGGCGCGACCCGGCGGAGCTCACGCAGACGCTGAAGCTGGTCGGGCAGCACCTGGCCCGGGGTCTTCTGCCGTTGTTCGTGACGGTGGTGGTGATTGCGATCGTGGCGAACCTCGGGCAGACCGGCTTCCTCTATGCGCCCAAGAAGCTGACTCCGAAGCTGGAGACGCTGAACCCGATCAAGGGCCTGGGTCGGATCTTCGGGAGCGGCAAGACCTACATCGGCCTGCTGATGAACCTCGGCAAGATGGGGCTGGCCGGAGCGGTGGCCTGGTTCGCGATCAAGCAGGAGCTTCCGCGGATGGTGTCGCTCCAGGGGCTGGAGTATCTGCCGGCGGTGACGCTGGGCTCGTGGATCGTCTTCTCGATCGGGATCAAGATCGCCCTGGTTCTGCTGGTCCTGGCGATCCTCGACTACGGGTACCAGCGGTTCAACCACGAACAGCAGTTGAAGATGACCCGGCAGCAGGTCAAGGACGAGATGAAGCGGATGGAGGGAGACCCGCAGATCAAGGCCCGCCGGCGCCAGGTGGCGATGCAGCGGGCGATGCAGCGCATCCGGCAGGACGTGCCGACGGCGGACGTGATCGTCACGAACCCGACCCACTATGCCGTGGCGATCCGGTATGACGAATCGACGATGTCGGCCCCGAAGGTGGTGGCGAAGGGGGCGGACCTGCTGGCGATGCGGATCCGGGAGCTGGCGTCGATGCATGGTGTACCGATTGTGGAAAGACCGCCTTTGGCACGTGCCCTGTACCAGGCGGTTGAAGTCGGGCGCGAGATACCGGAAGATTTCTATGCCGCCGTCGCCGAGCTGCTGGCTTACGTCTACCAGCTCGACAGCGCAGCGGCCGGGGCTTGATGGCCGGATGGATTCGGCCGCCTCATGCAGGGGAACGGGCAACGGATTGCCTTGATGTCGACTGCCGCCGGTGCCAATTCGCTCGCCGCCGTGCCGCTGATGCAGAAGCTCAGCCGGCACCGTGGGCTGCTGTTCCCGATCGCGTGCATCGCGATGCTGGCGGTGCTGCTGGTGCCCTTGCCGCCGGCGCTGCTGGACCTGCTGCTGGTGGTGAACCTTACGATCTCGGTCATCCTGCTGGTGACGGCGATGTACATCCGGAGCCCGCTGGAGTTCGCGGTGCTGCCGTCGCTGCTGCTGGCGGTGACCATGTTCCGGCTGACGCTGAACGTGGCGACGACACGCCTGATCCTGACGGCCGGCACGGGCGGAGGAGGCGTCGACGCGGCGATGGGGGACGCCGGTGCGGTGATCCAGGCGTTTGCGCAGTTCGTCACCAGCGGGAGCATGGCGGTCGGTTTCATCATCTTCGCGATCATCTTCGTGATCCAGTTCGTGGTGATCACGAAGGGCGCGACGCGGATCAGCGAGGTGGCGGCGCGGTTCACGCTGGACGCGATGCCGGGCAAGCAGATGGCGATCGACGCCGACCTGAACGCCGGCATCATCGACGAGAAGCAGGCCAAGCAGCGGCGGGAGGAGATCAGCCAGGAGGCGGACTTTTACGGGGCGATGGACGGTGCCAGCAAGTTCGTGCGCGGGGACGCGATCGCCGGAATCATCATCACGCTCGTCAACGTGCTGGGCGGGATGTATGTCGGCATGATGGAGCGCGGCTGGGCGATCGGCGAGACCGCGATGCTCTTCACGAAGCTGACGATCGGCGACGGGCTGGTCTCGCAGGTGCCCGCCTTCATCACGGCGCTGGGCTGCGGCCTGATCATCACGCGCTCGAGCAGCCGCTCGGAGCTGGGCGAGCAGGTCGCGGTACAGCTCTTCTCCAACGCCAAGCCGCTCTGGGTGGCGGGTGGCTTCCTGCTCTGCATGAGCGTCACCGGGCTGCCGGCCGTGCCGCTGATCATCCTGGCGATCTGCTGCGGCGCGCTGGCCTGGACGCTCGGCCGCCAGCAGCAGGCGGAGGCGGTGGCGGAATCGCAGCGGAAGCTCCAGGAGGCGACGCGTGCCCGGGAGGAGCCCGCTCCGGTCGAGAAGCTGCTGGAAGTGGACGCGATGGAACTCGAGGTCGGCTACGGCCTCGTCCGGATGGTGGACCAGGCCAAGGGAGGCGACCTGCTGGATCGCGTCTCCCTCATCCGCCGGCAGATGGCGGCGGAGCTGGGACTGATCGTTCCGCCGATCCGGATCCGCGACAATCTCCAGCTCGGCGCGAACGACTACGCGGTGAAGATCCGCGGCATGACCGTGGCCCGTGGGGAGGTCTACCCGGACCAGTACCTGGCGATGGACTCTGGGGCGGCCAGCGCACCGATTCCGCATGCGGCGCAGACGACGGAGCCGGCGTTCGGCCTGCCCGCCTACTGGATCACCGAGCCGCAGAAGCCGGAGGCGGAGCTTCTGAACTACACGGTGGTCGAGGCCTCTGCCGTGCTGGCGACGCACCTGACGGAGCTGATCAAGCAGCACGGGCACGAGGTCCTGAGCCGGCAGGAGGTTCGCAACCTGATCGACCACCTGAAGCAGAAGGCGCCGGCGCTGGTGGAGGAAGTGATCGGAACGCAGGTGAAGCCGGGCGAGCTCCAGAAGGTGCTCCAGAACCTGCTGCGCGAGCGCGTGCCGATCCGCGACCTCGAGTCGATCCTCGAGACGCTGGGCGACTACAGCAGCCGGACGAAGGACCTGGACGTCCTCACCGAATACTGCCGCAACGCGTTGGCGCGCACGATCTGCAAGCTGCACGTGGACGAGACCGACACCCTCCACTGCGTCACGCTCGATCCGGCCCTGGAAGATTTCGTGTCAGGCCACCTCCAGCGTAGCGAGCATGGCACAACCAACACGATGCCGCCCCAGGCCGTGCAGACAACTGTGCAAAGAATTGCGGAGAAAGTGGCGGAGTTGACCGCCACCGGCAGGGCGGGCGTTGTGTTGTGCGCGCCGCAGGTCCGGCTGGCGGTGAGAAGATTGATGGAGGCTTCTCTTCCACAGGTGGCCGTGCTCGGGTATAACGAGATCGTCCCGGAGGTGAAGGTGGAGGCAGTGGCGATGGTCGGGTTGAACGCCTGACGCGCCGTCGCAGCTTCCGGGGAGAGCAATCGGGTGCGGCACGGTCGCGGGCAGGAGGCCCGGCACCGTTTGCCCCGAGAGCCCGCCGGCGGATTCCGGCGGGACAAGGCGGAGAAAGCAAGTCCCTTGCATGGAGGCACAGGGCAAGATGGCTGCGTCAGCGACAGCTCCGGCACGACCGACTTCCAGGCCCTCCGCCGCCCCGGCGGGGGGCGGAAAGATGGAGCTGCGCAAGTTCATCGCGCCCACCATGGCCGAGTGCCTCGCCCGCGTGAAGTCGGAACTCGGCCCCTCCGCCGTCATCCTCTCTACCCGGACCGCCTACGAAAAACGCTGGTTGGGCCTGCTCCGCCGCGAGGTCGTCGAGATCACCGCCGGGCGCGGCGTGCGCACCATGCCGCGGCGCCGGCCGGCGATGCCGCGCCCGCCCGTTCGCCCCACGCAGCCATCACGCCAACTGCTGGACGCCCTCGCGGCCGCCTCGGCGCGTCCCGCGACGGCTTCCGCGGCGTCGGGCCCGCCCGGGCGCGACCTGCTCTGCACGCCCGCGGGGGTGAACGCCACCTATCTCGGCTTCGCCCAGGAGGTGGGCGACCTGAAGAAGGTCGTCGGAACGCTGGTCGACCAATTCCGGCGCCAGCAGGCGCCCGACATCCCCGCGCCGTTCCTGGACTGCTTCGGCGCCCTGCGCCGGCAGCAGGTGTCCGAGGAGCTGGCGCGGGAGATCATCTTCGAGTCGCGCGACGCGGCGACCGGCGAGCAGCTCGCCGACCCCGTGCAGGTGCGCCAGCTCGTGTGCGGCGTGGTGGAGAAGCGTCTCCAGGTGTCGGGGCCGCTGACGCGCACCGCCAAGGGCCGGCCGCACATCGTCGCGCTCATCGGCCCGACCGGCGTCGGCAAGACGACGACGGTGGCGAAGCTCGCGGCGAACCTGAAGCTGCGCGAGAACTGCAAGATCGGCCTGATCACCATCGACACGTACCGCATCGCCGCGATCGACCAGCTCAAGAAGTACGCCGAGATCATCAACGCGCCGCTGTCGGTCGTGAGCCAGCCGGCGGAGATCAAGGACGCCATCGCACGGATGGCGGATCACGACTTCATCCTGATCGACACCGCCGGGCGCAGCCCGCGCGACGCGGTGAAGCTCAAGGAGCTGCGGGCGTTCCTGGAGGCGGCGGGCCCGGACGAGGTGCACCTGGTCCTTTCGACGGTGTGTGGGATAGACAGCCTGAAGCTGGCGCTGGAGCGCTTCAGCGGCGTGCGGGCGGATCGGGTGATTTTCACGAAGCTGGACGAGGCGGCGGAGGTGGGTGTCGTGCTGAACGTGGTGGCGGAGACGAAGTTGCCGCTCTCCTACCTGACGCACGGGCAGGATGTTCCCAATGACATCGACGTCGCCTCCGCAGGGAAGATGGCGTTGATGATGACCGAACCGTCGGCCGCCACGACGGCGGCCTGAGCGGGCGCCGGCTGCCCCCCGGGGCGGCGCGGCGAATGTGACCTGACAAACGAGGCGGCCGCCGACATGAGGCGGCGGCATAAACGACGCAGTGACGAGGCCGTGATGACGCTTCTCCACCCAACCGCACCGCCTGCCGAGCCCGCGAGCAAGGATCGCGCGCAGCATCCTTCCACGGCGCCGGCGATGAACGCACCCCATATCCTCCCGGCCCGTCCGCCACGGCCCGCGGAACCGACCGCGCCGGCGCGCCCCGCGCAGCCCGTAGCGCCGCGGGCGAGTGCGCCCTCGCGTCCGGCATCGCCGCCGGCGCAGGTGGGGGCGCCCGACCAGGCGGCCAAGCTGCGGGACCTCGTGCGCCAGCACGAGGCCGCGCTGCGGCCGGTGGGGCTCTCGATTCCTTCGGTGATTCCGGGGCAGGCGCCACGCGCTCCGGGGCGCCAGGCCGGCCGGCTCCCCGCGGGCCGCCGCGCGAAGGTGATCGCGATCACCAGCGGCAAGGGCGGCGTCGGCAAGACGAACCTGTCCGTGAACCTCGCCGCGCGGTTCGCGCAGGCGGGCAAGTCCACCGTACTGCTGGACGCCGACATGGGGCTGGCCAACGCGGACGTGCTCTGCGGGCTGGACCTCCGCTACAACCTCGCCCACGTCATCGCCCGGCGCAAGCAGCTCGTCGACGTCATCGCCGAGGCGCCCGGCGGCTTCCGCCTGATCGGCGGGGCCTCGGGGCTGGCGAAGATGGCCGACCTGCCCGAGGCGGAGCACAAGCGCCTGGTCACGTCGCTGGCCGAGCTCGAGCGGAGCTGCGACCTGATCCTCATCGACACGGGGGCGGGTATCAGCCAGAACGTGATGAGCTTCACCCGCGCCGCCGACCACGTGCTGGTCGTGACGACGCCGGAACCGACGGCCATCGCCGACGCCTACGCGACGATCAAGGTGATCTACCGGCAGCGTCCGTCGCACGACAGGCGGCCGATCAGCCTCGTGGTGAACGAGGTGCGCAGCGCGTCCGAGGCCCGCGCGGTCTTCGAGCGCGTCTCGAAGGTCGTGCACGACTTCCTGGGGCTGGACCTCGGCGACGCCGGGTACTTGCCGCTGGATCCGGCCGTCAGCAGGGCCGTCCGAAAGCGGACGCCGTTCCTGATCAGCCATCCCCGCTGTGCCGCGAGCGTCTGCATCACGCGGCTGGCGATGCGGCTGGAGGCCGGAGTGGCCGGGCCGGCGCAGGCGCCGGCACCGGCGCAGGGGGCAGGCTTCTTCGGGATGCTGGCCAGGGCGCTTCGCACGCGCGGCGAGCCGGAGCCGGCATGAACTCAATCCTCGGTCCGCGCTTCAGCAGCCGGCGGGCCGGAGCCGATGACGCACCGTAAGCCATGCCCCTCCGAATCGCCGGTATCCTCTCCCTCTTCGCCTTCGCGGTGTGCCTGGTGGCGGGGGCGTTCGGCGCCGCCAACCCGTTCAGCACGATCGTGATGCGTGCGCTTTCGGCGATGGCGTGCACCTTCGCGGTGGGGCTGGTGGTCGGGCTGATGGCCCAGAAGATGCTCGAGGAGAACCTCTCGGCGGAGGGGCGGCGGCTGAAGGAGGCAGGGGAGGCACGGATCAAGGCGCTTCGGGAGCGCGGGCCGATCCTTGAAGTGGGCGGCGAGGATCCGCGCGATGCGAAGAACAAGCGGACGGGCGGCGCCGATGGCGCGCCGCTGGTGGCGTCCGATAAGTCCGCGGGAACGGCCGCGGCAGCATGAACAGGCGCGGTCGGCCTTCATCGGCCTTCGGCGCGTCAAAGTTCAGCACCAAGTTCCTCCGCCGTGCCGCCGATAAGGGGGAACGGCGGCGCTTGGCGCTGATGTTTCGTAGGGTGAACGTGCGCGCAGCGACGGGCACGTTGCCGCGATTGCCAGGCTCGAACCGCCACGGCGCCCGGCGCATGGAAGCGACCGGGCTCGTCCGCCGCGCGCATCGGAGGCTGTCGAGCCGAGCGTGCGGCGCTTGGCCGCGCGCTGGCGAGTTTCGCCATTTTCCGGTTTTCCGACGTCGCCGGAGGTGAACCGGGTGTTGCGTGCGGGTACACTCACCGGCGCCGAAGGCAGGCCCGCGGAGGGAATCGCGAGCCCGGCCATGTTTTGCGGGACGAGGCAAGTCGTGTTGCCGCCCCGCGCTCCCCCCGCGCTGCGGGGCGAGTGGATCCCAACGGACTGGGAGGTTTCGATGCCGCCTACCGCTGCCGCCCGAGTTGATTTGTCGGTGGATGTCTCCGACGAAGCGCTGCTTCCGATGGACGCCGCTCCGCGACGCACGTCGCACATCGGCGCCGCCGGGGGCGTGATCGTGCGCACCGACCGCGAGGACCTGACCGAGGTCTGGATCGGTTACAAGCGCACCAAGCGCGACGACCTGCGCAACATCCTGATGGAGGCCTACCTCCACCTCGTCCGCTACAACGCCGAGCGTGTCTACTCCAAGCTGCCCAACGAGGTGGACCTCGACGACCTGATGAGCGCCGGCATCTTCGGCCTCATGGACGCCATCGATCACTTCGACTTCGAGAAGGGCGTCAAGTTCGAGACCTACTGCGCCCGCCGCATCCAGGGCGCCATCCTGGACGAGCTCCGGTCGATGGACTGGGTGCCGCGCCTGGTGCGCAGCCGCTCCCACAAGCTGGATTCGGCCCAGAAATCGCTCGAGGTGGAGCTCGGCCGGCAGCCGACCATCGAGGAGCTGGCCCGGAAGATGGACGTGGGGATGGATGAGTTCGAGAAGATCTACAAGGACGCCCAGGCCACCAGCATCGTGTCGTTGTCGCGCAAGTGGTACGAGACCGACAGCAACAAGGACGTCCGCGAGATCGACGTGCTGGAGGACAAGAAGACCCGCAACCCGCTCCGCGACATCCAGCGCAAGGACCTGAAGGAGCTCATGAGTAAGGGGCTCTCGCGCGCCGAGCGGCTCATCGTCACCCTCTACTACTTCGAGGAGATGACGATGAAGGAGATCGGCGCCACGCTCGATCTCTCCGAGAGCCGCGTCAGCCAGATGCACTCCAGCATCCTCGCGCGGCTCAGGGCACAGATGAACGACCGCCGCCGCGAAATCACCGAGGCGGCCGCGGAGTAGGTTCGATCCGGATACCCCGAGTGACGAGAAGGCCGCGCCGGGGCGGCCTCCTCTCATTGCGCTGATCGCCGGAGCAGGCGGTCGGGCGGCGGG
>JAEZED010000002.1 GCA_023417885.1 Planctomycetota bacterium
GGCAGGACGAGCACCTTCCTGTCGCCGGCGACGGCCGACTCGCCGTCGCCCGGAACGACGACCACGTGGAGGGCTGCGGCCGCCAGGGCCCAGCCGCCGACGAACAGCGCCAGGACGAACAGCCGCCAGGCCATGCGAAGGCCGCGATACTTTGGCTTGGACGATTTGGACATGATCGGAACTCCGTGTTGGTCCGCCTTCGTCGCGGGCCGGCCACGTCGTTCTCAACGCGGCATCGGTCGCGGGTCGGCGGGACGGCGTTCGGAATGGTGCCGCTCCGGCGGTTCCCCTTCGCCCGGCTCATCCACGGAGCGCGGTTCGAAGGAGTCCATCGGGTCGACCTGCTGCTCGACCCGGAACTCCGGATCGTCCTCGCGCAGGAAGGGGCCGAACGCTTCCTCCACCGCACTCTCGCTTTCAGCACTTTTCGCGGCAAGCTGGGCAGTCTCGATTTCCTCCGCCTCCGCGTTATCGCTGCCGGCGTCGCCGCCGGCGGGGCGATCCGCAGGGGTCGAGACGCGATCGGCGTGGTCGCTGGGACGGTCCGGAAGGATGCCTGCGTAGTAGGCGGACGCGAAAAGCCCGTGCTGCTGCTGGTACGACAGGTTGACGAGCTGGCAGAAGTCGGCGATGAGCTGCTGTGCGACGGGGTCCTTCTGCTCCCGGGCATGCACCTCCTGCTGGTGATGCCGGTCGCGGAAGCGCATGATCTGGACGAACCGCCCCCCGCCGTCGCCGCTGAAGCCCGGGCCGGCTTGCTCGTACACCTCGAAGACGCTCCCGAGCCTGCGGAAGCACTGCCGGAAGCGGAGCATCAGGCGTGCGTGCTCCGCCCGCTTTTCCTTCGGTACGACATAGGTGTTGGTCTGAAGGAGCATGACGGATCTTCGCGGGCGCGCTGGCATCGGAGATGACAGCGCGGTCGCGCATCGACATTTTAGCGCCAGCAGCCGGACAACGCGAACGCGGGCCGACCGATGTTAGGCCCGATAATGCCTTCTGCGCATTGCCGCGACCCCAATTGGTGCCGCGGCACGCACGGGCTATGCTCGCAACGGAAATGACCACCGCCGCCCCTCTCATGGCCACTCGCCCTTCATCGGATCAGCTCAAGCAGAACGCCGCCGAGGCGGCCCTGTCGCAGGTGGAATCAGGCATGACCGTGGGACTGGGCAGCGGGTCGACGGCGGCCCTCTTCATCGCGGCGCTGGGACGCGACCTCCGCGAGGGGCGGCTCTCCCGGATCCGCGGAATCCCCACGAGCGAGGCGAGCCGGCGTCTGGCGGCGGCGGCGGGCGTGCCCATCGTGAGCTTCGCGGAGGCGGAGCGCTGTGAGGTGACCGTGGACGGCGCCGACGAGATCGATCCATCCCTGAACCTGATCAAGGGGCTGGGTGGGGCGCTGCTGCGGGAGAAGATCGTTGCGCAGAACAGCGACCGCGTGATCATCATCGCCGACGAGGCGAAGCTGGTCGACCGGCTGGGCGCCCGCGGGCCGCTTCCGGTGGAGGTGGACCGCTTCGGCGCCGAGCGCCAGCCCGACTTCTTCCGCAGCCTCGGCGGCATGCCCGCGCCGCGCGTGGCCGGGGGCACGCCCTTCGTCACCGACGGCGGGAACCTGATTTACGACGTGGCGTTCGGGCCGATAGCCGACGCCGCTGCGCTGGAGGCGGCGCTGCTGCGCCGGGCGGGGGTGATCCAGACGGGTCTGTTTCTCGGCATCGCGGACGAGGTGATCGTCGCGCACGCGGATCGGCTCCAGACGCTGACGCGCGCCTGAGCGGCTCGTGCATCAGGGCCGGGTACCGGGCATGCTCCTCGTCATGGTTCGATGCGCACGGCCAGCGCGCTGTTCTTGCTGCCGAAGGCGATGCAGTTGCACAGGATCAAGCGCTGCTCGCAGCGGCGCGCGGCGTTGGGCACGTAATCCAGGTCGCATTCCGGGTCGGGGTCCAGCAGATTGACGGTCGGATGAATCCACCCCTTGCGCGCCGCGAGGATGGCGGCCGCGAGGCCCGCGGCGCCGCCGGCCCCCTGCGGGTGGCCGATCAGGCTCTTGGTCGCGCTCATCGGCACCTCGTTGGCCCGCGCGCCCAGGAGGCGGCGCATGGCCAGCGTCTCCAGCCGGTCGTTCATCTCCGTGCCCGTGCCGTGGAGATTGACGCCGTCGACATCCGCGGGCACCGCGCCGGCATCGGCCAGGGCGAGTTCCATCGCCCGGAGGCACTCGGCCACGTCCGGGGCGATCTGCACGCGGTGATAGGCGTCGCATGTGCTGCCATAGCCCGCCAGGTGCGCCAGCGGCCTTGCGCCGCGGGCGGCGGCGATCTCATCGCGCTCCAGCACGAACATCCACGCCCCTTCGCCGAGGATGAACCCGCGCCGCTGCACGTCGAAGGGGCGGCTGGCGTGGGCCGGATCGTCCTCCGGTCGCGTGCTGATGACGCCCATGCGCTCGAAGCCGCGGAGGATGCCCGGAGCGATCGGCGCGTCGGCTCCGCCGGCGACGACGGTGTCGGCGCGCCCGGCCTGGATCAGCAGCATGCCGTAGCCGAGGGCATCGGTGGAGCTGGCGCACCCGGTGGAGACGACGTGGCTCGGCCCGCGCAGACCCAGTGCGATCGAGAGCTCCCCTGCCAGGTTGCCGTGCGTCCCGCCGGTGATCGCGAAGAGGCTTCCTTTCCCTTCAGTGAACCACGAGCGGTACTGCGCTTCGACGAACGCGAGCCCGCCGCCGCCAGTGCCGAGGACCAGGCCCGCCCGGCGCGACATTTCGAGATCGGCAACATCCAGCCCGGCTTGTTCCATCGCCTCGCGCGCCGCCGCCAGGGCAAGGGGAACCGTGCGCGGCAGGCGACGGGCGTCCTGGGCGTCGAGAACGGACTCGACCGCGAAGTCATCGATGCGTCCCACCGCGGGCGTGCGGAGGCCGGTGAAGGCTTCGCCTTCGAGGCGCTTCAGTCCGCTGCGCCCCTCGATGCAGGCAGCGCAATAGGCGGATCGCCCGATGCCGTTCGGGCTGACGCATCCGATGCCCGTGATGACCACGCGTGCAGGGATGCGCGGATGTTACCGCCTGCATCCGGGGCGGCCTACGGAGCTTCGCCAGGCAACCGTCCCACCGGCTTGGGTTCGCCGGTGGAACGGGTTCGGGAGTCTGCAGGTTGGCCTCAGACGGCCGCCGGTTCGCCGACCGGGACGGCTTCGCCGTTGATCTCGTCGTGGTGGGGCCGCGACCGGCCGGACGTGGGCATCCCGGCCTTGGGCTTCCGCTCGAAGAGAGCCATGAAGTCCATCAGCAGGCTAAGCAGAATGGGCGTGAGGATGAGGGTCACGACCGTGCTGACGGCGAGGCCGCCGACGATGACGGCGCCCAGACCGCGGTAGAGCTCGCTGCCGGCGCCGGCGAATACGACCAGCGGCGTCAGGCCCGCGAGGCTGGTGGTGACGCTCATGAGGATGGGCCGCACGCGCGTCTGGGTGCTGCGGGCGATCGCCTCATTGCGCGGCATGCCGTCGCGATGGAAGTTGAGCGCCTGGTAGACGATGAGAATCGGGTTGTTGACGATCGTCCCGATCAGGATAACGAAGCCGAGCATCGTCAGGACGTCCATCTTCACGGATGGATCGTCCAGCCGCACCAGCGCCAGGCCGATGAACCCGCCCGCGATCGCGAACGGAACGCTCAGCATGATCGCGATCGGGTAGATGAAGTTCTCCATCAGCGCCGACAGGAGCAGGTACGTCACCACCGCCGCGAGGATGAACCCCGGGATGAAGGCGGTCATGAACTCCTGGAGCTTGTCGGCGCTGCCGGTGAGCGTGAGCTGGATGCCGGGCGGGATGACGCGGGCATCGCGCAGGGGTTTCTCGACCTGGCTCTCGACCAGCGCCGACGCCTGGCCGACGCTCACGCTCGGCGGAAGGTTGATCGAGAAGCTGATGCTGCTCTGCTCCTCGGTGCGGTTGATCTGCTGGGGGGCGGTGCTGGGGACGAGCTTTGTCACGCTCGCCAGCGGAACGACCCCGCCGTCGCGCGTGGCCAGTGGCACGTCGGCGAGCAGGCCGGTGAAGGCGCGGTTGCGCGGCAGGTTGGTCACGACGGTCAGGTCGATGGCTCGCCCGCCGTACCGGTAGTCGCCGACGATCTCGCCGTCCACGGCGACACGCGACATCGTGCGCACCGAGGTCTCCGGCACGCGCGCCAGGCCCGCACGCTCGCGATCGGGCTCAATGCGCAGCTCAGGCCGGCCGAGGTTGAAGTTGGCCGGATCCGGCTGCGGGAAGGTGTTGAAGACCTCGATCAGCCTGCCCATGACGGCGCCGGCGGACTGGGTCACCTGGTCGTTGTTGGTGCCGACGACCTTGAGGGTGATGCTGTTGCCGCTGGCGAATCCCTCGGCCGGGAAGATGGGCGCCTGGAAGAAGAAGCCCTGCGTCCCCGGGATGCCCTGGAGCGAGCCGGTGAGGAGATTGCCGAGCGGCGCGACGTTGCTCGGGTCGCGGCTGCTGGCCCCCATGAACACGAAGTTCAGGTAGTTGACGAAGAAAAAGTTGTCGATGGCCGGGGGAGGATTGCCGCTCTCCAGGCTGGCGATGATCGCGCGGGTCTGGCTGGTGGCGGCGTCGATGTCGCGCTGACTCTTCCCCGCGGCACGAAGCTGGGCGACCTCCTGCTCGAGGCCCGCTTTCATGCCGGGCAGCACCTGCTGCTGCATCATCTGCATGTATCCCTGCTGCATCTGCTCGAGCTGGGCGCGCCCCTCGGGCGTGTCGGTGTCGACGGACCACCAGGGGGAGAGCGCCCCCTCGACGTGGTGCGCCATGGAGCGGTACTCGTCCACGTTGTACCCGGGCGGGGGGAGGATCATCCCCATCAGCAGGTTCTGGTTGCCGGCGGGCAGGTAGTCGCGCTGCGGCATGAGCAGCCAGCTGACGGCGACCGCGGCGAGCATCAGGCCACCTGCGATCGCGAGGCGCAACGGCAGGCCCCGCGTCAGTCGCAGGATCAGGCTGTAAAAGGCGTCGCTGATGCGCACGCTGAGGGCGCCGATTCCGCTGATGAGGCCGCGTCGCCGCGGGGCGCCCTCCTCGCGGGCGCGGTAGCTGGGGGGCATCTTCCTCAGGAACTGCGCCGCCAGCATCGGGATGACCGTGGGGGCGACGAACAGGTAGAAGAAGAAGCTGAGCGTCAGGGCGATGCTGATGTCGCGGAAGAGCTGCCCCGCCTCCTGCTGGATGAACACGACCGGCAGGAAGACCGCCACGTTCGTCAGCGTCGCCGCGACGATGGCGCCCCAGACCTGCGACGCGCCGTCGACGGCGGCCTTGATCCGGTTCTTCCCCATCTCCCGGTGCCGGAAGATGTTCTCCAGCACCACGATCGCGTTGTCGATGCCCATGCCGACGGCGAACGTCAGCCCCGCCATGCTGATAACGTTCAGCGAGCGCCCCAGCAGCGCCATCCCGAGGATGGTGCCGATCGTCGCGATGGGGATGGCGATGATCACCACCGCCGTCGCGCCGAAGCTGCGCAGCGTCGCCAGGAGCACGATGGCGGCGAGGCAGGCGCCGATGATCAGGTTCGACCGCGCCTGCGCCACCGCGTCGTTGATGTAGACCGTCTGGTCGTAGACCTGCTTGAGCTCGATGCCCCAGCCGCGCGAGCCGAGCACGTTCTCGTTGACGTCGCGGATGGCGGCCTTGAGGTTCTCCATCACCGAGAGCACGTTGCTACCCGTCTCGCGCGCCACCGGGATCGCGATCACGGGAATGCCCATGCTGCGCACGAAGCTGACTTCCTTCTTGTAGCCCATCGCCACGTCCGCCACGTCCCGCACGAAGACGGGCGTGCCGGTGTCGCTGTAGGCGATCACGGTGTCGGCGATCTGCTCCGGCGACTCGTAGCGTCCCGTCACGCGGACGCTCACTGAGCGCTTGCCCTCATCGACCGTCCCGGCCGTCACGTCGGCGTTGCTCTGGCGCAGGACCGACACGAGCTGGTCGATGCCCAGCCCGCGCGCCGCCAGGGAGGCCAGGTCCACCTTGACCTGCATCTCGCGCTCGCGACCGCCGTAGACCTCCACCTGCTCGACCCCGCCAGCGCGCTCCAGCACCGGCTTGACCTCGTCCTCGAAGAAGTCGCCGAGCGAGCGGATGTCGCCGTCGAAGCCGGGGGCGTTGGTGCCGTTGGAGGCGATCGGATCGGGCCGGCCATCGCCGTCGATGTCCGGATTGTCCGGGGTCGGGATCACCATGATCCAGGCGATGTAGTCGCGGGCCGAGCTGTCGACGCTCTGCACGATCGGCTCGTCCACGTCCGGCGGATACTCCGGGACCTGGCGGAGCTTGTCGCGCACCTCGTTGAGCGCGGCCTCCTTGTCGACGCCGACGGCGAACTCCAGGCGCACCTCCGCCTGGCCCGGCTGCGCGGTGGCCGTCATCTCCTCGACGCCGCTGACGCGCTTGAGGACCTCCTCCTGCTCCTCGATCACCTCGCGCACGATCTCCTGCGGGTCGGCGCCGAACCAACTCGTGGTCACGGTGATGACCGGCTGATCGACGTTCGGCGTCAGCTGCACCGGAACGCGCAACAGGCCCAGGATCCCGAACAGGATCACCAGGAAGACAACGACCAGCACTGTGACCGGCCGGCGGACTGCTGTTTCAATGATCGACACGCCTGATCACTCCCTGCTTCCCATCGCTCCGAGCCCAATCCCGACACCCGCGCCGCGCGGCGATGTTGCGCGCAGGCGGTTCTAGTTCTCCTGTCCTGCCGCGCCATTGCCGTTGCCGCCGCCCTGCTGCTGGCCGGCTCCGGGAGGTGGGCCGCCGGCGCCCTGACCACCGCCGGGCGGGCCGCCGCCCGGGCCTTGGCCACCGGCGCCGGGGGCGTTCTGCACCATCAGCGGCGCGCCGGGCATCAGCCCTTCGTTGCCCCGGATGACGACGAGGTCGCCCTCCTTCAGATCTCCGATCACCGCCTGGCTCGACGCGTCGGCGGCGCCGAGCTGAACGGGCACGATCCGGGCGGTGCCGTTGTCGGCGACGACGACGATCACGCCCTGTGCCGAGCGCACCACCGCGTCCTTCGGCACCACCAGCGCCCCCTCCTGCTGGTCGCGAACCGTCACCCGCGCGAACATGCCGGGCAACAGGCGCCCTTCGGGGTTGTCCACGCGCAGCCGGACGGAGAACGTGCGTGATTCCGGATTCGCAACGGGCAGGATCTCGGCGACGACGCCTTCGAACGTCTCTCCACCCAAGGCATCGACCGTGAAGCTGCCGCTGGCGCCGACCTTCAGGCGCGACAGCACGCCCTCGGGGACGCCCGTCCGTACATAGAGCGGGTCGAGCTGCACGAGTTCCGCGACCGGCTCACCCTGCTGCACCCACTGACCCAATTCCACGTATCGCCGGTTCACCACGCCCCTGAAGGGGGCAACGACCTGCGTTTGCGCGATGCGGATCTTCAGCTCCTCCACGGCCGCTTCGCGCTCGGCGAGCGTCGCCTCGGCAACGTTCACCGACGCCACCGACTGCTCGTGCTCGTTGATCGCGTCGAAGTACTCCTTCTCCGTCGCGGCGCCCTGCTCGTAGAGCGTGGTGATCCGGTCGCGCTCGCGCAGGAGGTTCTGGGCATTCAACTCGGCACGTCGCAACTCGGCGGCGGAGGACCGGAGCGAGGCCTCGGCGGAGGCGAGCTGGCGCTGGAGCAGCGCGTCGTCGAGCTGGGCGAGCACCGCGCCCTTCTCCACGGTCTGCCCCTCGTCGAAATGGCGCGCCATCAGCAGGCCCGATTGCTCGGCGGCGAGCGTGGAACTCACCATCGGCTCGACCGTCGCGACCAGGCGGCTGGCCAGTTCGATTGGACGTTTCTCAACCGGCGCCACCAGCACCGCCGCCGGTTGCTGCGCTGCGGCGGTGAGTACAAAGACATAGGCGGCGACCAGCCCGACACCCGCGTGACAGATCCTTCGCATTGAGGGGATGGTAGGTAGGTGTCCGGCCGGTCAAGGGGCAAACAATTGACACTCTCAAATTTCCCGAATGCGCAGCTTCTCATCGACCCGACAGGCGCCCGCCAACTGATCCAGAGCAGCGCAGGCGGCGAGGTCCTGACGCATTCCGACGCCCAGGAGCTTGCGCCCGCCGCGCGTGCGGGCGAGCAGCAACTCCCCCTCCTGTTGAAATCGTTCGAACCATTCCAGAGCGCCCGCATCATCGGCGAAGTCCGGCTTCTCCCCCTCTGCTTCGATCGCCTTCAGGACGGCTCCGGCGCCAAGTAGATCCTCCTCCGCAACCTCTCCATCGGAGCCGGAACAGAGCAGCACGACGTCGCGCCCCTGCGCGATCACGGCCCGCGCGGTGGCACGCGCGTTCACGAGCGCGCCTGCGAAGCAGGCGGAATGGCCGGCGTCGCCATCCTTCAGGAGCGTCGGGTGATCGAAGGCGGCGCGCAGGGCGCGGGTACCGTTGGTGGTGCTGAGGAAGATCGTCCTGCCGCGCACGGCGTCGGGCGTCATCTCGAGCGGGCTGTTGCCGACATCGAATCCCGGCGGGCGGAGGCATTCACGCTCGCCCGCGAGCAGCTTCGGCCCGGCGAAGTCCGCGGCAGCGGTCGAAGCGGCGGCGAGCGAAGGAAAGGCCCTCACCTCCAGCGCCCCCGCCGCGAGCGCGACCGCGATGGTCGTTGTGGCGCGAAGCACGTCGAAGACCACGACCGTCCGTCCTGACAGCCCTTCGACCGGAAGCTGCGACGGCAAGGGAACCACGACTGCATGCATGCCCCACTCTAGCGGCGCCGTCGCCGGCCCCGCGGGCAGCGGCGAGCGGTCGACTTATGATCATGGTGTGCAGAAGACGGTCGTTTTGAACGTCGTGGGGCTCACTCCCTCGCTCATCGGGGAGCAGACGCCCGCCATCGCCGCCTTCAGGGACGCCGGACACATGGCGTACGTGTCCCCCGCGCTCCCGGCCGTCACCTGCACGGCGCAAACCAACTACCTGACTGGAACCACGCCGGGCGTGCACGGCATCGTCGCCAACGGGTGGTACTACCGCGACACGCAGGAGGTGCGGTTCTGGCAGCAGGCGGACGGACTGGTGCAGCGGCCCAGGATATGGACGACGGCGCGCCTGCGCGATGCCCGGTTCACCTGCGCTAATCTCTTCTGGTGGTACGCGATGTACTGCGGCGCGGACTGGACGGTCACGCCGCGGCCGATGTATCCCGCGGATGGGCGGAAGGTGCCGGATGTCTGGGCGAACCCCCCCGCGCTGCGCGACGAACTCCAGGAGGAGTTGGGTCAGTTCCCGCTCTTCAAGTTCTGGGGGCCGGCGGCGGACATCTCGTGCAGCCGCTGGATCGCGCAGGCGGCGATCCGCGTCGATCGTCGCTTCGATCCGATGCTGACGCTCGTCTATCTTCCGCACCTGGACTACGTGCTCCAGAAGCATGGGCCAAAGGCGGCGGAGGTGTCGCCCGAACTGCGGGCGATCGACGCCGTTGTGGGTCAGCTCCTGGAGCACTTCAGGTCGCGCGGGGCGCGGGTGATGATCCTGAGCGAGTACGGCATCGTCCCGGTCAGCCGGCCGGTGCACATCAACCGCGTGCTGCGCGAGGCGGGGCTGATCCAGGTGCGCCGCGAACTGGGAACCGAGCGTCTCGACGCCGGCGCGAGCCGCGCGTTTGCGGCGGTGGATCACCAGGTGGCGCACGTCTACGTGCGCGACGCGGCGGATCTGCCGGTGGTGCGCGACCTGCTGGAAAAGACGGAGGGCGTTGCGCGCGTGCTGGATGAGCGGGGAAAGTTGGAGGCGGGGCTGAACCACGCGCGCAGCGGGGAGCTCGTGGCGCTGGCGGCGCCGGATGCGTGGTTCACCTACTACTACTGGCTCGACGACGCGCTGGCGCCCGACTACGCGCGGACGGTCGATATTCATCGCAAGCCGGGTTACGACCCGGTGGAGCTCTTCTTCGATCCCTCGAAGCGCGCTATCAAGGCCCGCGCGGCAGCAAAGGTGCTGGCGCGCAAGGCGGGCTTCCGCGCGCTGCTGGATGTCATCCCTCTCGACGCCACCTTGGTGCGTGGCTCACACGGCCTCATTCCTGAAGACCCGGCTCATGGGCCGATGGTAATCAGCAACGAGCCCCGCACGATGCGCACCGAGCGCATCGAGAGCACCGGCGTACACGACCTGATCCTGCGCCACGTCTTCGGCGGCGAGATCTAAGGTGCGTTGCGATCGCGTGGTTGGGAGGGCCCGCGTCCCCGCGGGCCGTCGGAGAAGGCGATGCGGAAATCGGGGCGAACGGTTCGCCTGCCGCGCGTGCCCCGAACAACAACGCCGCCCCTGCCGGATGACGGCACGGGCGGCGGTGGTTCGGGGTATCTCGTCGCCGGGATCGACCGGGCCCGGGGAGGGTGGCGCGTACGGCACGCCTGCCGGTCCCGCGGGCCCGGTCGTCCCGACGGTTTGAATCAATAGCGCTCGCTGTTCCGCAGGATGCTTCCCGGGAGGGCGAAGCGTTCCCAGGCGTTGCTGCGGCACTTGGGGCAGTTCTTGGGCGGGCTGACCGGATCCTCCGGCTCATAGCCGCAACTGCGGCATTGCATCTGGAAGACCGCGATTCTCATCTCGGTGGGCTCGTACGGGTCGTACGTGAGGTGCAGGCCCTCTGCGGCGAAGCGGTCGTTGCTGATGGACATTCCTAAACTCCCTTTATTCCCAAAGTTGCGGTTCATGCCCCAAGGGGCGGTGACCATGGGAACAAAGGGTGTGCCAGGCCACCCATAATCGCTCGGTCGCGAAAATGTGCCGCAGCCCGCCCACGTGCCATCCACCGATTTCGCCACTCCTTGGCGACATGTAGACGAAGGTCGATGGCTGAGCCGGAAGCAGACAATGCGACAGCCCGACATCCTGTCGTCCGCCGCGAAACTACGTCACAACGACGGGGTTCTTCTTCTACCGTCGGCAAGGCTGTAAACGTGGGCCAGCGACGGATCACGCCGCCAGGGGCATCTCGAGGGCCGTGTCGTCCTGTGTCAGGGCTGACAGGATCTGCTCCAGGTCCTCCGCCGCCGCTAGCACGGCCTGCACGTTTGCCCGGTCGCGCTCGACCTGCCGGCGCTGCCGCTCCTCCGGGGACAGGTTGGCCGCGCGGATGCGGCGGTCGGCCCGGAACCGCTCCTGCTCGCTCCGCTGCGTCAGGCTGGTGGCAAGGAGATAGGTGGGATCGATCTCGCGCAGCCGCTGTCGCAAGGCGTCGATCCGGCTGATGGCGCGGTTGACGCGGGCCTGGTCGCCGCCGGCGCGGGCGATGTCGTCGAGGAGCGAGGCGGTTTCCCGGCAGATTTCGGCGATCGTGTGAGCTTCGGCAGCCCGGCGACGGAGGCAGGCCGCGACCGCCTCAGGTGACGGGGCGCCGGGCAGGATATCCGGATAGTCGGGAACGGGGCCGACGCCATCGGTGCAGAGGGTGTCGATGGCCTCGGCAAGGCCCATGCGCACGGTGTGCGCCTTGGCGACGCCCCCCTCTGTGGCGTCGACGACGCGCATGGAGGTGCGTGCGAACATCGCCTCGAACTGCTTGAGGTATGTGAAGAGGCGCTGCTCGGTGTAGGTGCTGTTCCCCTGGTAGTCCTCGACGCGGCGCAGGGCGGCGCGGTCCCGCGCGATGTGCTCCCACTGGCGCATCTCGAAGGTGCAGAATCTTCCCGTCTCCGGTCGCCAGACATCGTCGTAGCTCGTGCCGGGGACGTAGGCCAGCCCGTCGCTGAAGCCTAGATCCTGCCCGACCAGGATGGCGGTGGAGCAGCCCAGATGCTCGGCGAGCGAGAACGCCAGGTGTGCCACCGTCGCCCCCGCGGGCAGGCGCGGCTTGCGCGGGCGCAGCTCGCGAAGGAGCGTGTCGGCGGCGTCGTTGCCGAGGAAGGTGAGGCGTCGCCCCTCGACAGAGCACCAGGCCCGCACGACCTCGGGGCTCACTTTCGGCTCCGCGACGAGTTCCGTGGGAAGATCGCGCGGCAGGCGCTCGTAGAAGCGGGCGCTGATCTCGTGGTAATCCAGCGCCGTGACGAACTGCGGCACCACGCCGGCCTCCAGGAGCGGCCGGAGCGTGGTCTGCACCGCGATGATCACCGCCCGTCCGGCAGCGTCGCGCAGGCGATCGATGTTCCTGCGCAGCGACGGGCCGGCGGCGACGATGATGGCGGGCTTCTGCGAGAAGGCCCCGGCGAGTCGCTCGAGCCCCGGGGTCGTGGCATAGGCGGCGATGTTGCCGGCGATGTTGACGGTCGTGCGACGCCCGTGCTGGAGCGTGGTCGCGATCTGCGTGCGCGTGTGGCTGACCAGGTCCGCCACCGCCTGCGTCGCCTGCTCGAAGAAGGCGGGATCGCGCGCCACGCTGGGATGATGGCGCACCCCATGGAAGCCGAGGGAGATGTTGGAGGTCAGGGGCTCCAGCCGTCGCCCCACTTCGGCGGCGTCGGTGCAGGTGAGGATCACGATGCGCCGGCTTGCGAGCAGGGGCGAGTAGTCGTGCCGCAGCAGCGCGTCGCGCAGATGTGCGACGTCCGGCTCGAAGACGGCGAAGACCGCCTCCCCCTCACCGGCGCCGGTGCGGTCGAAGAGCTCCAGCAGATGCGGCCCGAAACCGTAAACATGGAAGGCGAACTGTTCGGCCCGGTCCACCTGCTCGAGAAGGCCGGCGATCTCCTCCTTCGGCTCATCCGGGGCGGACAGACCCGCGGCCGGGGTGGCGGCATCGACCGCTTCGATTCGCCGGGCCAGCGGCGCGGCGGCCCCCCAGAGGGCGGCGAGGTTGTCAAGGTAGTTGGCGTGCTGGCGCGACCGCCCGGGCGGGAGGGTGAATCGATCGTCGGAAGCCGGGTCGGTCTGCTGCATCGTTTCGGGCCAGGGGCGCACGGGGGGCCAAGGGGCTTATCGGACAGCGCGCATAATGTGGTTGAATCGATCGGGTCGATGCGACAACCGGAGTACAAACCATGGAACATGTCTACGACCGGGTGTTCGGCGCCCCCTGGTGGGTCCAGGCCATCGCGGGCGGCGTGGTCGCGGCCTTCCTGCTCTATGCACTTGCCCGGCGCGACCGGATGCTGGTGCGCGTGTCGCTGTTGTGCGTGGCCGCGGCCCTGCTGTGGGCGGCGCTTGCGGCGGTGATCCGGACGCCCGTGGAGCGGGCGCGTGATCATGCCGTTGCGACGGTGGAGGCCTATCGCGACCAGGACTGGGAGAAGCTCTCGACCCTGCTGAACGACGACACGCGGCTCTCGACGCTCCTGATGGGGCAGGACATCGTTCGCGCCGCGCAGATGACCCACCAGCAGATGGACCATCGCGACATCGAGGTCACCCGCATCGAGAGCGCGCGCGACGACCTGGGCATTCGGATCGATCTCCGCGTCCGCAGCGAGCAGCGGAGCGGCTTCATGCGCCCGTTCGTCACGGCATGGCGCTTCGACTACTTCAAGCGCGGCGACGAGTGGCGGCTGGAACGCATCGAGCCGCGCCCCACCAACTACATCGACCCCAAGGACGTGCTCTCGCGCGTCCCCATCCCCGAGGGGGCGCGGCGATGAGGCTCACGGCTGCTTCTCGTGCAGCTCCGCCAGCCGCGTGATCTCCTCCTGGCTCCATCCTTCGGGCTCCATCAGCGCCACCCACCCGGCGATGTAGTCGCGCGCGGAAAACTCGTGACCGAAGCCGGGCGGGGCGCCCCCGACGATCATGTCGGCGGCCACCTGGACCATCGTCACGACGGGAAACCATCGCAGTTCCGGCGAGACGTCCGGGCCGCGCGGCTGCCGCATCCATTCCGGCTCGCGATAGGCCAGGTCCAGGCTGAAGAAGGTGATCGGGTCGCTGGCGTACTGGAGGTAGAGGATGCGCAGCGGCCCCCACCGCGGGGATGCCGCCGGGGGGATCCCGTCCTGGTTCATGAACCGGACGATCGAGCCTCCCTTGAAGCGCGGCAGCCACGCCGGAGATCCCGGCTCCCGGTCGGTGGTGATGTTGTGCCAGCTCTCGCTGCGGAATGGCGGGCCGACCCAGAGCACGCCGTCGAACGGATCGGCGAGGATGTCGTGGAGGTCGAAGGAGAGGTCCGACAGGAGCGCACCCAGGCTCAGTCCGAACAGGTAGAGCCGCGGGCGCTGGTCGGGCGGGAGCTGCGTCCAGTGGCCGTACACCTCCAGGAACATCGCGCGGGCCGTCTCGGCGCCGTAATCTCCCTCGACGACCAGGGCCAGCGCGCTGGGGAGGTAGGAATACTGGGCGGCGACCGTTGCGATGTCGCCGTGGTGCAGGTATTCGAGCGGGTCCACCGCGGCGGCGTCGATCCAGCCCGTGCCGGTGGGCGTGGCGAGAATGAGCACGCTGCGGTCGAAGGCGCCGACGCGGATGAGCTCCCTGAGCGCAAGCCGGGCGCGCTCGGCGGGCGTGGGCGCGGCATTGAGCCCGACGTAGACGCGGATCGGCTCGAGCGCCGGCTCGCCCGTGAACTCGTTGATCTGGCTGGCGGACGGGCCGCTGGAGACGAAGTTGCGCCCCGCCTGCCCGAGATCGCCCCAGTCGATGTACGACCCGGGTCCGCCGGCCTTGGCGGGATCGTCCGGCGGAGACAGGTCGTCTCCGATCATCGCGTCGACCTGCTGGTAGGAGCTGTCGGCGGCGCGGAGGGCGAACCGGAAGATGACGCCGTTGAGGATCGACCAGAAGAGCGCGACGGCGGCGATCGCACCGATCAGCCGCGATACGCGACGCGGCACGAACCCGTGAAGCCTCGCCGCCAGGAATTGCTTGGTCATCCGGAAGAGCCGCGCCACCAGCAGCAGCAGCCCGAAAAGCAGGAGCGTGATGAGCGCGACGGTGAGGTGCCCCCCGCCGTGAGTCTCCTCCATCTGCATCAGGGAGCGCACGGAGTTCTGCCACGTGGCTGCGTGCCAGAGGAATACGACGGCGACGACCGCGGACGCCGCGGCCGCGCCGATACTGATCCATCGGAGCGTGCGCGCCGGTGGAGCCGGGATCTCGAGGTATGACCAGAGCCACTGCGCTGCGACGCCAAGGGCGTAGCCGATCGAGAAGGAGAGGCCCGACACGATTCCCTGCACGACGGACGGCCGGGGTACGAGGCTCGGCGTGAGGGAGAAGGCGAAGAAGACGATGCCGACCAGGAGGCCGGGCGTGGACAGTGCCATCCCGAGCTTTGCCCGAAGGTGCGTGGCGACGGCCTTGATCGGAGCGCTCACCTGTGGCTGATCCCTCTGGGCTGGAGTCTGGCTGGGGGTGATTGTCGCGCGGATTCACCCGCGCGACAAGCCGAGTATCGCGAAGGCCCCGACGCGGCCGGGCCGCTGACGCCGCGACGCGCACTTCTGCCTGTTACTGGACCACCGCCGTCGTCGTCGCGGACTGGGCGAGACGGCGTGCCGCGTCGGCCGGCGGAGAGGGAAGCTCGATCGGGAGGATCAGCCAGAAGGTCGCTCCCTCTCCGGGCTCGGAATCGACGCCCAGCCGGCCGCCCAGGAGGTTGGCCAGGTCCCGGCTGATCGCCAGGCCCAGGCCCGTTCCGGCGTGCTGGCGCGTGACGCCCCCGTCGAGCTGGCGAAACTTCTCGAAGATGCGCGTCTGGTTCTCGGGCGCGATGCCGGGGCCGAAGTCGCGCACGCTGATGCGGACGTGGTCGGCGTCCTCCCGGCGCGCCTCCAGCTCGATGCGTCCGCCATCGGGGCTGAACTTGATGGCGTTGGAGAGGAGGTTGAAGAGGATCTGCTGAAGCTTGCCGGGATCCGTCGTCAGCAGGGGCACGTGGGGGATGATGCGCGTGTCGATCGCCACCCGCCGCTTGGCCGCCAGCGGGCCAAGGAGCGTGACGAGCGCCTCGAACATGTCGGCCAGTGAGAGCGAGTCCTGCCGGATCTCCATTTTCCCCGCCTCGATCTTCGCCAGGTCGAGCAGGTCGTTGATGAGCTCCAGCAGGTTGGAGCCGCTGTTGTGGATGTTGTTGGCGTAGCGGACGATCTTCGGATTGTCGCGCGACGAGTCCTTCAGCAGATCGGCGAAGCCGAGGATGCTGTTGAGCGGCGTGCGCAGCTCGTGGCTCACGTTCGCCAGGAACTCGCTCTTGAGCCGGTTGCTCTCGTCCAACGCCACGTTCGTCTCCGAGAGCTGGCCAAGCTTGCGATCCAGCGACATGTTCGCGCGGCGAAGCTGCTCGTTCCGCTCCTGGATCCCTGCCAGCATCTCGTTGAACGTCTCGCTCAGCGTCTGGAACTCGTCGCCGCTTGGAATGTCGCTGCGCACCTCCAGGTCCCCCTGCCGCACCTTCTCGGCCGTCTCCTGGAGCACCCGCATCGGGTAGAGGATCAGCCGCGTGAGAATGAAGTAGAGGGTGATGGTCGCCGTCGCCGCCGCGGCGAGGCTGGCGCTGATCAGGAAGACGCGGTTGAGCAGCCGCTGGCGCGCGCGGATCTGCGACGGGATCTCCACGCTCACCATCCCCAGCAGCGGCGCGTCCTGCGGCGCGGCGGCGGCCTCCTCGCCCCCGCCCTCGTCGCTCGCAGCTTCCTGGCCCCCCTGCTCGCCGGGCTGCGCAACCGGCTCCGGCTCGTCCGGTGCAAGAACGCCGGGGCGCTCCGGATCCGCCGGACCCGCGACATCGCCCGTGACGAGCGGCGCCTGCGGCAGGCGCACCGGGCGCGTCGTGATGCCCGCGAGATCGGCCGACGCCAACGGCGGGCTGTGGCACGTGGTGCAGCGGTTTTCGTAGCGCACGGACATCGCCAGGAGGTGCCCCTGACGACCCTCTTCGGTCTCGTACGTCTCGCGGTGGGTGGATTGCCCCGGCTCGCGGAGGAAGCGGGCCAGCGCGCGCGATTCGAAGGGGGTGAGGTCGGCCGACTCGGTCGCGCCGACGAGCCGCGGGCGCCGCACGCTCATCCCGTCGTAGTCATCGAGCGCAGGCATCGCGGGAGGGAGCTGCCCGGTCGCGGCGTGCATCGCCAGCGTCTGCTTCGCGAGCGTCTCGGCGGCGACGCTGTCCTGCTGGCGGGTGAGCTGCTCGATGCGTTGCCAGGTGACGACGAGTGCGGCGAGGATGATGATGCCCGCGGCGATGCCGAACAGCAGTTGGCACTTGGTCGCCAGGGAGATTTTCAGCCGTCGGAGCCGCCGGAGCATTCGGGGCAGTTTAGCAGGCGTTCGGGTGGTGCGCGGGTACCGCGCCTCCGGTCGCGACGCGTCGGCGCGGGGCGCGAAGCATGGCTCCGGAGGCGGCCTCGTCGCATTAAGGTGGGAATTTTACGCATTGGCCCGGTCAAACGTGCGTGCTATGCCATACAGTCGCAGTTGCGTGATGGCGGTGTGCGGCGAGTGATCTCGCCGCCCCCGGAGCCGTTCGGGTGAGGCCGGTTCGGCCTGCGCGGCAGCCCCATCAACCGGAGTGCAAGAAGGACGTTCCCCGTGGCCCAGAAGATCGCCGAACCCAGTTCCGAAGCCAACCGCGCCTCCACCGACGGCAGCCCCCGCGGGGCGACTGCCTCCCGGGGGCGGGTGCTGATCGTCGAGGACAACCCGACCGAGCGGCACGGACTGGCGAAGCTGCTCCGATCCGTCGGCTTCACCACCTACATGGCGGAGAACGCGGACAAGGCCGTCGGCTACCGCGACGAGAAGCTCGACGTCGTCCTCTCCGACCTCTACATGGGGGACATCAGCGGCATCGAGCTCCTGAGCCTCTGGAAGCGCCAGCAGCCCGACACGCAGTTCATCCTCCTGACGGGCCAGAGCTCGATCGCGACGGCGGTCGAGGCGATCAAGGCCGGGGCTTACGACTACATCACCAAGCCCGTCGATCCGGACGACCTGGAGCACACGATCCAGCGCGCCGTGGACGCCAAGCGGCGCGAGCGGGAACTGGAGGACCTGCGCCGGCGCCTCGACTACAAGTTCGGCATCGAGCGCATCATCGGCGAGAGCGCGCAGATGCGCCGCGTCTTCGACATGGTCCGCAGGGCGGCACCGGTCGATTCAACCTGCCTCATCCTCGGCGAGAGCGGCACCGGCAAGGAGCTGGTCGCCGCCGCCCTCCACCACAACAGCTCGCGCAAGGATCGCGCCTTCGTCGCGATGAACGTCGCCGCCGTGCCGAGCACGCTCGTCGAGAGCGAGCTGTTCGGCCATGTGCGCGGCGCCTTCACGGGCGCCACGGACGATCGCCCGGGCCGCTTCGAGCAGGCGGACGGGGGAACGCTCTTCATCGACGAAATTGGCGACTTCGAGCTCGGCCTCCAGGCGAAGCTGCTGCGCGTTCTGGAATCGCTCACGGTGACCCCCGTCGGCGGGCACCGGGAGAAGAAGGTGAACGTGCGCGTGCTGGCGGCGACCAGCCGGAACCTGCGGAAGATGGTGCAGGAAGGGGAGTTCCGCGAGGATCTGTTCTACCGGCTGAACGTGGTCACGATCAGCCTTCCGCCGCTTCGAGAGCGGCCGGACGACATTCCGCTGCTGGTGGAGCACTTCCTGAACGAGATCGCCGAGACGCGGGGCGCTGAGCGGAAGAAGATCAGCCCGGAAGTGCTGCGTGCGTTCCGGCAGTACAACTGGCCCGGCAATGTGCGGGAGCTCCGCAACACGCTCGAGAGCATGATGGTGCTGGCCGAGGGGGAGACGCTGACCGAGCGGGACCTCCCGGATCACCTGCTCGAGAATGCGTCCATGGGGAGCAGCAGCGACGACATTCCCAGCGGCCTGACGATGGACCAGCTGGAGCGCCTGGCCATCGAGAAGGCGCTGGAGCGGTTCGACGGCAACCGCACCCACGCTGCCAACTCGCTGAACATCAGCGTCCGGACCCTCCAGCGCAAGCTCGCCCAGTACGAGTCGGAGGGGCGCGCCATCCGCAACCGGGGCGACCGGGCGAGTTGAACTCGACTTCAGCCGCGGGGGCGTGCCGTCCGATAACGGAGGCATGAGCCCGCCGGACCGCAGCGCCGACTCCCCCGCCCCTTTCGGGTCGGTCTTGGGTGTCTGCTCCATCCTGCACGAGGCGCCCGGCGCCGGCAGCGCCCACCTCGATTTCAACGGGACGCCCGTCCTCCGGCAGACGCTGGAACGCCTGGCTCGCTGCTCGAACCTCGGCGCCGTCGCCCTCCTCTGCTGGGACGATCAGCTCCCCGCCGCCTCCGCAGCCGCGGACGAGACGGGGGCGCACGTCCTGCCGCACGGCCCGCGCGGGCACATCCCCGCCATGCACGCCGCCAGCGTGGCGCAGCGCTGGAGCGACGGCTGGCGCGGCGGGCTGCTCGGGACGATCCCGCAGGATGCTGGTTTCTTTGCCCCGGGGGTGCTCGCCGTCGCCCGAGCCGCGGGTGCCGATGCCGTTCTCCTCGTCGATCCCTCCTCGGCCTTGCTCGATCCAGCGCTCGTCGAGAAGCTCATCGGCCACGCCGCCGCCCGGCCAGGGCACGACTACTACTTCACGCCGGCGGCGCCCGGCCTGACGGGCATCCTGCTTTCCCTTCGCCTGCTGGAGCAGCTCGCGGCCCGCAAGGCGGCGCCGGGATCGCTGCTCCATTACCGCCCGGATCACCCGCAACTCGACCCGGTGGCAGCCGACTACTGCTGTCACGGCCCCACGCGCGCCGCGCGCACACTGGCCGACTTCCGCCTGCGGTCGCGGCGCGCCGTCCGGTGGGCGCAGAATGTTTTCACGCCGGACGCGGACGCCGAGCGCCTGGCGATCGAGGCCGATGAGGCCCGGCAAGAACCGGCGATGCCGCGGGCCGTGTCGATCGAACTCACCACGCGACGCCAGACCCGGCCCGCCTGGCTGCTGCCGGCGGGCGAAGCCGATCTCGACCCGCGCGGCCTGCGCGAACTGATCGTGGACGTCGTCGCCGAGGCCGACGACCTGCGCCTGACGCTGGGCGGCCGCGGCGACCCGCTCCTGGCGCCGGCCTGGCGCGAGGTCATCGCGGCGGCGCGGGAGGCGGGGGTCGCGGACATCCACGTCGAGACGGATCTGCTGGTCGATGAGGCTGGCGTCGCCGCGCTCGCGGAGTCGGCGGACGTGATCAGCGTCCACCTTCCGGCCGTAACGCCTGAAACCTACCAGGCGCTGATGGGCGCGGACGGCTACGCCCGGGCAACGCGAAGCCTGGCACTGCTGATCGCGCTGCGCCAGCGCCTGGGCCGCGGGACGCCGATCATCGTGCCGACGTTCGTGAAGTGCCGCGCCAACTTCCCGGAGATGGAGGCGTGGTACGACGGCTGGCTCCGCACCGTGGGCAGCGCCGTCATCCACGGCCCTGACGCCTTCGGCAACATCGCTCCGCCGGAAGTTGCGGTCGCGGCGATGTCGCGCACCGAGCGCTGCGAGCCGTCGCTGCGCGTTCTCGCCGACGGCACGCTCACCGACGAACTCTCGCGCCCGCTCGGCCGGCTCGGCCGCACGACGGCCCGTGCCGCTTGGGCGATGCGCCAGGCGTTCCAGCCGGCCGGCGGGGGCGCGGCGCAGGCATTGACGAAGGAAGCCGCATGAACCCGTCCTCGAAGCCCCCTTCAGTACTCGGTGTCGTCCTCGCGCGTGCCGGCAGCCTCGGCCTGCCAGGCAAGCACTTGCGGCCGCTGCTGGGACGGCCGGTGATCGACTACACCTTCGAGGCGGCGCGGCAGGCGAGCACCATCTCCCGCCTCGTCCTGAGCACCGACTGCCCCGAGCTGCGCCTCCGCGCGGGGCGGCGATACATCCAGTCGATCGCCCGTCCCGACGCGCTCGCCACCGCCGACGCCAGCGTGCAGGATGTGCTGCTGCACGCCCTCGACCATGTCGAGGCGCGCAGCGACTTTCACGCCGATGCAATCGTCATCCTCTACGGCAACGTGCCGATCCGCGGGGAGGGGCTGATCGATCGCTGCGTGGATCACCTCTTCCGCACCGGCTGCGACAGCGTGCGCAGCTTCTGCACCGTCGGCAAGTGGCATCCCGCGTGGATGAGCCGCCTCGCCGGCGATGCCGGAGACCAGGTGCAGCCCCTCGCCGCTGGCAGCATCCACCGGCGGCAGGACCTGGAGCCGGTCTACCTCCACGATGGAGGATGTGTTGCCATGACGCGCGCCAGCCTGCTTCGCGGGCGCGAGAACACGGGCGATCCGCACGCCATGTTCGGCAGCGACCGCCGCGGCGTCGTGTCGGAGGAGGCGGCGGTGGAGATCGACGCCGAGCGTGACCTGCTCCTCGCGGAGGCGATTCTCCGCTCGCGCGGGCTCGCCCGCCCCACCATCCGCGCCGCCGCCTGAACGGAGCCTGCCGTGACCATCCCCGCCGACAGCGCGCACTTACTGACAATCGACGATCGAACCCTGGGTGAGGGACAGGACGTCTTCGTGATCGCCGAGATCGGCGTGAACCACGATGGCGACCTTCCGACCGCGTTGCGCCTGGTGGATGCCGCGTGCGAGGCCGGGGCCGATGCCGTCAAGCTCCAGCTCTTCCGCGCCTCGCGACTGCTGCACGCTGCGGCGCCGCTCGCGCAGTACCAGCGTGACGCCGGCGCCGCAGACGCCGCGGCGATGCTGCGGCGATACGAGTTGCCCGAGCCCGCGGTGGCGCGCGTGGTGGAGGCGATCCGCGCGGCGGGCATGGTTCCGCTGGCGACGCCCTTTTCGCCGGAGGACGTGGAGCAGGTCGCGCAGCTTGGCCTGCCCGCGGTGAAGCTGGCTTCGCCGGACCTGGTCAACCCGATCCTCACCGATGCCGCCGCGGCGCTGGGGCTGCCGATGCTCCTTTCGACCGGCGCGGCGACGGAGGCGGAGATCGACTGGGCGGTGCGCCGGCTGCGCGCTGCCGGAGCGGGATTCGCCCTGCTTCATTGCGTCAGCGCCTATCCGACGCCGGCCGAGGCAGCGGGGTTGGCGTGGATCCGCAGGCTCGCCGCGCGGCATGGCGTGGTGGCGGGCTATTCGGATCACACGCAGGTGACGGGCGCGGGCGCGCTCGCCGTGGCCGCGGGCGCGCGGATCATCGAGAAGCACCTGACGCACGACCGTGCCGCCCCGGGGCCGGATCACTCCGCCAGCGCCGATCCGCGGCAGTTCCGGGACTATGTCCGCGCCATCCGCGAGGCGGAGGCGATGCTCGGGGCAGGTGAACAGCGCCTGCACCCCGTGGAACTGGACGTGCGCCACGTGAGCCGGCAGTCGCTGGTGACGCGCCGGCCGATCCGCGCTGGGGAACCGATCGCAAGGGCGGACCTGACTTGCCAGCGACCGGGGACGGGAATCCCGGTGCAGCACGTGGATCGCGTGGTCGGCATGAAGGCGGGCCGTGACATCCCGGCGGGGGCGATGCTCGACTGGTTCGACCTGGCCCAGGGCGCGCAGGCGGCGTGAGGCGAGGTCGGGGGCGGTGCCGTTTCATGTGCAACAGTCCGAGGCCACCCCACGCTCATGCGCCGCATCTGCTTCGTCACCGGGACCCGTGCCGAGTTCGGCCTGATGGGGACGACGCTGCGCGCGATCCGGGCGCGTGGCGAGCTCGCCCTTCAGCTTGTCGTGACGGGCATGCACCTCTCGCCCGCTCACGGCCGGACGATCGACGACATTCACCGCGGTGGGTGGACGATCGATCGCGTAGTGGAGTGGCCGGAGGGAGATCCCGCGGCTGCGACGGGGGTGGCGATGGCGGGCTTGGCCGGGGCGTTCGCCGCGCTGGATCCGGAGATCGTCCTGGTGGTGGGCGACCGGGTCGAGGCGTTCGCGGCGGCGTCGGCGGGCGCGATCGGTGGGCGCATAGTCGCGCACGTGCACGGGGGCGACCGCGCCCAGGGCCAGGCGGACGACGCGCTGCGCCACGCGATCACGAAGCTGGCGCACCTCCACCTCGCCGCCACGCCGGGCAGCGCGGCGCGCATCGTCCGGCTCGGTGAAGATGTCTGGCGCGTCCACACCGTCGGCGCACCGGGAATCGACGGCATCGTCGAGACCGCATCACCCGGTGATTCCATCGCGCGCGAGTTCGACGTCGAGCCCGGGCGCTTCGCCCTGCTCGTCCTTCATCCGACCCGTGACGACGACACCGCGGAGCACGCGACGGCGGCGCGCCTGCTGGATGCCACGCTGGGCGCCGGCCTGCCGCGTATCGTCGTCATCCATCCCAACAACGACCCCGGCCACGCCGGTATCGTGCGCTGCTGGGACGAGCGCGCCGGCGACCCGCGCCTCGTCCGGCGGCGCGACGTGCCGCGACCCCTCTTCCTCGGCCTGCTGCGCGACGCGGCCTTCCTGATCGGAAACAGCTCCAGCGGCATCATCGAGGCCGCGAGCTTCGGCACGCCCGTCATCGACGTCGGCCCGCGCCAGCTCGGCCGCGAACGCAGCGACATAGTCCTTGCCGTCGAGGATGATCAGCCCGCCCTCGTCGCCGCCGTCACTCAGATCTGGCGCGACGGCCGGCCGCGCAAGTGGGAGGGATCCAACGTCTACGGCGGCTCGGGCACGGGCGGGCGCATTGCGGAGGTGCTGGCCTCGGTGCAACTCGACGACAGGCTGCGCCGCAAGCTGATCGCATACTGATTCGCCAGAGGCGGCGCCAGGGGGCCACCGGGGGCTTGACAGCATGCGGCGCGGTGTGGTCTATGAGGGGATCATGTCCGACCCACTTCAGGAACTGGCGAAGGCTGCGCGTTCGGGGCCGGCGAGACAAGGGGCCCAGGGGGCCGCGCCGGCGCCTGCTCAGCCGGCGCCCCAGCGGCGGGTGGAGGCGGCGCAGCCGCTGGATTACGGGCGACCTGAGCCGGGCGTGGTCGTGTTGCGCCTGTCGTCGGCGACGATGGTGCAGTTCGTCGGCTGGCTCGCGACGTGGGTGGGGCTGGGAATCTGCGCACTGCTGACGCTGTTCTTCGGGTGGGCATTGCTGGAGTCGCTGTTCAGCGGCACGATGCGTCCGGTGCGGCAGGGGCCGACGAGTATCAGGGTGGGCGGGGCCATCGGCATCCTCGGCACGGCCCTGTTCGTCTACCTGATGATGATGGCGATCGGCGCGTTCGTCGCGGTGATGGGGCAGATGCTGCTGGTGCTGGCGCGGCGACAGCGGTAGGAATTATCATCCCCGAGCGGCGCGCGGAGTCGGCTGAGCGGGCGCAGCATTCGATCCCGGGGCCCGGAGCCGGGGCAACAGCGCGCCACCACGCGACTGGCCTCTGAGCAGAAGCAGTCAGAATCGGCGTACAACTGGTGAGTTTCGGAGCAAAACTGACTAGTTTTGGAGCAGAACTAGCTAGTTCTGGAGCAAAACTGACTAGTTTTGCAGCAGAACTGTCTAGTTTTGGAGCAAAACTGACTAGTTTCGGAGCAGAACTAGCTAGTTTCGGAGCAGAACTAGCTAGTTTTGGATCAAAACTGTCTAGTTTTGCAGCAGAACTGTCTAGTTTTGGATCAAAACTGTCTAGTTTTGGAGCAAAACTAGCTAGTTTCGGAGCAGAACTGGTTAGTTCTGGCGCGGAACCGGCTGGTTACGGGATGGTCTCGAATCATCCTGGCGGCGATCCGGGGAGCCGCGCCCCGATCCTGGCCGGTGCCCGGATCCGCGCGCTCCGGCGTCGCGGACGGGTCGTCCGATGCGACTACCTGCCTTCGTTGCTCGCCAGCGCGTGACGGAGGTTGTCCAGCCGTTCGTGCGCGGTGAGATCGAAATGGAGCGGCGTGAGGGTGATGTATCGGTCGCGGAGGCCGACCACGTCGTTCTCCCCCTCGCTGCGCGCCAGGGAGAACTTGGCGGTGTTCCAGTAATACTCCCTGCCGCTGGGGTCGAGGCGCTTCTCGTAGGCGTCGCTCCAGGGCTGGATGCACTGCGGGACGACCTTCACGCCCGCCGGCTCCTCGCCCGGCTCGAGCGCGGGGATATTGAGATTGATCACCTGTCCGGCGCGCGGCTCGCCGCCGCGCCAGAGGCGCTCGATCACCCGCACCGCCAGCTCCGCCGCCCAGTCGTGGCTCGTCTCCACGCGCTCCGTCAGGTGATGCGAGACGGCGATCGCAGGCTTGCCGAGAAAGGCCCCCTCCACCGCGGCGGCGACGGTGCCGCTGTAGAAGACGTCGACGCCGACGTTCGCGCCCATGTTGATGCCGCTGACGACGAGATCGACGTCGGGCGTGAGCTGGCTGATGGCGAGCTTGACGCAGTCGGCCGGGCGCCCCTCGACGGCGGTGCCGACGGCGTCGGTGTCGGCGAGCGGGACCTTCTTGGTGAGGAGCGGATTGTGAAGCGTGACGCCGTGACCGGTGGCGCTCTGCACGGTCTCGGGCGCGACGACGCGGATCTCGCCGAAGCGGACGAGCTGCCGGTACATGGCGGCGATCCCCTCGGCGCGGATGCCGTCGTCGTTCGTAAGAAGGATGCGCGGCCGCTGCGGGTGCGGACCGGGCGGTGCGTCGGGCTCCTGATCCGGCCGGTGAGTCATGCGATGGCACTATAGCCGCGCCTGATGGCGTTTGTGTGTGTTGGATCCGCGTGAGCGTTGCTCACAGGCTGGGTGTCTATACTCGCGCGTGAGCACGGTCAGGCTGACGCGCGAGCAGATCCGAGCGGTGGATCGCATCTGCGTAGAGAGGTATGGCATCCCGGGCATCGTGCTGATGGAGAACGCGGCGCGGGCGCTGTGCGATGCGGCGGTGGCGATGCTGCCCGAAGGCGGGCGGGCGCTGATCGTCTGCGGCGGCGGGAACAACGGGGGCGACGGCTATGCCGTGGCGCGCCACCTTCACAACGCGGGCGTGGGCGTGACGCTGCTGGCGGCGCGTCCGCCCGAGTCGCTGGAGGGAGATGCGCGCATCAATGCGGACATCGCGCGGCGCATGAGCCTTGCGATGCGCCCCGCGACGGAGGAGGCGATCGCGCAGGAGCCGGGCGATCTGCTCGTGGACGCCCTGCTCGGCACGGGCCTGGACAGGCCGCCGCGGGAGGATGCGGCGAGGCTGATCCGGGCGATGAACGCGCGCGGGCTGCCGATCCTGGCGGTGGATGTGCCCAGCGGCCTCGATTGCGACACGGGCCGCCCGCTGGGCGAGGAGGCGGACTGCATCCGCGCGACGCGAACGGTGACGATGGCGGCGGAGAAGGTGGGTTTCGCCGTCGGGGCGCGCTGGCTGGGCGTGGTGACGGTGGGCGACATCGGCGCGCCGCCGGAGGCGATCGAGGCGGCGCGGGCCTGAACCGCCGCTGCGGGCGCGCGGCGCTCGGTTGTCGGGTCGATCGGGGCTTCTAGAATGTCGACCCGCCTTTTTTCCCCGGCCCGCCGAAAGGAGTCCGCACATGGCCCGCCCAACGTTTCGCGGAGCGATCACCGCCCTCGTCACCCCGTTTCGCGATGGCGCCGTCGACTTCGATCGCCTGAAGGCGCAGGTGCGCTACCAGATCGACCAGGGGATCGACGGCCTGGTTCCCTGCGGCACGACCGGCGAGTCGCCCACGCTGAGCCACGAGGAGCATCATCGCGTCGTCGAGACGACGATCGCCGAGGCCGCCGGGCGCGTGCCGGTGATCGCCGGCGTCGGCGCCAACGCGACGGCGGAGGCGATCGAGCTGCACAGGTTTGCGAAGCAGGCTGGCGCGACGGCGGGCCTGAGCGTGAACCCGTACTACAACAAGCCGACGCAGGAGGGGCTCTACCGGCACTTCATGACGCTGTCGGAGAAGGTGGATCTGCCGATCGTGCTCTACAACATCCCCGGCCGCACGGGCATCACGATGAGCCCGCAGACCGTCGCGCGCCTGTATCGCGACGGGAACATCGCCGCGGTGAAGGAAGCGACGGGGGACGCGAGCTTCGCCAGCATGATCATGCAGGAGTGCGACGTGCCGGTGCTGAGCGGTGACGACCCGCTGACGCTGCCGATCCTGGCGGTGGGCGGGGTTGGTGTGATCAGCGTGCTGTCGAATGTGCTTCCGGCGCGGGTGGCGGAGCTGTGCCGGCTGGGACTTGACGGCGACATCGCCGCGGCCCGGAAGATTCACCACGAGGTCTGGGCGCTGACGCGCTCGCTCTTCCTCGACGGCAACCCGGCGGGCGTGAAGGCGGCGATGCAGATGCTCGGGCGCGACGCGGGGGAGCTTCGCCTGCCGCTGGTCGAGGCGACCGAGCCGACGCGCAAGGCCCTCGCCGACGCCCTGAACCAGCTTGGCTTGCTGTGATCCGCAAGAGCGACGGCGCGGCCTGCGCCGGCACCCCGAAGCGGGGTAACCCTGCGATCCGCCGTGCGGGTCGCTTCCTCATCCTGACGTCTGACTCCCGTCCGAGCACCACACGTGACAAGACTTTGCGCCTCGATCTTCGTTCGCGATCCGCAGCAGGCCCGCCGGGATGCGCTGCGCGCCGTCGAGCATGGGGCCGACATGGTCGAGCTGCGCCTTGACGCGCTGCGCGAGGTGCTGGAGGAGCCGCCGGAGCAGTGGAAGACCGACAGCGTCGTCGTGGCGCTGGCGCGGCTCGTCGACGACCTGAGTGTTCCCACCCTGCTCACCTGCCGCCCGGTGAACGAGGGCGGGCAGACGGAGGCCGACGACGACAAGCGCCTCACCCTCCTCGCCGCCGTCGCGCATGATGCGGTCTCCTACGTCGACCTGGAATGGAAGACGCTCCACCACGCCGGCGGGTGGCCGTGGGCGTTCCTGAAGCTCTCGGGCGCGCGGCCGGAGCCGACGAAGATCATCCTGAGCGCCCACGACTTCGACGGTCGCCCGCAGAACTTGATCTCGCTCTTTGCCGACATGAGCGAGAGCCGGGCGGACGTGGTGAAGCTCGCGTGGCGCGCCCGCAGCATCCGCGACAACATCGAGGCCTTCGAGCTCCTGCGCGATGCCGGCAAGCCGACGATTGCGCTGTGCATGGGGGAGGAGGGGCTCGTCAGCCGCGTGCTGGCGAAGAAATTCGGCGCGTTCCTTTCCTTCGCCAGCATCGAGGAGGGCGCCGGCACCGCGGACGGGCAAGTGCCGCTGCGCACGATGAAGCGCCTCTACCGCTGGGATGCGATCAAGCGCAGCACGAAGGTGTATGGCGTGGTCGGGCACCCGCTGGATCACTCCCTCTCCCCGCACGTTCACAATGCGGCCTTCGAGGCCACCGGATACGACGGTGTCTACCTTCCGATGCTCGTGCAGCCGGGGTACGAGTCGTTCAAGGCGTTCATGGAGTCGTTTCTCGGTTTCGAGCCGCTCCAGCTCGCCGGGCTCTCGATCACCCTGCCCCACAAGGAGAACGCCCTGCGCTACCTGCTGGAGCGAGGCGGGCGGCTCGACGCCACGGCCGAGCGCATCGGCGCGGTCAATACGCTGAAGGTGGAGCGTGAGAACGGGGAGCTGCGGCTGAGCGGAAGCAACACCGACGCCGAGGCGCTGATCGAGACGCTGTCGGAGGCGGTCGGCGGGCGCGACCGGCTCGGGGAGATGCGCGTGGCGGTCGCCGGCGCAGGCGGAACGGGCCGGACAGCCGTCGCGGCGCTGGCGGCGCTGGGGTGCGACATCACGATCTACAACCGGACGCGCGCGCGGGCCGAGGGGCTGGTGTCGGAGTTCGGCGGAAACGGCCGCCTGCGTGTCGCGCCCCTGCCGGATCTGGCGGAGGCGGCGCCGGAGCTTTACGTGAACACGACCAGCGTCGGCCTCGCCACCTCCGCGGGCGCCGGCAGCCTCCCGATGCCGAAGCTCGGGCCGGGTATGGTCGTGTTCGACGCCGTCTACAACCCGCGCCGCACGGCATTGCTGGAGGCGGCCGAGTCGGCCGGCGCCCACGCCATCGGCGGGGAGGCGATGTTCCTCTCGCAGGCGGCGCAGCAGTTCCGGACGTGGACGGGCAAGGAGCCCCCGCTGGATCGCATGCGCGAGGTCTTCCGCCTCGCGCTCGACTGACCTACTGGACTTCCCGCGTCTGCTCCAGGGTGCGCTGGGTGAGTGCGTCGTGGAAGGTCGCCTTCACGAGCAGCTTGCGCCCTTGGGCCGGCGCCTCCCCTTCCCAGGGGCAGGTGAGAACATACTCGTTCAGCAGCCCGCCGCTGTTCCAGAGGTCGCGCGATTCCTCCACGCCAAACGCCCACCGCCCGATCCGCACGTCGCTGGCCGAGAGGTCGAAGGCTTCGATCGTGATGCTGCCGGCCGCCTTGATCGGGTCGCCGTCCTGGTCGACCGGGCGCAAGTAGACCTTCAGGGGATGCCCCTCGCTGCGCCGGTCGATGCCGGTGAGCCGGCCGAAGCGGAGGCCGGCGACCGTCCAGAGCTCCGCCAGTCGCTCCTGCGGGAGCGTCGGCAGGAGTTGCGTCTCGTCCGCGCTCTCGAGGCGGCGGAGGTCCTGGGCGAGTTGCTGGTTCTCGGCGCGCAGGCGCGCCAGTTCGGCGTCGAGCTGCTGGTTCTGCTTGCGCAACTCGATGTTCGCCTGGTTCGGCCCGCGGCACCCGAGCGGGAGGAGCAGGAGCAGGCAGGCCAGGAGCGCCGGAAGTCTCATGCGCGCAGTGTAGCAACGGTCCGCGGGCGCGGGAGGCGCGGCGCGGCGGCGCGTCACTCCTCTTCCTTCTCCCGGTGGCTGGTGACGCTCTCGGGGGCGTTCTTCAGGATGTTGTCCGCCACGCCGTAGTCGATCGCCTCCTCCGCGAAAAGCCACTTATTGCGGTCGAAGTCGCGGTGGATGGTCTCGTAGTCCTTGCCGGTGAAGCCGGCCATCAGGTGGTACAGCCGGTCGCGCAGGCGGAGCATGTGCTTGGCCTCGATGCCGAGGTCCGTCGCCTGCCCCTGCATGACGCCCCCCAGCAACGGCTGGTGGAGCATGACCTGGGCATTGGGCAGGACGTAACGCTTCCCCTTGGCGCCGGCGGCGAGGAGGCAGGCGCCCATGCTGGCCGCCATGCCGATGCACGTCGTCGCCACGTCGCACCGCAGGAAGTGCATGGTGTCGATGATGCCCATGCCGGCCGAGACGCTCCCGCCGGGGCTGTTGATGTAGAAGTGGATGTCCGCCTCGGGGTCTTCCGTGGAGAGGAAGAGCATCTGGGCGACGACGAGCTGTGCCGAGTCGTCGGTGACGGGGCCGCCGAGCATGACGATGCGGTCCTTCAGCAGCCGCGAGAAGATGTCGTACGCCCGCTCGCCGCGGCCGGTCTTCTCGATCACCATGGGGACGAGGGTGTTGTCCATGTTTCGTGTCCTCTTGTGCCGGCCGCAGCACGGCCGACCGTGTGTCCTCAGTCGTTGTCGCGGCTCAGCTCCAGGCGAACATGTCGCCGATCGCCCGGATGAAGAGCCAGCAGAGCCAAACGAAGACCAGTCCGACGATCAGTGCGAAGAGCCACAGCCATCGACCTTCGAGCATCCTGCACCCTCCGCGGCCGGCGTCGGGGTGACGCCCCTACTTCTTCGTCGCGTCGGCGGCCTTGTCGGCCTTGGCCTCGCCTTCATCCTCGCCGAGCACCTCGTCCACGAGCCCGTAAGCCTTGGCTGCATGGGCGGTGAAGAACTTGTCGCGCTCCGCGTCCTCGGTGATCCGTTCGATCGACTGACCCGTCGCGTTCGCCAGGATCCGGTTGAGCGTCTCCTTGGTCTTGAGGATCTCCTCGGCCTGGATCTCGATGTCAGCCGTCTGCCCGTACACCCCGCCGTACGGCTGGTGGATCATCACCTTGGCGTTGGGGAGGATGAATCGCTTCCCCTTCTGCCCGGCGGCGAGGACGATCGCCCCGCCGCTCTCGGCCCGGCCGAGGCAGTAGGTGGCGACGTCGCACGTCAGGAACTTCATGATGTCGTAGATGGCCAGGGTGTCATCGACGACGCCGCCCGGGCTGTTGATGTAGAGGTTGATGTCCTGGTCGCGCTTGACGCTCTGGAGGTAGAGCATCTGCATGATGACGCGGCTGGCCGAGGCGTGGTTGATCTCCCCGATCAGGAAGACCACGCGGTTCTCGAGCAGCATCTCCTCGAGGGTCATCTCGCGGGTGTAGCGGTAGCCGCCGGGGCCGGGTGCCGCCATCGGGCTCATCATCGGGGCGGGACGGTCCAGTCCGCGATGCCAGTCACGCTGCGCGTAGCGCTCCAGCGAGGGCATCCGTGCGATTTCCTTGGGATCGAGCATCGGGAGGGCTCCTGTGTCGTTTCCTGGGCCAGCGGGCGTGATCCTATGGACGGCTGGTCCGCCCGATCCACGAGCGCGCCGCCCGGGCAATCCTAGCGCCCGCGCAGCACCGGAAGCCCGGCTTCGTCGACCGTGAATCCGGGGTCGATGCCGTACGTCCCATCATCCTCCGCCGCGGGCAACTGGGGACGGCTGCGGGCCGGATCGTCGCGGCAATACCAGACGTTCCCCCGGAAGCCGAACGTCTCCGGCTGCGTGTGCGGGCCAACGTTCACGTGATGGTTCGCGACGTCGGCGGCGCGGAAGATGACGACGTTCTGCTCGAAGCGACCCTTTCGGCACGGGACGAATCGCTCGCCCGTCGTCTCCTGGAGAATGCGCAGCACCCACCGCTTCGGATCGAGGACCACGTTGCGCCGCACGACCACGTTCTCGCTTCCCACGAACGCGATCGGCGACATGCTCCCCACGAAGCGGCACTCCTCGACGACCAGGTCGCGTGCCTCCGCCGTCGCGTCGCGCGGACGGAAGAAGTCAAGGCCCGTCGATCCGCCCAGGTTCAGCGCGCGGTGGCCGGCATGGATGAAGTCGCAGCGCCGGACGACGACGTTCGCGGATCCTCCCTTGAGTTGGATGCCGCTGCCGCGGTCGTCGGTGTTCTTCAGCGTAGAGGCCTCTATCAGGCCGTCGTGACAGCCGACAAGGTCAACCCCGCTGCCGCCCCACCCCTCGACGCGGCACCCGGAGACGCGGAAGCCCGTCAGGCCGGAGAGCTTGATCCCGTCATGATTGCCCTCCGGGTTGACGTCTCTGACCACGAGGCCCTCCAGCACGATGCCACGTCCGACCGAGCCGTCGCGCCGGCCGGCATCGTCGATGTTCACCCCGTTGGCCCGCTGCCCGCGGAAGTGCAGATTGCGCAACGTGACATGGGAGCAGCCGGAGAGGTGAAGCCCCTCAGCTCCGCCCTCGATGAGCGGCGGCTCGCGCGCGTCGGCGGCCTCGATGACGATCGGCGCTTCGGCGGTGCCCGACCGCTCCATCCATAGCCCGCCGGCGTAGGTCCCGGGAGCGATGCGGATGACATCTCCCGGCTCAGCCGCCCGCAAGGCGGCGCGCAGGGAAGCGTCGTCATCCACCGTGACGGGAGCGGATGGTGAATCGAAGAACAGGATCAGCGGGAGCGCCGCGAGCAGGCCCATGCCGAAATGCTAGCGGAGATTCGACCACCGGTAAGCACCGGTGCGCGGCATCATTCGTGCATCCTCTCCGGCCATCCGTGTTCATTCGTGTTCATCCGCGGCCGCTTTCTCCGGGCGCGAACCGGCAGACGCAGTCGAACACCTCTCCGCCGATGCTGCGGGCGATCAGCTCGTCCTTCACCATCGCCAGGTTCAGCCGGTCGCAGGTGAGGCGCGCGTCCAGGTTGCTCTCGACGCCGCGGCCCATTCCCTCCAGGATGACCACGTCCGCCCCGCGCGACGCCTCGTTGAGCGCGCGAGAGACGCCGCGCAGGTCGATCAGCGGCTCGCCCGTGCCCGTGGAGACGAGCTCGAACGAAAGATCATGCAAACCTGCCGCCTCCACGGCGCGCCCCCACCAGTCGCGCACGTCGTGAATGGTCATGTCGTTCAGCGTCGGCCGCTCGTTGGCGGCGATGACGATCTCCGCCCCCTGCCGCGCCAGCAGGCGGGCCAGCGGCACCGCGCCGAGCAGGAAATCGCTCCCGGCGTTGTCGATGAAGAAGACGACGCGCCGGTATGGGCGAGTGAGCTGCCGGTCGGCGAAGGCGTCGAACTCGTCGATGCGCCAGGGACGCGGCCCGATCTGCTCCACGACCTCCTCGAACACCGGCGACTCGTTCAGGAAGCGCCCGGCCGTGCTCTTGGCGCCCATGTCGAAGATGTTTCCGGCGAAGACGCCGCGGACGGCGTGCTCGAGCTGGTCGCGCCCGGAGTGGCGATCGAGCTCGGCGACGACGGCGGGCAATAGCGGGATCATCTTCTCGTTTTCGCGCCGCTTCTGCTCTCGGAAGCAGTCCACGAAGCCGTGTGCGCGCAGGTGCTGGTCGCGCCACATGTCGAGCGTGAGGATGGAGACGTCATCGCCGTACTTCTCCGGATTCCTCTGGAAGTCGCGGAAGTGGCTCGTGAACGCTTCGCGGCAGGCCTCGGCGCGTTGCGTTGCCTCAGCGGGTTCGCCCGCGATCTCCACGCCCAGCGCCAGGATGGTGCCGATGTGGTCGCAGAAGAAGTCGACCCAATAGTCGCGCGCGGCCCTGTCGCCCACGAGATCGAGCGTGCAGGGGCGATACCCGGACGGGTCCGCGAGCTTCACGAACGGCTCGAGTCTTGCGGCGCCTGATTCAGTCGTCTCTTCCGGCATGCGACCAAGCCTAGTCGTGCTCCAGCAGCTCCACGTCGGAACCGACCGACAGCCCCAGCGCCTCGGCGGCGCTTCCCTGGCGCACCGCGATCTCCAGGAGATCGCTGCTGCCGATCAGTGCCAGCGGCTCGCCGGGGGAGACGTCGGCGTAGGTGCGGGAGATGGGCAGTGTCCTCCCGCCGGCCGACACCGCCCTGGCCCGGTCGATGTTCTCGCGCGGCAGGTTCGTCGTGCAGTTGCCGAAGGCGTCGAGGTGGATCACGCGCCCCGTGCGCGTGCCGGGGGACGCTGGGTGCAGGTCGAGCATGAGAGGGTTGCCGATGGGCTGCGCGCCAAGGGTCGCGGGCGCCTCGCCGCGCGCGAGCCTGCCGGCCAGCGGGGCCATCACGTCGCGCCCGTGGAAAACGAAGCTGGCGCCGGGAAAGGCATGGCCGAATGACCACGTCCGCCCCGCCGCCGGCGCGTGACGCGCCAGCGTCCATGTCGCCAGCCCGTTATCCGGGCAGACGAGCAAGGCGTTGCCGACTTCGCTCGCGATCACCCGCCGTTCCGTGCCGACCCCCGGATCGACGACGCACAGGTGCACGACGCGATCGAATCCCGTCGCGAAGGCATGCCAGGCGCGCTCCAGCGCGATGCTTCCGGCGGCAACGTCGTGACGCGGGACCTGGTGCGTCACGTCGATGAGCAGGGCCCCCGGGCATTCCCGCAGGATCGCGGCCTTCATGGCGGCGACGTAGGCGTCGGCGAGGCCGAAGTCGGTGGTCAGGGTGACCACCCGGGCCGGATTCGGGCGCTGCATGCCGGATGATACCGATCTAGGCTGAAGTGTTATGGTCTCCGCACATGCAGGCGGCGCGGGGATGGATGACGGGCATCCCGGCAACGGCTGGTTTCCGCCGCCCGGGCGGCCGGAGTGGGATCCGGAGCGCGTCGAGCGGATGATCCGGCGCCAGCTCATGGCGCGCGACGTCCGCGATCCGCGCGTGCTCGGAGCCATGCGCCGCGTGCCGCGCTCCGCCTTCGTGCCGCCGGGGGAAGATCCCTACTTCGACGGCCCGATCCCCATCGGCGAGGGGCAGACCATCAGCCAGCCCTATGTCGTGGCGCGCATGACGGAACTGCTCGACGTGCAGCCGGGGATGACGGTCCTGGAGATCGGCGTGGGCAGCGGCTACCAGACGGCGGTGCTCGCGGCGATGGGGGCGGAGGTCTTCGGCATCGAAAGGCATGCCTCGCTGATCGAGAAAGCCCGGCGCTCGCTGGAGCGCGCGGGGCTGCTCGGCCGCGTTCACCTGCATCACGGCGACGGGACGAAGGGATGGCCCGCCGAGAACGGGGCGCGGCAGTTCGATCGCATCCTCTCCGCGGCCGGGGCGCCGGAGGTGCCGAAGAAGCTTCTCTTCGCGCAGCTCAAGGACGGCGGCCGGGCGGTGATGCCGGTCGGGGCGATGGAGTCGCAGCGCCTGGTCGTGATCGACCGCCGCGGCGACAGCTTCGAGACGCGTCCGCTCGATGCGGTGCGGTTCGTTCCGCTGATCGGCGAGGAGGGTTGGGATGGAAACGAGTGACGGGACGGAAAGCCACCAAGCCGCGGCACGGCGTGCCGCAGGATCGAACGTGCAGAGCGAAGAGCACGAAGCGGGGGTGGGGGTTGGGGGTTGGGGGTGGCGTGCCTAACCAGCGCGCAGCCGCACGGGCGGCGCGATAGCATCCCGCCGGATCCCCGCCGCCCGCGGCCCAACCTCCCGCGCACGCGGCAGATACGGATGTGGCTGACTCCCACCGCCCCGGCATGCTAATCTGCGCCCGCCGGGATGCTATCCGGCGCGTGCGCAGAGTAATCCCTAGTTATGCCGACGAAGAAGCCGACTACTCTGCCTGAGCCGCTGCGGTATCTGCAGCCGTTCGCGAACGCGCTGGCGAAGCTGCTGCCTTCTCGCCTCAATGCGGATGTCGATCCTTCACGCCTGGAGGCGGCGCTCCGCAAGCGCATCCGGGGCTTGAACTTGGAGGCGGCCGAAGCGCAGCTTGCGGAGGATCACGATCGACTAGAGCGGTGGCTTGAGGACCAGCCCGACCATCCGGCGCACTGGATTGCCGCTTATATTTCATCACCGACGCTTGCATTCGATCTTTCGCAACCTGTTGAACCAACGCCGCGTGCGCCGGTCGAACCGCCGACCCGTGGTCCGAAGATTGAGTTCGTAGTACCTGACGGTTGGAGAGTGAAGCAGCTCGCGCCATACCTGCTGCAATTGAAGAATGGGAAATTCACCGGCAGCGTTATGGCGATTGATGAGGTTTTGTTTCATCAATCGCAGCGCGAGCGCGAGAGGGAATGGGTTGTAGCGCCGGGCGTTGAGGCGACGCGCGAGATACGAGTTGCTCAGTATGGCAACGTCTCAGGGAAGAAGTACGTGTACCGCCGGATTGCGCCCGACCCGTCGAAGCGCGTGGACTACGTGTTGAGCGTGCCCGGTGGGTTCGCAATGGCTGGGGTCGAGGCCGCTGGCACAGAGTTCGACGAAGCGCTCTTCGAGGCTCAGTTGCACACCGTGCAGCTGTCGGCGTCGGCATAACCATTCGCTGCACTGGACCGGGGCCACCACGGTCCTAGTGATTCGAGCGCTGATCGTTGACCCCGGCCAGTGAACGAGAATCCGTTACCCGTCCCAGCCCGCCTCTCCCGTACAATCCCCGCATGACCACCGCGGCGGAGGTTGTGAGTCTTTCGAAAGGTCTGTCCACGCCGGTCGGCGCGCTTGCGGGTGTGGGGCCGAAGCGTGAGAAGGCCTTGCGCGCGATCGGTCTGGCGACGCTGGGGCAGCTGCTGGAGTACCTGCCGCGCGACTACCGGTTCGAGTCGAGCGAGCGCGGCGTGGATGAGCTCGTGCACGAGCAGATCCAGACGGTCCGCGGGGAGGTGGTGGCGGCCGACTACATCGCCGGGCGGCCGAGGAGCCGGTTCGAGGCGACGATCAGGGACGAGCGCAGCGGGGAGAAGCTGGCGGTGGTGTGGTTCAACGCGGCGTGGATGCGTTTCAAGGTGCGCCCGGGGATGATGCTGCGCGTGCGCGGGAAGGTGCGGATGTGGCGGAACATCCCGCAGATGGCCAACCCGAAGTGGGAGGAGGTCAGCGCGCAGACGGCGGTGATCGAGGAGGACAAGTTCCGCCCCGTCTACAGCGCGACGGCGGAGCTTTCCAGCGAGCAGATCGAGGCGACGATCCGGGAGAACCTGGAGGCGGCGGTCGCGCAGCTGGAGGAGCCGATCCCGCCCGCGCTGCTGAAGCGGCGCCGCCTGTTGACGCGGCAGGAGGCGTACCGGCTGATTCATCGCCCGCGCGACGAGGTGGACGCGCGCAACGCACGGCGTCGGCTGGTGTACGAAGAGCTGATGCTGCTCCAGCTCGGGCTGGGTCTCTCGAAGCGGCTTCGGGAGGGTCGGATCAGCGCGCCGGTGCTTCGGATCGACCGGACGCTGGACGCGCGCATCCGGGCGCGTTTCCCCTTCGAGATGACGGGCGCGCAGCAGAACGCGGCGTGGCAGATCGCGCATGACCTCAAGAGCGGCGTGCCGATGAACCGTCTGCTCCAGGGGGACGTCGGCAGCGGCAAGACGGTGGTGGCGCTCTACGCGATGCTTGTCGGCGTGGCGAACAAGCTCCAGAGCGCGATGCTCGCGCCGACGGAGGTGCTCGCCACGCAGCACTACCTCACGCTCAGCCGCTTCCTCGAGGGCAGCAGCGTTCGGATCGAGCTGTTCACGGGCAAGCTGAAGGCAAAGGAGCGGCGGGCGCTGCTTGCAGACCTCGCCGACGGAAAGATCGACATCGCGGTCGGGACGCAGGCACTGCTGTCGGAGAATGTGGAGTTCGCGAACCTGGGGCTGGTCGTGGTGGATGAGCAGCACAAGCTCGGCGTGCGCCAGCGCGCCCACCTGAAGGGAAAGGGGATGGCCCCCCACTACCTCGTCATGACGGCGACGCCCATCCCCCGGACGCTGGCGCTCTCTTACCTCGCCGACTTCGACGCCAGCATCATCGACGAGCTTCCGCCCGGGCGCCAGCCGATCGAGACGAAGCTGCTGACGACGCAGCAGGCGACAAAGGCCTACGACTTCGTCCGGCGGCAGGCCGAGCGCGGGCTCCAGAGCTACGTGGTGCTCCCGCAGATCGAGGAGGATGGTCTCTCGGATGCCAAGAGCGTCAGGAAGCACTTCGAGGAGCTGGGTGGAGAAGCGACGGAGCGACGAAGCGACGGAGCGACGAAGGGACCGCTCGCGGGGCTGCGCCTGGCGATGCTGCACGGGCAGATGAGCACGCAGGAGAAGGCCGAGGCGATGGCGGCGTTCCGGGCGTGCGAGGTGGATGTGCTGGTGGCGACGACGGTGATCGAGGTGGGGATCGACGTGCCGAACGCGACGACGATGGTGATCGAGAACGCCGAGCGGTTCGGCCTCAGCCAGCTTCACCAGCTGCGCGGGCGCGTCGGGCGCGGCGGGGAGAAGAGCTATTGCCTGCTGGTGAGCGACGCCTCCACCCCCGGCGCCCAGGAGCGCCTGGCCGCCATGTGCGCGACCTCCGACGGCTTCGAGCTGGCGGAGGTGGATCTGAAGCTGCGAGGCCCGGGCGACTTCTTCGGCACGCGGCAGCACGGCCTCCCGAGCCTGAAGGTGGCGAACCTGACGGAGGAGCTCGAACTCCTGCACGAAGCGCGCGACGACGCCCTTGGGCTGCTGGCGTCCGATCCGCAACTGGCGGACCCCAACCACCGCGTCCTGCGCGATGAGCTGCTGGATCGCTACGGCCAGACGCTGGGGTTGGCGCTGGTCGGCTGATGCCGATCTGCACTTTGGGCGGGGCGAAACTTCGGGCCGCCCGGGGCCTGGATCTCTTCGTGGTTCTCACTTCCGGCTCCCGCGGTACAATGCGCCGCGTCATGTCGTTCGATGACTCGGCGGAGAGGGCAATTGCCAGGCGCGACGGCGACTCGGCCAGGCCGGCTGGCGCCGCGGCGGTCGTCCTGAGCTTCGAGGGACAGGCCAGCCGCGACGGCTACCCGACGCGCCTGGAGCTGGAGCTGCCGATCCGCCTCCACGACAGCCCGGTCGATCGCCGCGCCTTTGCCGAGAAGTTTCTGCGCTTCAGCCCCGTCGGCACGGCGCAGCAGGTCGCGGAGTATCTCCAGCCGCAACTCGAGCGCCAGGTCGCCTCCGCCGTCGCCGACTTCCCCGTGAAGGATCTGATGGAGGGGGCCGCGATGGGCAAGGTGGCCGATGCGCTGCGCGACGCCGCCGTGAAGCCGCTCTTTGCCGCCGGGCTGGAGCTGGACGGGGAGCCGACGCTCCGGTTCGGGTCGTCGGAATGGCAGAGGCGTCGCGTGGAGGAGGCCGCCGACGCCGCCCGAGTCGCTGCCGCCGAGCGCGAGGGGGAGCTGCTGCGGCGCTTCGAGGACATCCGCCGGCAAAACCCGGACGTTCCCGCCGGCGCGCTGTTGATGGGCCTGCCCAAGGGGGAGCGGCTCGACGCACTGCGTGCGCTGCTGAAGGCGGGCGGGCAGCGGCACACGAGCCGGCTGTTCGCCGTCGCGGGCGACATGCTTTGCGAGATCGACCCGGAGGCGGATCGGGTGACGCCGCTGGAGCTGCCGAACGACTTGGGCCCGCTGCGATCAGTCCGGGCGATCGACCGCAACGGGCGCCGGCAGCTCCTGGCGGGCGCGCGCGACGGGGTTTACCTCGTGGATCCGGACGTGCCCGAGACGGTCGAGAGCTTCGACGCCGACGTCGCCGGCAGCCCCTTCGGCTTCAGCCACCTCGCCTACGACGACGCGCTGGGGGTCATTCACGCCACCCATGCCGATGTCGGGCTCGTGAGCTGGCAGGTCGACCTCGGCAGCCGCACGATCCGCGCTGCGGGCGATTTTGGCGGAGAGCCCCCCCGCCAGATCGACGCCCACGACGGCCAGGTGCACATCGCCGCGGGCGGGCGCTTGTGGCGCCTCTCCGACCGCGCGCTCGTGCCCGTGGATGGCGCAGGCGCTGAGCCCGTCGTGCTCCTGGTCGGCACCGACCGGGAGCTGCTGCTGGTCCGGCCGTCCGGGTCAGTCTGGGCCTGCTCCCGGCGCGACGGGGAATCTCACGAGGTGACTGCCCTGGGTGATGTCGCTTCCGTGGGCGCCGCGCTCCCCTGGCTGGGCGAGTCTCGCCTGGTGCTCGGAGACAGCTTCTCGCCCGGCCTTGCCCAGATCGGCCCGCACGACGACGTGCGCACGTCCCTCATCAACGCCAACGGCCCGTTCAAGGCGCTGGCTGCGGCGAAGGACAAGATCGTCGCCATCTCCGCCGACCGCAACCGCCTCATCTGCTGGCGACCCTGGGAGGAGAAGGCGTTCGCCGATCTCCACGTCATCTCCCGCACCCGCGCCCGGGTGGCGGACGTGGCGCTTCTTTAGGGCTCCGTCGCCCGAATTTGGCGCACGCGCTCCCGCCTACCATCGCCGCATGCTGCGTGGCGTCGAGGTTCAGGATGAGCAGGAGGCGCAGGGTGACGAGGCTCCCCAACCGGGCGTGCAGGCTGCCCCCGCGCCCTCGGCAACGGAGCCGATCATCCAGCGCGTTCCGCCCACGTGGCACGGTCTCTTCAAGGCACTGCTCATCCTCGCCCTGCCGATCATGGCAGAGCACCTGCTCCACATCGGCGTCGGACTCACCGACACCTACCTCGCCAACAACATGGTGCTCACCAGCGGCCTGAGCGGCGATGCGCTCGAAGCCGCCCGCGCCGCCAACGCCCGCGCCGCGGCCGCGGTCGGGAGCACCACTTACGTCGCCTGGTTCATGGGCCTGATGACGGCCGCCGTCGGCACCGGCTCCACCGCGCTCATCGCCCGCGCCTCGGGCGCGCGTGATCGCCGCACCGCGCGCAGCGCACTGGGGCAGAGCATCCTGCTCGGCTCCATCTGCGGCCTCCTGGCGGGCCTGACGCTCCTGTTCTTCAACGGGCCGATCTCCCGCATCTTCGGCTTCGACGACCCGGCGGTGGAGGGGCTGATTGCCCGCTACCTCTGGTACCTGGGCCTCGGGATGCCCCTGATCATCCTCACCTTCATCGGCAACGCATGCCTGCGCGGCGCGGGGGACACCATCTCGCCCGCCATCGCGATGATCGTGATCGACCTGGTCAACATCTGGCTCTCCTTCTCCCTCTGCTACGGCTGGGGCCCGTTCCCCGCGATGGGCTTCGACGGCATCGCCCTCGGCACGAGCATTGCCTACGCCTTCGGGGCAGCGGTCGTGCTCAGCGTCCTGCTCCTGGGCATCGGGCGCTCCGGGTTGCGGCTCTACATCCACCGCCTGGGTTTCAACTGGAACACGACGCGGCGCATCCTCCGCGTCGGCATTCCCAGCGGCGCCGAAGGGCTCATCTTCTGGGGCGCCAATTTCGTCGTCCTTTACCTCGTCAACTCCCTGGGCGAGATCTCCGCCGCGGCCCACAACATCGCCATCCGCGTCGAGTCGCTCAGCTACATGACCGGCTTTGCCGTCGCGACGGCGGCGGCAACGATGGTGGGGCAGTCGCTCGGCATGAAGGATCCGACGCGAGCCAAACGGTGCGGCTACGTCGCCTTCGCGCTCGGGGGCGGGCTGATGGGCGTTGCGGGCCTGCTGTTCATCCTCGCCAACGGCCCGCTGGCCCGCGCGATCAACGACGATCCGCTCGTGGCCGGGGAGACGGCCCACGTGCTCTTCATCGTCGGCTTCGCCCAGGTGGCCTTCGCCGCGATGATGATCTTCGGCGGAGCCTTGCGCGGCGCGGGGGACACGACCGCCGTCATGATCCGCAACCTCGGCAGCGCCCTGCTCGTACGAATGCTGGGCGCGGTCATCGCGGTGAACGTGCTGGGAATGGGCCTGACGGGTGTCTGGATCGTGCTGAGCATCGACCTGCTGGTGCGGGGCGTGCTGCTCTGGGGCCGCTTCGCCGGCGGGAAGTGGACGGCCGTGAAGGTTTGAGTCGCGTGGAGGGCGCATGGGGCTGAAGGACGTGGACATCGACGCGGTGCTTCGGCGCCTCGCGGACAAGCGCATCGAGGAGGCGATCGAGGAAGGGAAGTTCGACAACCTCCCGGGCGCCGGCAAGCCGCAGGACCTGGAGCCCCTGCCGGCCGACGAGGACGCGCGGGCCATGTGGTGGGCCATGCGGATCCTGCGCGGGGCCGACGTCGTCACCGACGAGCTGCGCTACCGCCGGCAGATCGCCCACCTGCACGCGCGGATCCGGACTGCGATGGACGAAAGCGCGCTGCGGCGGCTCGTCCGCGAGCACAACGATCTGGTACGGCGGCTGAACACGATGGGCACGAACGCCATCCGCAGCACGCTCGGGCCTTTGGACGAGGAAGAGGAGATCGAAAGGCTTCGCTCGCGTGCCCGATGAACGGTTACTCATGGAAGCTCACCAGCTCAAGGCCGAACTGAAGCAGCGGGCCCGCACCGCTGGCTTCGACCTGTGCGGCGTCGCCTCGGCCGGGGCGTCGGAGCATGCCCAGTTCCTGCGTGACTGGCTGGAGACGGGTCGTCACGGCGAGATGCACTGGCTGGCGGGGCGCTTCGAGGAGCGCACGGACGTGCGGCGATACCTGCCCGGCGCAGAGTCTGTCATCTGCTGTGCGATGAGCTACAACGTGGCGCTGGAGCCGCCTGCTCCCGACGAGGCGTCCGGGAGGGTCGCCCGCTACGCGCTGGGGGATGACTATCACGAGGAGCTGAAGTCGCGCCTGTTCGCCCTGGCCGACTGGCTGCGCGGTGTCGCGGGCGACGGCGTGCAGACGCGCGTCTGCGTCGACACGGCGCCGGTAATGGAACGCGAGTGGGCGCACCGCAGCGGGATCGGCTGGCAGGCGAAGAACACCCTCGCGATCCACCCCCGACTCGGCAGCTACCTGCTGCTGGGGGAGATCATCACGACGCTCGCCCTCCCCGCCGACGAGCCGGCGGTCGATCGCTGCGGAACCTGCACGCGCTGCATCGACGCCTGCCCAACCAGCGCCATCACACCTTACAGCGTCGACGCCACGCGCTGTCTCTCCTACTGGAACATCGAGCACCGGGGCGAGATGCCGCCGGAGATCGCGCGGGCCATGGGAGACCGGCTCTTCGGTTGCGACATCTGCCAGGAGGTCTGCCCCTGGAACCGCAAGGCGCCGGTCGCCACCGTCGAGGCAGTACGGCCGCGCTTTCCGTCCGGCACGCTCGACGCGCGCGAGGTGGCCGAGTGGACGCCGGAGACGTATCGCCAGCAGCTTCGCGGCAGCGCGATGAAGCGCGTGAAGCTGCCCCTTCTCCAGCGCAACGCCCGGATCGTGCTCGAGAATCGTCGCCGCGATGCGATGACCCCGTAGCCGCTTCACGTAGCCGCGACCTTACCTGGTCGCGGCTACGCGGAGCAGCCATGGTCGCGGCTGCGGACCCGGTCACTGCACCTGGATCTTGCGCGGCTTGGTCTCCTCGCGCTTGTTGAGCGTGAGGTAGAGCACGCCGTCCTCGAGGCGCGCGTTCACGTCGTCACTGCTCACCGTCGGCGGGAGCGTGAACGAACGGCTGAAGTAGCTGAAGCGCCGCTCGTTCAGCAGCGTCTCGCGCCGCGGCCTGCCTTCCTTCTGCTCCGGCTCGCTCGCCTCCCGCCGCGTCTCGGTGCGCTCGGCGGTGATGGTCAGGGTGTTCCGGTCGAGCGTGATGTCCACGTCGTCGCGCTTGAAGCCCGGCAGTTCCACCTCGAAGTAGAGGTGGTTCTCGTCCTCGTGGACGTCCACCGCGTAGGGCGCGCTGCGCCGGCCGCTGGTCGTCTGGGGGACTGTGCCGAAGACCCGGTTCAGGACGGTGTCGAACTCGCGCTGGAGCTCGGTGAAGGGGTCGTATGCGTTGCGACGGTTGACGGTCGTCGGAAGTGCCATAGGTTGCCTCCTTTGCTGCATAAACTCGTTCCAGGCACGCACCTGACATTCGTCGTGCTTCGCCAAGGCACTTCTCAAACACCGTGCCAGCCGCGACCCCGCCCGCGGGGCACAAATCGCCGTCGCAAAGCCCTGGCGGCTGCATTTTTGGCAAACCATTGCCGCTTTGGCAGCGACCCATCCAGCCGTGCCCCGACCGCTCTGCGTCATCCTCGGTCCGACCGCCAGCGGCAAGTCCGGGCTCGCTCATGCCGTGGCGCGCGAGGCGGGCGCCGCGATCCTCAGCGTCGACTCGATGAGCGTTTACCGCGGAATGGACATCGGCACCGCCAAGCCGAGCGCGGCGGAGCGGGCGGAGGTGTGCTACCACGGCCTCGACCTCGCCGATCCGAACGAGACGTTCACCGTTGCCCGCTGGCTCGCGGAGGCCGAGCGGGTGATCGCGGAGAGCGATCGCCCCCTCGTGCTGGCCGGCGGGACGCCCCTCTACTACCAGGCGCTGTTCCACGGTCTCTTCGAAGGCCCGCCGGCCGACGAGGCATACCGCGCCGAGCTTGCCGCGGTGCCGGAGGCCCAGCTCCACGCCCGCCTCGCCGCCATTGATCCGGAGGCGGCGGCGCGGATCCACCTCAACGACCGCAAGCGCCTCGTTCGCGCGCTGGAGGTGCACCGGGCGACGGGGCGGCCGATCAGCGGGCAGCAGACGCAGTGGGAGGAGGCGGCCCGGTTCCCGTCGGTTCGCTTCGGCCTCTCCTGGCCGCGCGAGGCGCTGAACCGGCGCATCAACGCCCGCACCAGGGCGATGATCGCCGCCGGCTGGATCGAGGAGGTGCGGGCATTGCTCGCCCGCTTCGGCGACCTCTCCGCCACCGCTGCCGAGGCGGCGGGCTACCGGCTGCTGGCGGAGGTGGTGAAGGGGCGCATGGCGGAGGCGGACGCGGTGGAGCAGATCAAGATTCGCACGCGCCAGCTCGCCAAGCGCCAGATGACGTGGTTCAGACGCTTCCGGGAGGTGCACTGGCTTCCTGGTGACGCGCCCTTGGAGCGGAACGTCGAGGCGGTGCTGGCTTCGTGGCGTCCTTAGACCGCGCTCCACGACCACAGGCTGCCGTTGATCCAGTCGGTGTAGCCGTACGCGAGCGCGCTGGTGAAGCGGAACAAGTAGCGCGAGAGGAGGAAGGCCCCGATGAAGAGGCCGACGGCCAGTCCCTGGGAGTCGGGGTTGTTCAGGAAGCTGCGGTAGCGCCCGTTGAAGTTGGCGAGGATGTGCGAGCCGTCGAGCGGAGGGATGGGGAGGAGGTTGAAGGCGCATAGCGCCAGGTTGATCGCCCCGAAGACCATCAGGAAGTTCCAGGTGTTCATCACCCGGTGAGAGGGATCCTCCTGCACCAGGCGCTGCCACAGGCCCAGCGCCGTCAGGGCGATCGCTGCCAGGAAGAGGTTGGTCAGCGGCCCGGCCACCGCCACCATCGCCTCGCCGAACCGCCCCCGGAGGCGCGACGGGTTGATCGGCATCGAGCCCCAGGCGATCCCCGCCAGCAGCAGCGTGATGATCGCGAACGGCGGCATGTGCACCAGCGGGTTCAGCGTCAGGTGGCCGCGCACGCGGGGCGTGTCGTCGCCCAGGCGGACGGCGGTGAGCCCGTGGGCAAGCTCGTGGAGGATGATGCTCACGATGACCGTAACCACGACGCTGATGAAATAGGGCAGGTCGTCCTTCGCGGTCTCGATGAACATGCGGGCTGATCGTAGCGCGTACGGGGGCTGCCGCGAAGCACGGGTCCGGCAGCCCGTCGGCCTTCCCCGCCGCTACAATCGGACAATGGAACACGAGGTTGAGACCGTGACGATCATCGGTTCCGGGCCTGCTGCGCTGACCGCAGCGATCTACGCCGCCCGGGCGAACATGCACCCCCTGCTTTACGAAGGTGCGATCACCGAGGAGAACCGGATCGCGGGGACGCTTCCGCTCGGGCAGCTTAACTCCACGACGGAAGTGGAGAACTTCCCCGGCTTTCCGGAGGGCGTGCAGGGGCCGGACCTCATGCTCAAGATGCGCGAGCAGGCCGTGCGCTACGGCACGCGGATCATGACCGAGGACGTGACGGACGTCGATCTCTCGCACCGTCCCTTCGAGATGAAGGGGAGCGACGGGCGGAGCTGGAAGAGCCGGACGATCATCATCTCCACGGGCGCCAGCGCCAAGTACCTCGGGCTGCCCGGCGAGCAGCGCTACCTCAACATGGGCGTCAGCGCATGCGCCGTCTGCGACGGCGCCCTCCCGCGCTTCCGCGGAAGCGCCCTGGCGGTGGTGGGCGGGGGCGACTCCGCCGTCGAGGAATCGACCTACCTGACAAAGTTCGCGAGCATGGTGCACGTGCTGGTGCGGCGGGACGTGCTGCGTGCCAGCCAGGTGATGCAGAAGCGCCTCATGGACAACCCGAAGATCACGCTCCACTGGAACACCGAGGTGGAGGACGTGCTCGGCGACGCCGAGACGGGCGTGCAGGCCCTGAAGATCGTCAACAACAAGACGGGCCAGACCAGCACGCTCGAAGTGTCCGGCCTCTTCCTGGCGATCGGCCACCGCCCGAACACCGGCTTCCTGCGCGGGCAGCTCGAGACGGACCCGCAGGGATTCATCCGGCTCAGCAAGCCGCACCAGACCTACACCAGTGTCCCCGGCGTCTTCGCCGCGGGCGACGTGGCCGACCCGATCTACAAGCAGGCCGTCACCGCCGCCGGCATGGGGTGCAAGGCCGCCCTCGACGCCGAGCGCTGGCTCGTGGAGCAGGGGGAGGATTGACCGCGGGCGGGAGCCCAGGCCGCGAAGATCGCGCGGGATCGAATTCACATTCCCGTTAAACTCCTCGGCATGAGCGATCCCGCAACGGGCGCGGTTCCGCTTCAATACGGGCTCGACGCACGGCGCCGGCGATGGCACTGGCTCGCGCTGATGATGTTCCTCCTGGCCCTGCTCGCCGGGCCGATCGTGGCCATGACGGTCTATGTCATGGACAGCTATAGCATGCTCGATCACGACCTGATCTGCCCGAGCTGCGGCGGCTGGGGGGCGACGGTCCTCGTGGCGGGGTCGGTCGTCCTGTTCGCCGCCTGCGGCAGCGTGTTCGTCTGGATGGTCTTTCGCGGCACTGTCCTCGCGATGCTGTTCAGTGGGGCGTCGATCCTGCTGGCAGGGCTGGATGCGGGGCTGGCCGTCGCGTTTCACATGATGATCCGGACGTGATGGGCCCGGCGTCCGGATCGGCTACCCTCTGTCGCCGTGCCCGACCGCGAGCGCCACACCCTGCCGCGCACCCACCGCCTCGGTGGGCGGCTGGCGTTTGGCGCGGTGTTCGACGCCGGCGTGCGCGCCGGGAAGGGGCCGCTGCTGGTCTACGTGCGGCGGAACGAGCTGAAGCATCCGCGGCTCGGGCTGAGCGTCGGCCGTCGCGTCGGGACGGCGGCGCGGCGCAACCGGATCAAGCGCCTGCTGCGCGAGGCCTTCCGGCACCTCCAGCACGACTTTCCGGCGCCGTACGACTTCGTGGTGGTCGTGCGCCCGCACGCGCCGCTGGCGCTTGCCGACTACCAGCGGCTGCTGACGGGCCTGCTCGTGCGCGCACACCAGGAATGGATCAGGCGGTTCCCGCCGGAACGGGTCGATCCGAACGACGGCGCGTAGGACCCGCCCCGCGGCTCAAGCCGCCTTACCCGGCTGCCGCGTCGGCGATCAACGATTCCGTTTCGCTTTGCGCGTTTTCTTCGCCCGGGCCGGCTTCTCCAGGGCAGCGGTCGCGTCGTCGAACAGGTGCCGGTGATCCTCCAGGCGCTTGTCGAGACGCGAGCGCAGCTGGTCGTGCCCGCCGCTGAAGTCGTGAAGGTTGCGGGCGGCGTCTATGAACAGCTCCACCATGCTGCGCCAGTCGCGCAGGCTGATGAACTCCGGCCCGGTCCTGCCGCGCTTGCGATCCATGTTGTGGTAGTTGCCGAGCGGCACGCAGACGGCCGATGCGATGATGCCGAAGGCGTCGAAGACCGTCCCTTCGCAGACGCCGCCCGGCATGAGGGCGCGCTGGAAGGCGAACTCCTTTCTCTTCTTCGCCAGCGCCTCGCCGCGCTCCCCCAGGAAGTATGTGAACGCGCTGTTGAAGACGCTCATCCGGTCGCCCACGCGCACCACGACTCCCTTGCCGCGCGGCGCGAACGGCTGCTCGGAGCTTGTCTCGATGCTGATCACCCGGTCCGTCTTGCGGAGCAGCTTCCCATCCTTCACCGCCGCGATCGCGCCGACGAAGCCGACCTCCTCGGCACGCGTCAGAAGCACCGCCACGGTCGATGCCGGCGGGCGGCGACGCAGCTGGTCCAGGGCCGTCAGGGCCGACGCGCAGCCGGCGAGATCGTCGCACGCGCGGCTGTAGAAGGAGCCACCGTTCTCGCGGCCCGCCCCCTCGTCGAGCATCCCGATCGTCCCGACCGGGGGCGCCTGTCTCATGCGGAACGTCGCGCTCTTCAGCCGGTCGTTGTCGCCCGCGGTCACGTCCTGCACCTTTGCGACGATCTCCCCCTCCGGCGTGAAGAACCGCACCTTCGCCCCGCGGCAGTTCTTCGCGAAGACGCCGCCACGGAACTCGCAGTGGACGACACCCTCCGCCGATCCGCGCACGACGAACGCCGGGTGATCGGTATGGGCCACCAGCACCAGTCGCGGCGCCTTCGGATCGGTTCCCCGCAGGAGCACCAGGCGGTTGCCGAAGCGGTCGCGCTGGATGGACAGCGGGGGACGCTTTGCGACCCAGCGTTCGATGTAGTCGTAGACCGCCTCCTCGAGAAAGGCGGCGGTCGGGAGGTTGCACAAGTCGTGGAGAAGCTTTGTCGAAACAGCCATGGCCGCAGCGTAGCACGGTTGTGCGCTGCGGCCACGGGTGGGTGGGCCTGTTCGCCAGTCGCCTGGTCAGGAACTTGCCGGGCTCAGCGGCCCCACTGCAGCTCCATCGGCTGGAGGTCCTTCAGCTTGCGGTTGCTGTTGAACCGCCGGACGACCTGGTCGAGGTGGCTCCGATAGGTCCGGTACTCGTCGTTCCCGCTCATGCGCTCGAAGCCGTATGTGCCAACGACGCAGATCCGCTTCTCCCAGCCGCGGATGCCGCGCTCAATGGTGGCGCCGACTCCCGCGTCGAGCAGCGCGTCGCGCGCCGCGATCGCCTGCGACTCTTCCGACGGCGCGTAGCTCTGCATCAGGACGTAGTTCATCCCGTTCGTGCGCCGGAAGCCGTCGGGAATGACGACCCTCGACTGCGGGCGAACCTCTGTCTGCACCTGAGGCAGGCGGTTCGCCAGCTCGCCGCCCGCGGGGGCGGGGGTGGTGCCGGGCCGGCCAACGTCCAGCACTTCGGGGATCGGCGCCGACTCGCTCACCTGGCTCGCCGGGCGACTCGTGAAGCGCTGCGCAAGGAGGTAGCCGCCCGCGCCGACGGTGACGAGGGCCGCGATCGCCGTCGCGAAGGAGATCGCGCTGATCCCCTCCGCCTTCCGGGCATTGGAGGGACGAACCGGAGCGACCAGCACCTGCCGGGCCGCCGGGGCCGGGGCCGTTGCCGGAGCCGGGGCCGCGGGGGCGACGGGTGCCGGTGCGGCGGGCTCGCGCTGAGTGGTGGCCTGCACGAGCGGCGCAACGGCGTCGTTCAGGTGCTCGTCGCCCGTGCTCTGGGCGGCCTGGATGATTTCGAACAAGGCGAGCTTTCCGCCCCCGCGCGCTCGCCCGTTGGGGCGCTTCACCTGGGCCATCCTTGGCCTCCTTGGGTCTGAGATCCCTGGGATTCGACCCGGCGGGCGACAACTCCGGCCCGACCGGGGAACGCGGAGGGCGAGCATCATGCTCCGGTAATCCGCCGCGATCGCCCGCAAAGCTAAACCCTGCCGGGGCACTGGTCAAGGACACCCCCTCTTCCCGGGCGTAAAGGTGGACAACTTGCGTATTCCCGGTCGTTACCTCCGCCTTTGCCGACGCCCCCACGGATCGTATGTCTCAGCGTGCGCTTCTGCGCCGCCGCCCGGCTTGCGGCATCGCGGAGGCCGGCGGCGACTCTCGGTTCCGTGCCAGCGCACGGGCGCCGCCGCCTGTGGAGACGTTTCCTGAAACGGGAGGCCCCTGTGGTCCGTCCATCACTCACGCCGATGACCTACTGCGAGTTCGACCGGCCCAAGGACCGGTCGTGGCGCTGGTTGCTACGCAACGTCCTGCGCACCCCGTGGTACGCCCTCCGCTTTATCTGGCGCTCCATCGTCCGCATCGTCACCACTGACCTCGGCTCGGCGCGCATGCGGAAGACGCTGCCGCTCAGAACCGTCGTCATCGGTTCCTTCATGAAGCTGGCCTGGCTCCCCCCGGCGGTCGTCATCGCCTGCGGGTGGGTCGTCTACCACCGCATCCACGAGCCGGCCGTCGTGCACGCCGGGCAGGTGGCCCGCGTCGCCAACGCCTTCAGCGAGCGGGTGAGCTTCCTCACGAGCGACGGCGTGCGGCTCTCGGGCGTCTGGGTGCCCGCCGTCACGCCGCAGGATGTCATCCGGCAGGGGGAGGATCTGCTCAAGCGCCGCGACGCCGCCGTCATCCTCGTCCACGATCACGGGCATGACGCTGGGCAGATGATGGCGCAGGCTTCGCTGCTTCACGAGATGGGCATCCACGTGCTGCTCCTCGACACGCGCGGCGCCGGGCAGAGCGAGGCCACCGCCCGCACCTTCGGGCGCCTGGAGCGGCTCGATGTCGCCGCTGCTGTCGATCACCTGGCGTCGCGCCCGACGGTCGATCCGACGCGCATCGCGGTCTGGGGAATCGGAAGCGGCGCCCAGGCGGCGGCGAACGCCGGAGCGAGCGTTCCGATCGCCCTGCTGCTGGCTGAGCGCGGCACGGATGAAGACGCGCCCGGCGCGGTTGATGATCGCTTCATGCCGCCCCACCCCGCATACGACCCGCTGCGCCCCGTCTGCCGCTGGGTGTTCCAGATCTTCTGGTCGGGCGGCGGCAGCGATGCGGTGGAGGGCAGGCCGACGCGCGTTGTGGATCTCGAGTCGGGCGACATCGCCCCGGCGCTGGCTGAACTGCGATCGCTGGCGAGCGAACGGCTGGTCGCGCAGGGCCAGTGAGTTGGCTGCCGCCGAAACAAAGAATCGCCCCGCGTCATGCGACGCGGGGCGATCGGCTTGAGGTGCTGCGAGAGGCGGTTACCGCGACCCGCTGGGGACGGTGCCGGCGGCCGTCTGGCTTTCGCCGCCGGCCACTTCGGCGCCCTGGGTCTGCTCGATGATGAGCCGGCGCGCCTGGTCGGCGGGCAGGTTAGCGGCGCCCACTGCCTCGGCGGCGGCCGCCTGCACGTCCAGGTTCTCCCGGTTCGCAGCGGCGGCCAGGAGCGTGTTCACCTGCTCCCCGCCCAGGCGGTTGCCGAAGATCTTGGCGCTGGTCGCCAGGCTGTTGAGCAGGCTGATTCGCACTTCGGGCTCGTTCCCGTCGGCGAGGGCCGCCTCGAGCAGCACGGGCTGGGCCTGCTGCGTGTCGAGAAGGGCCACGACCTCGCCAGCGAGCATCCGCACCTGCGGGCGCTGATCCTCGAGGGCCGCCATCAGGAACTGCTCGCCGCTCTCGAGATCAAAGACGCTGTTGCTCGTCCCGATCAGCTTCAGCAGGTTGCCGCTGCGGACCGCAAGCTCCGTGGCGCCGCCCGCGTCGAGCGGGAGGCCGCCGACGCCGGTGCGGGCGCTTTCGACCGCCTGGAGCAGCCCCTGGCCCTCGCGCGACGTCGTCGTCGCGAGCGTCGGGTCGGTCAGCTTCAGCTCCTCGTAACGGCTTGCCTCGCTGCTGACGAGCACGAGCTTGGCGGCGCCGCTCAGCTTCGGATTCGAGCGGGCGACCTGGAGCAGCTCGTTCACCTGCTCATCGCCGAGGGTGGAATCGATCAGGAGGACGTCGACGCTCGGAAGCGCCTGCGCCTGCGTCACCGCATCGACGACGCTGGTCGTGCCGGCGGACTGGTAGTTCTGCCCGCGAAGCTGCTCCACGAGGCTGTTGAGCGTTTCCTGCTGCGACGTGAGAACCAGCACGGTCGGCTGACCCGTCTGCGACAGGGCGTCGGCAAGGAGCGGGACGACCTGTTCCTGCCCCGCGAAGCCCTGCGTCGGCAGCGCCTGGGCCAGCGCGAAGGCCGCCTCGATGCGCACCTGGCGATCCGGGTAATTCATCGCCGCCGTCAGGGGCGACTCGCCCTGCTGGATGTTCCCGCGGCCGATGATCTCCTGGAGCGACTTGATCGCCCGGAGGGAGAGGTCGGCGGTGTTGTACCGGCTGCCGGCGGCGAGGCGCTGGCGATCCTGCTGGGCGCGGGCCAGGACGTTCATGAGGTGGCTGGTTCCGGCCTGGGCGCCGTAGAAGTGGGCCGAGGGGGAGCCTTCGGGCTGCGTGCGGTCCTGCTCGTCCGGCCCGAGCTCGCCTTCGCGGCGGTAGTTGCTGGCGAGCCAGAGAGCAAGCGCCTGATCCTGCCCCTGCCCGAGGCCCAGCGCCTTGCCGCTTGCCCGCATCGCCATCACCTCGTTGAAGATCTGCGGGGGGACGTCGGTGCGCACGAGGCCGATCTGCTGCCCGCCCCACGACCAGATCGTCGCCGTGCCGAGCCGGCGATTCGGCCCGACCGGTGTCTGCTCGTAGAAGAACTTCTCCGCCAGGTTGTAGAACTCGTCGGCGGCGTTGCTTCCGCCGGTGTAGCCCAGGCGCTGCAGCGCCTGCTCGGCGGCGCGGCGGACGGCCTGGTTCTGGCTCGTCTCGAGCTGCTCGAGGAGGTAAGGCACCGAGACGTCATATCCCAGCTCGCCCAGGACGATCAGCAGGCTGGCCTTGACCTGCTCGTCCTCCATCTGCATCGACGCCCAGAGCGGGTTGAGCATGTCGACGCCCAGCTCGCGCATGGCACGGCGGATGTCGGCGTGGAACTCCGCCTTCTGCGGGTCGCGCAGGTACTGGATCATCACCGGCACCGCGTACTCGCCGCTGTTGCTCAGTTGCGCCAGCGCGTTGCGGTAGGCGATGTTTCCGCGCGACAGGCGCTCGAGCTGCTCGGCGACGAAGGTCGGGTTGGTCGCCCGCGCCATACGCCCCTGGTTGATCAGCCCCACGACCTGCGCCGAGATGGCGGCGATCGGTTCGGCCTGCTGCCACTGCATCATGCGGCGGTCAAGCGCGACGTCGCCCCCGCGGCGGCTGTTCACCTCGACGAACGCGTCGAGTACTGCCTCGGGGTCGAAGTTGCCGGCGAGGAGCTGCTCGCCGTACGCCTGGGCCGCGGCGTAGCTGCCGACGGTGGCGGAGTGGTAGAAGTCCTCCGCAAGGCGGACAAGGTTCTGCTGGTCGCCCTGCTGCGTTGCGGGTTGTTCCTGCGTTGCGGCCTGGTCCTGACCAGTGGCGACGGAGGCGGGGAGCGACAGGGCCACGCCGATGCAGGCGAGCCGGAGGAGGCGGTGACGAAGACCGCTCTTGGACGTCAGAAAGGCCGGGCGGAGGGGATGGGTCATGATGGTGGCTCCGACGGGTGCCGCACGGGAAGCAACGGGACCTGTAGGTCGGACGATTCTTGAAAAACGCCGATCATCGGCGAAACACGGCGTCGTCAGTTCGGAGGCGCGCGGCGGCGATCACGATGCGACCACGCAAAAGGCGGGGACGCAGCCGCTTCGGCGGGCACAGCCTGCCAGCGCTGCGAGGCGACGGATTGTCGAACGACGGCCACTGCCTGTCAAGCCGGTCCGCAGGCCGGCACACGACTGCGAAGGTCCGATTCGGTCCCGGCTTCCTTTCCGGTCACCTTGGCCGGACGCGGCATGGGGGCCGCATTGCCCCCGCCCCGGCCGGGTTCTAGGATCGCCACTCAATGGACTCAGAACGGCGGCACGAGCTCGAAGAGAACTCCCTGGCAAGGGCACTTGGTAAGGCGCCCAGCTTCCTCTGGGAGTACGGGGCATACGTCCTGCTCGGGCTCGCCGTCGTCGTCTCCGTCTTCTTCTACATGCGAACCCGCTCTTCGGCGGAGCTCTCCAAGCGCGAGGCGGAGGCCGCCAGCCTCTACAACATGAATACCGCCCTCGATCGGGCCAAGGAAGCACGGCAGTTCGCCGCGTTCCTCCCGCCCGAGGAGCTCGCCGCCCGGCAGGAAGACGCCGCCAGCGAGATCCAGCAGTGGGCCTCGATTCCCAGCGACAGCGAGCGGCCCGGCGTGCGGGCACATGCCCTGCGCCTCCGGGGTGACATGGCCTGGACGCTGGCGTCGTTCCCCCCGCCGCGCAAGCCTGCGCCCGCGACACAACCCGCCTCAACGACCCAGCCTGCCACGCGTCCGATCACCGATCTTGCCGGCGGCACTGCCCGCAGCGCCGAGGACTGGCTCGCCGACGCCGAGGCGGCCTACAGCCAGATCCTACAGGAGTACCCGGATCAGACCGCGGACGTCCTGGCGGCGCTCTTCGGCCTCGCAGCCATCGCCGAGCAGCGCGGCAACTTCCAGGGAGCCGTCGGCTTCTACGACCAGATCATCGCGCGCGACGACATCGGCGAGGGCGCGCACACCCTCGCCGAGCGGCGGAAGGACATGCTCCAGATCCTCCGCGTCAATCCGCGCCTCGGCGCCCCGCGCACGCCTGCAACCCAGCCGGCGACCCAGCCCACCACCGGCCCTGTCACGCAGCCTGCCGCCGGACCGGGGGATGTCGAACCGCTGTCGCCTCCCACCACCGCACCCGCCACGCAGCCCGGGTGACGGCTTCCGCGCTTCGGGGTCGATGCGCCCGTTGCGCTACCATCGCTCGTCGTGCCGACCTCCCCCTCATCGGAGCATCCTGAACCGCGCGCGGACGATGCGCCGCTCCCCGAGGCCGACCTCGCGGCGCAGGACATGCCCGAGGAGATTGACGAGGAGGACGAGGATGCGGCGGCGCTGGGAGACATCGCGCAGCCGGACCACCGGCCGCGCGAGATGAGCTTTCGCGTGGCGCGCAACCTGACGAGCCGGCTCGACAAGTACCTCGTCGATCGCGTCGGCTATCTCTCGCGCGCACAGATCCAGAACCTGATCGACGTGGGCGCGGTGCGCGTCAACGGCCGACCCGCCAAGGCCAGCTACAAGCCGCGGGAGGCGGATCTGGTCGATGTCGTGGCCCCCCCGCCGCGCGCGGACACGATCGAGCCGGAGCCGATTCCGCTGGAGATCGTGTACGAGGACGAGCACCTGCTCGGAATCAACAAGCAGGCGGACCTGATGGTTCACCCGGCGCGCGGGCGATGGCACGGAACGCTCGTCAACGGGCTCATCCATTACGCGAAGCAGTGGAGCACGGTGCGCGGCCCGCATCGGCCCGGCATCCTGCATCGCCTGGATCGCAACACGACCGGGATCATCCTGGTGGCCAAGACCGACGAAGCGCACTGGCGCCTCGGGCGCCAGTTCGAGATGCGCACGATCCAGAAGACCTACCTGGCGCTCGCGCATGGCGTGCCGGCGCTCCTGGCGGACATGATCGACATGCCCATCGGCAAGGACGCCTACGTGCGCGAGCGCATGGCGCCGCGCAAGCTCACCAGCGGCGGGAAGACGGCGCAGACGGAGTACGAGGTGGTCGAAAGCTTCGGCCGCGGCGACACGGAGCTGCCGGCGCGGCTCGGCTGGCGCCCCCTGAAGGGGACACATGCGAGCGACCAGTCGCACCGCGAGCCGCCCGCGGGCTTCTCGCTCATCCGCCTCAAGCCGCACACCGGGCGCACGCACCAGCTCCGCGTTCATCTCTCCTACCTCGGCCATCCCATCGTCGGTGACACGATGTACGGCGGGCGGATCATCGAGCACCACGACCCGGACGGGCAGACGCATCACTTCGGCCGGCAGGCGCTGCACGCGGCGGCGATCACGTTCACCCATCCCCGGACGCTCAAGCCGTTGACCCTTCGGGCGCCGCTTCCGGCGGACATCCAGATGCTGCTGGAACGCCTGCGAGGGGCCTCGTAGCACGCTGAGGAGGGGTTTGGCGGCGCGTTTCCGGGGGCGACGGGCCCTTGCATCGGCTACAATGTCCTTGAGCCCGGACAGCGTCCGTGCCGGCCCGGGCCTCCGCGAACGAGGATGTAGTTATGACCACCGCAACGCTGCTGACGTCTCTGCCCCTTCCCCTTTCCATGTGGATGCCCCAGGGTATGGAGTGGCTCGTCATCGCCGGCATCGGCCTGCTCCTGTTCGGAAAGCGCCTGCCGGAGGTGGGCCGTTCGCTGGGCAAGGGGATCGTTGAGTTCAAGAAGGGGCTGAAGGGAATCGGCGACGAGATCGAGGAGGAGAGCAACAAGCCCTCCCCCCTCCCGTCGGCCGAATCCCGGAAACAAATTGCCGCCACGGGCGACCAACCGAGCGAGGCGTAGCCGCTCTTCCGGCCGCCTCCTGCGCCTGCCGGGCCTCGGGCCCGACCGGCGTTGCCTACGGAGACAGCCATGAACAACAGAAGCTCCCGCTCGACGCGCAGACTCATCCCGACGGCGGCGGCCGCCGCGGTCCTCGCCGGGTCGTTCCTCCTTGTTCCGGCGCCGGCGGAATCATCAGTGTTTGCTCAGCAGCAGCCCGCCCCGCGGCAGCGTCCGGCGAGCCTCGGGCAGACGGTGCCGAACTTCAGCCTCGAGGAGACGCCGCTGGAGGATGCGCTCAACTTCCTCCAGAACCTCACGGGCATCAGCTTCTACGTCGACTGGCCGCGCCTGGAGATGGCGGGCGTTGACCGTGGGACGCCTGTGACGCTCCAGCTTCGCGGGACGAGCGTGCGCAAGACGCTGGCGCTGGTATTGGACAGCATCAGCCCACTCGAGCCGCTGACCTTCTACGTTGAGGGTGGCGTCGTGCACATCACGACGCAGGAGCAGGCTGACAGCGAGATGGTCGTGCGCGTCTACGACGTGCGCGACCTGCTGGTGGTCGTCCCCGACTTCGTCGGCCCCGGCCTGCGCGCCGGCACCGGTTTCGGCGGTGGCAGCGGTGGTGGTGGTGGCGGGAGCGGCGGATTCGGTGGCGGCGGCGGAGGCAGTGGC
>JAEZED010000080.1 GCA_023417885.1 Planctomycetota bacterium
CTGCCTCCCCGCGCCGTCGGAAGCGCCGATGTTCATCCTCCCGGTGGCCAAACCCGAGCCCGTGCTGGTGGAGGCGGCGCAGCGCGAGCAACCGCGCGAGCGACGAGCGGCGTGATGAAGCCCGCCCGCAGGGCGCACGCCATGTAGCCGGCGGTTTCAACCGCCGGGAAGCTCCGCAGTCGCGCGCCCGCCGCGCGCGATGACGCTCTCCACCTCCGCCATCGTCCAGCCATCGCGGAAGGGACCCATGACCGTGTCACTCCTTTGCTACAGCCCCACGATATTAAACCCGCTGTCCACGTAGAGCGTCTCGCCTGTCGTGCCGGTGGAGAGGTCGCTGACGAGGTAGACCGCGGCGCGCCCGACCTCCTCGGCGTCGATGTTGCGCTTCAGCGGGGCCTTCTTCGTCGTGTGGTCGAACATCTCGTCGATCCCCCCCACCGCCATCGCAGACAGCGTCCGCACCGGGCCGGCGCTGATGCTGTTCACCCGGATCTGCTTCTCCCCCAGCTCCAGCGCAAGGTAGCGCGCCGCCGACTCCAGCGCCGCCTTCGCCACGCCCATCACGTTGTAACCCGGCACCGCCTTCTCCGCGCCCAGGTAGCTCAGGCAGACGATGCTCCCCCCCTCGCTCATCATCGGCGCCGCCGCGCGCGCCAGGGCGATCAGGCTGTAGGCGGAGATGTCCAGCGCCTGCGCGAAAACGTTCCGCGGCGTCTCGAGGAAACGGCCGATCTTGAGATAGTCCTTGTCCGCGAAGGCGAGCGAGTGAACGAGGAAGTCGATCTTCCCGAGCCGCTCCTTCGCCGCGGCGAAGAACTGCTCGATGCTCGCGTCGTCGCCCACGTCGCAGCCGTGCAGGAAGCCGTCGGCAAAGCCCCCCTCCTGCATCGCCTTGCGGGCGCGGTTCATCATCTTCTCGTTCGGCAGCGCCCCGCAGCCGACCGTTGCGCCGTGGTCGAACGCCTGCTTGGCGATGTGGTAGGCGATCGAGCGGTCGTTGGCGATGTTCAGGACGAGCCCGGTCTTGCCGGACAGCAGCGCGGAAGCGGACGAAGAAGCCATGAAATCTCTCTCCAGGATCGGGGCGGGGTAAGGCTCAACCGTAAGCAACCCGCCTCAACCCGACAACCACCCCCCACCACCCACCACTCCCACTCCCACTACCACGCCCAATCATCCGCGACCGCCGTCGCCGCCGGCCGTCGCCTCGGGGGGCGTTCGCTCGCAATGGGTCGCCGCCATCGGTTAACCTGATGTCCCCACCGGGGACGTTCATGAGCAGCATGCAAACCGACTTCGATCCGCGCGGCGTCACCCGTCCCGTCGGCAGCCTCCTGGCCTACTACCTCATCGCCTCCCTGCGCTCCGGGCCGGCCTTTCCCATCCTCGCGGTCCTCGGCTACTTCAAGTATCGCACCCTCCGCTACCGCTTCGACGACGACGGCGTCGCCATGAGCTGGGGCATCCTCTTCCGGCGCGAGATCTACCTCACCTACCGCCGCATCCAGGACATCCACCTCACCCGCAACATCCTCCAGCGCTGGTTCAACCTCGCCCGCATCGACATCCAGACCGCAAGCGGCTCCGCCAGGGCGGAGATGAGCATCGAGGGCATCCACGAGTTCGACGAGCTGCGCGACTTCCTCTACGAACGCATGCGCGGCGCCCGCGGCATCCTGCCCGACGATGCCTCCTCCGCCCCCGCCGACCAGGAGGACGAGGCACTCCTCCTGCTCCGCGAGATCCACGCCTCCCTCCGGCAACTGCTCGACCGGGAGGACGCGGCATGACCACCGGGCTCCAGACCCCGCCGCACCACCAGCCCGGAGAGTCCACCGCGCCGGGCGAGACGGCCGCGGGCGACGGCGGCGCGCTCCCGCATCAACCCGCGGCGCGCGATCCGCGCATGGCTCGCTACTACCGCGGATTCTGGGGCATGCTCACGCGCTGGCTGAAGGTGCCCGCCGAGCCGCCGCACCTGCCCGGCGTCGATGGCGCCGCCCTGCGTGTCATCAAGCCGTCGCGCCGCTGGCTTTCCTACCTGCGTCTCCAGTGGCTCGGCAAGACGGTCATCCTCGGCGGCGCGGGCCTGGCCTTCGGCCTCACGCTCGACTTCCTCGACGACCTCCCCGAGTGGCTGCACGCGCTGATCGTCGTCTTCGAGGTCGCGGCCTACGTCGGCGCGATCCCCGCGCTCTACCTCGCGATCCACCTGCGCTACGACGCGACGTGGTACATCATGAGCGACCGCAGCCTCTGCATCCGCCGCGGCATCTGGACGATCCGCGAGACGACGCTCACCTTCGAGAACGTGCAGAACGTCTCGGTGAGCCAGGGGCCGGTGCAGCGGTGGTTCGGCATTGCCGACGTCATCCTCGAGACCGCCGGCGGGGGCAAGGCCTCCGGCGACGACAAGGACGCCCAGGACGCCCACCGCGGGCGCATGGAGGGAATCGAGGATGTGGAGGCGCTGCGCGACCTGCTGATGAGCCGGATTCGCACCAGCCGCACCGCCGGCCTCGGCGACGAGCCCGACACGCCCCCCGCGCCCCCCACGGGCCCCGCCGCCGCCCACCGCTGGTCCGAAGCACACCTCGCCGTCCTCCGCGCCATCCGCGACGACCTCGCAGCAAACGGGGTCAGGAGTCGCCGTCGGGATGCGTTGAAAGCTCTAGAGCATTCCGCGGGCGACTCCTGACCCCCTCCCGCGCCGCAGTGCCGCCCAGCCGACGCGCCCCTTGCCCGTCCGCCCACTGCGGCGTCGCCGAGCCGAATCCCAAAGGGTGCAAAGCGGCACCAAGCACGATACCATCGTGATCAGCCTTGCGCAGTAGAGAGCAGCGGGCCTGCCAACCGTGGAGCAGCGCTGATGAGAAGTCGAATCCTTCCGTTGAGTCGGCCTATGTCGTCCGCTGTTCTGCATGCCCATATTCGGCTTGTACTCGCCGGTAGCATGGCAATGCTGATAGGGTGCGTGAGTGCCTCGAAGCCTCAGGTCAGGCAGGCGATTGCGTACAAGGCCGATGAGAACCGCTTCCTGGTTATGTTCGGACCGGACCCGACTACCGGGCGTCCGACTTCCACATCGTGGATTCAAAGTCGGTGATCGTCGCACCCGAGGGAACGCGCTACGGAGTTCGGAGCGAAGACGTAGAAGAGTACCTCGACCCCGAGATGGTCGGCTTGTCCCGCTACCTTTACTTCGCCCAGCCGCCCGGCGGGCGTGTGGAGGACGGCACGTGGAAGCTTGCGGTGGTGATCGACGGTCCGTCTGGTGAAGAGCGGCGCAACTTCGAGCTGAGCATTCCTGCCGAGTTGTCACCACATAACGATCCAGCGGAACGGCGTCGGGCATTCAACGCAGCCAGGCCGCTCGGTTCCCACCGCTGAACTGTGTCGCGTCGTCGAACTCGCACTCTGCGAAAACTACGGCTACCCCCGCGCACTCCGCCTCCCCGGCCCGGTATACCGGCTGCGCGGGCGGATCAGGCGGTTCTTGTCCTGCTGCTCGGTCACGTGCGCCGCCCAGCCGATCACGCGGCTGCACGCAAACAGCGGCGTGTTCAGGTCCGTCGGCACCTTCAGCAGGTGGAACAGCGGCGCGGCGTAGAGGTCGGCGTTGGCGGGGATGCCCTTGAGGTTCATCATCGCCGCCTCCAGGGCCTCGCCGATCTCCGTCCACTGCGTCTCGCCTGTGGCCTTGCCCGCCTCGCGGCACATGTCGCGCAGGATCGGCACGCGGCTGTCCCCCTTCTTGTAGACGCGGTGGCCGAAGCCCATGATGAGCTCCTTGCGCTCGAGCTTGCCCTTGATCCAGCTCTCGGCGTTCTCGGGCTTGCCGACCTCGCGCAGGACCTTCATCGCCTCCTCGTTGGCCCCGCCGTGCAGCGGGCCCTTGAGCGCGCCGATGGCGCCGGTGATGGCGCAGTGCATGTCGGCGAGCGTGGAGGCGATGACGCGGGCGGTGAAAGTGCTGGCATTGAAGTCGTGCTCGGCGTAGAGCGTGTAGATCGCGTCCATCGCGCGGGCCTTCCAGTCCTCGGGACGCTTCCCCTCGAGCATGTACATGAAGTTGGCGGCGAGCGGCAGGTCATCCGCGGGGGCGATCGGCTCCTGACCCGAGCGCAGGCGATGCGAAGCGGCGGTGGCGGCGTTGATGACGCCGCAGAGGCGCACGGCCTTGGCGACGTTGGCGGCGTGGGCGTTGTCGGTGATCTGCGGCTCCCACCCGGCGCTGGCGCTGACGGCGGTGCGCAGCGAGTCCATCGGGTGCATCTCCTTCGGCAGCGTGCGGAGGATCTGCACGATGGGCTCGGGGAGCTTGAGGGCGGCGCGCAGCTCGTCCTCTATCTGCTGGCGCTGCCCATCGCTCGGCAGATCATCGTTCAGCAGCAGCCACGCCACCGACTCGAACGGCACCTTCCCCGCCAGCTCGTGGACGTCATACCCGCGGTAGAGCAGCACGGCCTCGGCGTGCACCTGGCAGATCGCGCTCTCGCCGGCGATCACGCCCTCGAGCCCGGGGTGGTAAACGACGGCGGGATCCTGGGTGGGGTCGGTGGAGGTGTTGTTCGTTGCCATTTCTTTTTCTTAGAAAGTGGAGGCCACGAATGACACGAATGCCCACGAATCAGAGCTGTCATTCGGGTCCATTCGTGTCATTCGTGGCGCCTTTGTCCGGCATCCAGAGTTCCGCGTTCGGGTCGTAGTCGAGCACGTCGTAAAGCTCCTGCCGCGTCTGCATCTTCTCGACGAGGTCCCTCTGCGTGCCGTGCTGCTTGAGTTGATTGAGCCCGTCGAGCATCGCCTTGTTCGCGAGGCGAAAGGCGGTCTGCGGGAAGATGACCATGCGGTAGCCGATCCGCCCGAGCTCATCCACGTTCATCAGCGGCGTCTTGCCGAACTCCGTCATGTTCGCCAGCAGCTTCGTCTCGGGTGCCCCAACCGCCTGGGCGAACTGTTTCAGTTCCTCCGCCGACTGCATCGCCTCAGGGAAGATCGCATCCGCCCCCGCCGCCAGGTACCGCTTCGCCCGCTCGACCGCGGCGTCGAGTCCCTCGACCGCCCGGGCGTCCGTGCGTGCGATGATGAGAAAGTCCTTGTCCCGCCGGGCCCCCGCCGCCGCGTCGAGCTTGGCGCACATCTCGTCCGCCGGCACGACGTCCTTGCCCGCGAGGTGGCCGCAGCGCTTGGGGAACTCCTGGTCCTCCAGGTGAAGCCCCGCCAGGCCGACGCGCTCCAGCTCGCGCACCGTCCGGGCGACATTGCTCGGCCCGCCGAAGCCGGTGTCGACGTCCGCCACGACCGGCAGGCTCGTCGCGTCGCAGATGTAGCCGACCAGGCGCACCCACTCGTCCATCCCAACAAGCCCGATGTCCGGCACGCCCGCCGTCGCGTTGGTGAGCCCGGCCCCGCTGACGTACACCGCCTCGAACCCGGCCCGCTCGATCAGCCGGGCGGTCATCGCGTTGAACGCGCCGGGCATGGCGACGCAACGCTCGCCGATGAGCTTTCGAAGTTGAGCTGGTCGGGAGGTCATCTGGTATTCGATCCGTAACAACGCAAAGGCGCAAAGGGCGCAAAGAGAGAACAAGGGAGTTGTCTGCGGTCGCGACGCCGGTGGCTGTCTTTACTACCTCACTCCGTTCTTTGCTCCCTCTTTGCGCTCTTCGTGTCTTGGCGTTCCTCTGGTCCCTGGCGGCTACTTCAGTTCCAGCAGCTTCATCAGGTCGGCGGCGCGGTCGTGCTTGTCGAGCCCCCAGATCCAGTCCGCCACCTGGCGAGCGCGGTGCGTGCCGATGACGGGCTCCGCCAGCTTGTGGTACTTCTCGAGAAGCCGGTCGTCGGAGAGTCGGTTCTTCACGTGGCCGGGAGCGTCGTCCACGCGCTCGGTCAGCTCCTGGCCGTCGGTCGTCGTCACGGTGACGATGTTGGCGATGTGATCCGGGTAGAGGGCCGTCATCTCCGGATCCTCCACCACCTTCACCTTGTCCACCGTCTTGAGCAGTTCCGGATCGGTGAAGCGGCTCCGCTCGAACTGCGCGTCGGTCAGGTCGCCGTCCACCAGCGCCGCCGCCACCATGTAGGCGAGCGAATGGTCCGCTGTCTCCCGGCTGGTGGGGCGCCACTGCTCGGCGCTGGAGCCGATGATCTCGTAGCTGGCCTTGTGCGTCCGGCAAAGAACCTGCTTCACCTTCCCGGCCGCGGCGTCCCCGCCGAGCTGCTGGCGAATCTTCAGGATCGCCGCGATCGCCGACTGGCTGTGGTACTCCGCCGGCCAGAACTTGAAGAAGCTGTGCCGGATCATGTAGTCCTGCTCCTGCTTCTGCGCCTGGGGCGACTTCGCGAATGGGCCGGCGATCTCGTCGAACGAGACGCCGAGCTGCGTCTCGATCCCCATCTCCCCTTCGAAGATCGGGCTGGGCCCCGTCATCCCCTCGGCGGCGAGGGTGGCGGCGAAGATCCCCTGGCGTGCGGCGTCGGCGAAGGCGACGCCCTTCCAGTGGGAGAGCTCGCCCGTGCGGCTCTGCCGCAGCAGCGCCCCGCCGACACCGGCGATGTTGAGCGCCTGGCGGGTCTTCTCAGCGTCGAGGCCGAGCAGCTGGGCCGCCGCCGCCGCGACGGAGAAGGCGCCGTAGGTGGGATGATCCCACCCCTTGGCGCGGATGCTGGCGGCGTCGCACAGGCGAAGCTGCACTTCGTATGCCGTGACGATCGCGGTGATGAGGTCGCGGCCGCTCCTGCGGGCAACCTCCGCCATCGCGAGGCAGGCGGTGATGTTGTCGGAGGGGTGGGCCGGCTCCTTCGAGAGGTAGGTGTCGTTGTAGTCGAAGTAGCGGACGCAAATGCCGTTGGCGAAGGCCGCCCAGTCCGGGGGCGCGGTGAGGTTGGTGCCGAGGATGGTGGCGCCCCCCTCCTCGATGGGCGCGTATCGCGTCGCAACGCGGCGGGCGATGACGCAGGGCTCCTGCTGGTAAGCGCCCAGGGCCACGCCGACGGAGTCGATGACGACGCGCTTGGCTTCGTGGACGACCTCGGGGGGCAGGTGGTCGAACCGGAGGGTGTTGGCGTAGTTCGCCATCCGCTCGGCGAGCGTGTTCTGCATCTTCTGGGCCGGCTTGGTCGCCATGGACACTGTTCCTCTTCGTGCTGTCGGTGATGAAACTGAACGGGGTTCCACTATAGTGGACACCCGTAGCCAGCGGCAAAGCGCGATTCCGCGCAGCGGACGCGAGGCAAGGAGATCGACATGGAAGCGGACTTCGGCGGCGAGATCGTCTGGCGACCCTCGGAGCAACTCATCGCGCAGAGCCACCTCAGGGGATTCATGCAACGCTATGGGTGCCCCGATTTCGCCGCGCTCCTCCACAAGACCACCGCCGACGATGACGCCGTCGCCTGGTTCTGGGACACGATGCTCCGCGAGATGGGGATCGTCTTCGACGAGCGCTATTCGAGCGTCGTCGATCTGTCGCAGGGGTTCCAGCGCCCCAGGTGGTGCGTCGGCGGACGCATGAACATCACCGCGAGCCTCCTCGACCGCTGGGCCGGCACACCCGTGGATGACCGCCCCGCCGTGAAGTGGGAGCGGGAGGAGGGCCAGCACGGCGCGCTCAGCTACCGCGAGCTTCGCCGCGAGGTGTCGAAGGCGGCGGCGGCGCTGCGGGGGCTGGGGATCGGCCGGGGGGATGTCGTCGGCGTCTTCATGCCCATGACGCCGGAATGCGTCATCGCGATGCTCGCCGTCATCCGCGTGGGGGGGATCTTCCTGCCCCTCTTCTCCGGCTACGGCCCCGCCGCCATCGTGTCGCGGCTCCAAGACGCGGAGGCGAAGGCCCTCGTCTGCTGTGACGGCTTCTTCCGGCGCGGCAGGCACGTCGCCATGAAGCCGACGGCGGACGAGGCGCTGGCGCAATGCCCCGGCGTCGAGCATGTCATCGTCCACCAGCGCTCCGGGCAAGAGGTTCCGTGGACGCAGGGGCGCGACCACTGGTGGCACGACCTGGTCGAGCGCGCCGACGAAGCGGCGGGCGCTTATGAAGTCTGCGACGCCGACGAGGCGTGCATGCTGATCTACACCAGCGGCACGACGGGCCGTCCCAAGGGCGCCGTGCACACGCATTGCGGCTTCCCGATCAAGGGCGCGCAGGACATGCTCCACGGCTTCGACCTGAAGCAGGATGAGACCCTCTACTGGATCACCGACATCGGCTGGATGATGGGTCCGTGGATGATCTACGGCACGCTCGCCCTCGGCGCCGCCATGATGGTCTACGACGGCGCGATGGATCACCCCGGCCCCGACCGCCTGTGGGACATGGTCGAGCGCCACAAGGTCACCACGCTCGGCGTCTCCCCCACGCTCATCCGTTCCCTCATGGGCCTCGGCGAGGCGCACGTGAGAAAGCACGACGTCTCGAGCCTGCGCAAGTTCGGCAGCACGGGCGAGCCCTGGAACCCCGAGCCGTGGAAGTGGCTCTTCGAGGTCGTCGGGAGGAAGCAGCTCCCCATCATCAACTACTCCGGCGGCACGGAGATCAGCGGCGGCATTCTCTGCGGCAACGTCCTCTCGCCGATGAAGCCGTGCGCGTTCTCAGGCCCATTGCCCGGGATGGCGGTGGACATCCTTGACGAGCACGGCCAGAGCATCAGGAACAAGCCCGGCGAGGTGGGCGAGCTTGCCATCCGCCAGCCGTGGATCGGCATGACGCGCGGCTTCTGGCGCGACGAAAGCGACCAGCGCTACCGCGACGCCTACTGGAGCCGCTTCGACAATGTCTGGGTGCACGGCGACTGGGCGGCGACGGACGCCGACGGCCTCTGGTACATCCTCGGCCGCAGCGACGACACCATCAAGATCGCCGGCAAGCGCCTCGGCCCGGCGGAGGCGGAGAGCTGCCTCGTCTCCCACCCCGCCGTCCGGGAGGCGGCTGCGATTGGCGTGCCGGATGAGACCAAGGGACAGGCGCTGGTCTGCTTCGCGATCCTGCGCGCTCCGGAAGGGCCGGGTGAGGGCGAGCGGGATGGTGGTCGCGACCTGGAGGCGCTCAAGCGCGAGCTCTCGGCCTGCATCGCGAAGGATCTCGGCAAGCCGATGGCGCCGAAGGAGATCCTCTTCGTGCCTGATCTCCCCCGCACGCGCAACGCCAAGATCATGCGCCGCGTCGTCCGCGCCGCCTACCTCGGCCAGGACGCCGGCGACCTCTCCGCCCTCGAGAACCCGCAGGCGGTGGATGCGGTGCGCGCGGCGGCCCGGCAGTAGCAGAAGCTGAAAGCCTCGGCTGCTGCCTCGCGCGGTACCCGCCGCTGACTTCGGATTTCCTGTAACCACTCCACCCCCGCCTCGCTCTGTTCGGGGCAGGGAGACCCTTGCCATGGTCACGCGGCGTGGGGCAGGGCGCGGGGTTGGGTGAC
>JAEZED010000120.1 GCA_023417885.1 Planctomycetota bacterium
GCGCAGGGGTCGCTGCGCGCGAGGCGACGCTGTAAGATAAACGGGCGCAGCCGCGGAGGTGATCATGGCCAAGGTCCGATTCGCCCCGAAGCCGCTGAAGTGGGCTCTGCTCGTCGCTCTGCTCGGCGTCGGGCTCTGGTACGCGCTGGATGCTGTCGTCTACGCCGTCGTACGGGAGAGACCCAGCCACGAATCCTGGTATAGAACGCTCAGCTCCTTTGTCCACCTGGCCGTAGCAACGCCTCTGCTGTTGCTGGCACCACTTCAGTTCAGCCGACGGATCCGCGGGAGCAAGCCCATCTGGCACCGGACGATGGGCCGGGTATTCATATCGTGCTCGCTTGTCGCCGCGGCCGGGGCTGTCTATCTCGGCGCCACGTTCGAGAGAGTGGGTTCACGCATTCCGCTTGTGCTGTTCGGCCTCCTTTGGCTTGCCTTCTCAACGGCGGCGTGGATCACGGCTCGCCGCGGTCTGTTCCTAGCCCACGAGCGGTTCGTCGTTCGAAGCTATGCCCTTGCCCTGGCGTTCGTGATCGTCCGGCTGCTGGGCGAGTTTCAAGACGTCCTGTTTCCGTTTATGGTCGATCAGGCACTCAGGGACACGAGCCGCGAGTGGCTGAGCTTCGTGCTGCCGCTGCTCGTGGTCGAGGTCGGATACACCTGGTGGCCCTCGCTCGGTGGCTTCAGGGCACGATTACCCGTACGGCCAGCGCATGCTTCGGTGACGGCGTCGCCCCCGGTTTAGCTTGCCGAGCGTCGAGTGGTGAAGCTGACGGGCCGTCGAGGCAATTGTGTAGGGCCTGGACGGGAAACGTCGTTCGGCGATGCGGGTGCCTTCGGTCGCGAAACATGAATCGTCGAGAGCATTGGGACCGGGCGTATCGAGCGAAGGGGCCGCGGGGCGTGAGCTGGTTCCAGCAGCGCCCGGACATGTCGCTCTCCCTGATCGCGCAGGCCGGCGTCGACCCGGCCGCCGGCGTGATCGACATCGGCGGCGGTGCGTCGACGCTGGTGGATCATCTGCTCGCTGCCGGCCACGAGCATCCCGCGGTGCTCGATGTCTCCCCGGTCGCGCTGTTCGAATCGCGGGCGCGACTCGGCGCGCGGGCGGCGGAGGTCGAGTGGATCGAGCAGGACGTGACGCGCTTCGGCCCCGCCCGGCGCTTCGGCCTGTGGCACGACCGCGCCGTCTTTCACTTCCTGACCGACGCGGCGGATCGGCGGCTATACGTCCAGAGCATGCGGCAGGCGCTCAAGCCCGGTGGCGCTGTCATCATCGCGACGTTCGCGCTGGACGGCCCGATGAAATGCAGCGGGCTGGAAGTGGTCCGGTATGACGAAGCGGCGTTGCTCGCGGAGCTGGGAAGCGACTTCGCCCTGGAGGACGTTCGCCGCGAGAACCATCACACGCCGTGGGGCGCCGGGCAGCGCTTCATCTACTTTCTGCTGCGCTACTCGCCCGCCGCGCCCGGAGCCGCATGACCCGCCGATGCGCCGGGCCGGGCAGTCGGTATAGTGTCCGTTGGTCATGCCGCACATGATTCTGCGCCCCTTCGGCGTCGATGAAGGCTCGCTGGTCCGTCTCGTGCGCCTGCGCTCTCTGGCGGAGGCGCCGTACGCCTTTGGCGCGGGAAGCCATGAGGCGGAGTCGAGGCTGCCGGAGGCTTACTGGCACGAGCTGGCCGCGCAACTGGGCGGCGGCGACCCGAAGTGGGGCGACCGGTGCGTCGGCTACGTCGTGCTCAACGGGGAGGAGGCGTGCGGGACGGCCACGTGCTTCCTTTGCCCCGAGGTGGCGGGCCGCGCGTACCTCACGGCGGCGTGGGTCGATCCGCGCTACCGCGGCCGCGGGCTTGGGCGCCGGCTCGTGGAGCAGGCGCTCGGCTGGGCGGCGGATCGCGGCGCCGATCACCTGCGCCTCTGGGTGGACGACACCAACCCGTCCGCCGCCGGCTTCTACGAGGCGATGGGCTTCATCGCGACAGGTCAGAGCCAGCCGACCGGCGAAGACGCGACGGCTCGCCAGAGCGCCTACGAGCGACGGCTGGGCCAGGCCGCGACGTGAAGGGGCTCGTTGCCGGGAGCCCGCCTGGTCAGAAGCGGATCGCCCGTGGAGCGGGAGGTGTCAACGACCCAGCGCTTCGCGCAGCAGCCGCGCGCGCTCGGCGAAGTTGGGGCGGGCGGTGAATCGCTCGGCTTGTGCCCGCGCGGCGCGCGCCATCGCCGCGAGCCGGCCCGGATCGCGCGCCAGGGTGGTGATGGCCGCGGCGAGGGAGGCGGGGTCGTGCGCGGGCGTCAGCAGGCCGGCCGCCTGCGTCACCTCGCGGACGTAAGGGTCGCTATAGCCGACGGCGGGCGCGGCCCGGGCCATCGCCTCGATGACATTGCGCGGGCTCTCGGGGGTCTTGTGGCAGAAGACGAAGAGGTCGGCGCGCGACAGGTCGTCCATGATGCGCCCGCGATCCACGAAGCCGGGCGCCTCGACGATGTCCGCAAGCCCCTGCGCTTCCAGCGCCTCGCGAAGCGCCCCCTGCTGCGGGCCGTCGCCATACCAGCATGCGGTGAAATCGAGCGCCGCACCGCCGGCATCCGGGGCACGCAGGCGGGCGAGCGTCGTCACCCAGTCGAGGGGGCCCTTCATCTCGGCGGTGCGCCCGGCGTACACGATGCGACGGGGGGCGTCCGGACCGGAGGCGGCGAGCCGGGCCGCCTTGGCCTCGACGTCGGCCGGCGGCATCAGGTCGTCGTCGCGCAGGGTTCCGGCGTAGACGGAGACGGCCGCGGGCGTCAGGCGCGAATAGGCCTCGTAGATCGTCGGGCCGTGGCACATGACGAGGTCGGCGTGGGTGATGAGCCGCCGGTGCCAGGCCGCCATGCGGCGGGCCATCAGCTCGCGCGACATCCGGCGCAGCGCCGGGAGTGACCGGGCTTCCCTGCGGACGACCTCGTCCTCGACACGGTCGGCCGTCACGGCGTATGGATGATGCATGCGCCGGGCCTCGTCGGCGACCATCCCGGGCCAGTCGCCGCGAAACCCGCCGATGGTGGCCAGGACGTATCGGCTTCGGCGGACGTGCTCGCGAATCGTGCCGCGGGCGGCGCCGGCGTGGCGGGCGGCGGCGAACCGGCTGGCGAATGCCCACGGGAGGGCCACGACGGTGAGGCGGTCGTGCCCGGGAATGGAGTCGACGCGCCGCCAGGTGGTGAGGGGCGCCTTGTGACGCGCCACCTTGTCGCGAGCGACCCTGTCCGCCGACGGAAAGAGGGGGACGATGACGCAGACGGTCTCGAAGAGCTCCAGCCAGAGCGCCACCCCGCCGGCGCTGCTCATCTCCAGCGACAACGTCCCGTCGGCCTCGCGGCGGGCCGGCGTGTAGAGTCCCATCAGCAGCTCGTGGCGGAGGCCGTCGTCGTTGTTGCTCATACGGATCCGTCAGCTCCGCCCGCACGATACGCAATGGCCCGAGACGGCCGTCGATATTACCCGGACGGCTCGCCGCCGGTTGGCACGGCCGTTGGCGATGTGGTGATGCGCTTGGAACGCGCCTCAACCCCGCGGCAGGCGTTGGGCGGATTCGTCCAGGAGCGGGAGGACGCGGTGGAGCGCGGCGACGGCTTCGGACTCGTCGCCGTCGGCGGCGGCGCTCCAGGCGCGGTTGAGCTGGCGCTCCGCGGCGGCGTAGGCGTCCATGAGGCGGGCGTAGCCGGCCATCCCGCCGGTTGCGACGATGCGGGGGCGGGCGTCGAGGAAGGCGAGCAGATGGGTCTTCTGCAAGGCGCCGATGCGCTCGACGATGAGGTCGTTGGCGGAGTCGCCCCGATCGACCGGCACGGCCGCGACCGGCCCGGGCGGACCGGTCCAGGCGGGGCTGCCGGCGGGGGCGGAAGTGCCGGGCGTCATCGCCTCGGCAGCGCCGATGGAGGGGCGGGCGGCGGTGGCCGGGCCGGAGAAGGCGGTCGTGCCGGCGGGTTCTTCGCCACGGCGCAGCGCGGCGAGGAGGTGATCCACCTCGGCGCGAATGGCCGCGAGCGTCGTCGCCGGGTCGGCGGGACCGGTGGCGGTTGCGGTCGCGTCGGCGGCGGAGAGCGCGCGGGCGGCGTCGCGGCGCAGGTAGAGCCCGGCCCCGAGGAGACCGGCACAGCCCAAGGCGAAGAGCCACCACCCCGTCCACCGTCCGAATGCGAACTCCTTGGTCTTGACGCGCTCGACGCCGCCTTCGCGCAGCTCTGCGATGAGCTCGGGCGTGAGCGCCTGGCCCGGCTCGGCGATGGGCGCCGGATCCTCCCCTTCCGCGGCGGTGCGCGCGCCGGAGGGGGCGTTGAGGTGCAGGCCCTGGGCGTTCTGCGCGCCGGCATCGTTGTCGATGCGCGGGAGGTAGGCGGTGACGGCGCCGACGACGCCGAGGATGAGCGAAAAGGCGATGACGAGCAGTGCGAGGATCTTCATGCTCCACCTCCCATGAGCACGACGGCGCTGATGCACAGGGACAGGACGGCTTCGCCGACGATCAGGCCGGCGCAGAGCGGCACGCCCCACTCCTCCGCCCAGGCGCGGCCCTTGATCCTGCCAACGACCATGTTCGCGATGCACCCGATGCCGTAGGTGAGGATGTACGCGACCGGCAGGTACATCGAGAGCCCGACGAGCACGCCGAGCCCCGGGAAGAGGCCGACCCCGAGCAGGATGCCCAGCAACCCGCCCATGCCGTAGAGGGCGTAAGGCATCTCGCCCCCCTGGACGCCGGAGATAACCGCCTCCAGCGCCTGGGCCTGCGGGGCGGGCGTCTGAGTGCCCGGGCCCAGCGGCGGTCCGCCCTGCTGCACGTTGACCTGCGTGATGAGCACGAGCGTGGCCATCGTAATGATCGGGCCGATGGCGGCGGTTGCGATCTCGACGATCTGCTGGCGCTTCGGGCTGGCGCCGACGATGTAGCCGGTCTTGAGGTCGGCCATCATGTCCGCGGCGCAGGTGATCGCCACGCAGAGGGCCGCGCCGAGCATGACGGCGCTGACGACGTCCTCCTTGCCGGAGAGGAACATGACCAGGACGACCGTCAGCAGCGCCAGGCCGCTGATGGGCGACCAGTCGGTCATGCCGGTGCACTGGGCGATGATGATGCCGGCGAACCAGATCCACGCTGCGGCGACCAGCGCGACGATCGCCCGCGCCGCCCACGGCGGCAGCCCGCCCAGCAGCCCGCCGACGGCCGCCCCCTGCCCGGAGAACTCCGAGGCGAGCAGGAGCAGCACGATCGCGCCGATGGCGATCGCCAGCAGCGGCTTCCAGCCGAGCTCGTCGGTGTCGATCCCCCCGCCGCCGCTCCGGCCGGCGGCGATCATCGCCTTGAACCCCTCGCGGATCGCCGGCAGCGCCGCCAGCACGCCCATCAGCGCGCCGCCGAGCAGGAGGCCGATCCCCAACGGCCGGTTGAACGCCCCCAGCGCATACCCGGCGGCGCCGTGGGCGGGGACGGTCTCCGGCATCCACCCCATTCGGAAGGCAAGCGGGTTGACGACCAGGTAGGCGAGCAATCCACCGGCGAGGACGACCAGTCCGGCCCGGCCCGTCAGGTACCCGGCGCCGATGGCGAACGGGGCGATGGCGAACACGAGCTGAAAGTCGTCCGGCAGGCGCAGGGCGCGGCCGACGTCGACGGTGTCGTCGGCGACGATCAGATCCCCCTGCCCGTCGCCGTCGCGATCGAGGCGGACGTTGGTCTCCCCCGCCGGCGGGTCGGACAGGCCGATGCCGAGGACGGAGTAGCCCGGCGCGCCGAGCTGTGGCAGGGCCGTCGGGAGGAAGATCAGCGCGCCGATGACGATGCCGACGAGCAGGACGATCGTCTTGGAGACGCCGGCGCCGGGGCTCTTGAGGATCGCCCCCACCGCCACCGCGCTCGGGAAGCGCAGGCGCTCGATGTCGAGCATCTGCTTGCGCAGCGGAACGATGAAGACGCACCCCAGCAGCGCCCCCGCCACGCAGGCGAGCGTGATCCACCAGAAGTTCGGCTCGCTGAACGAAAGCCGGTGATCCCCCTCCAGCAGCAGCAGCACCGGCACCGTGAAGATGATCCCCGCGTTGGTCGTGTTCACCGCCGACGCGATCGTCTGGCCGATGTTTGTCTCCAGGATCGTCCCGCGGCGGAGGATGCCCCTCAGCACGCCGAACCCCAGCACCGCCGCGATGGCGCTTCCGCCGAGCGTGAAGCCGATCTTCAGGCCGGCATACGTGATCGCGGCGTTCATGATCCCGCCGAAGATCACGCCGAAGAGGATGGAAGCGAGCGTGACCTCGCGATAAGCCGGCGGGGAATCTTCATGACCGGGACGGGCATCCGACATGTCCCCAGTCTACCGCCGCCTTCCGAGCCGCCAAAGCCTTCCCCGGTGACGATCAAATCGTGCGATCCAGCCCCTCCAAGTGCGTCATGGTGCATGGGGTGCCTGCTGCCGGCGCTCTTCCGCCGCCCGAACCTGCTCCACCTGCTTGCGCATACAGGACGCAGGCAAGTCGGCGGGGCCGCTTCGTCGCGGGCCGCGACGTTTGGCGCTCCGTCATCCCTTCAGTATCCTCGGCCGCGTCGACGTCGCCGGCGGAAACGGGGGCAGGTTGAGCAGGAGTGCAAACCGCGGGTGCCTGGGCTTTCTCTTCTTCGGGAGCCGCGCGCCTGAATCGAAGGAGGCCCGGGCCGCCGCCCGCGTGGAGGTCCGGCGGAAGTTCCTCACCGACGCGGAGGTCAACTTCTTCCACGTGCTGCGGTCGGTCGTGGGGGAGCGGGGGCAGATCTTCGCCCAGGTGTCGCTCGGACAGTTGCTCGTCGCGCGGTCGGACGACTTCTCGGCCCGAGGCGCCGCCCGGAACCGGTTCGACCGGAAGACGATCGACTTCCTGATCTGCGACCCGACGACCCTCCACCCGCTCGTGGCGATCGAGCTGGACGATTCGACTCACACCCGCGCAAAGCGCCAGGCACGGGATGAACAGGTGGACGCCCTGCTCGCCGAGGCGGGCCTGCCGCTCGTGCGGATCAGAGCGCGACGCACATACGACACGCGGGAGGTGGAGGGGGTGGTAGGACCATACTTGTCCTCAAGGTGATCTCGCGCTAGCCATTGATGTGAACGATGTCCCTTCTATCCGCCTCTTCACGAGCAGGACGTCATGACCAGGCCCAATGAAACCAGGATGAGCCTACCGAATCTGAGCATCTGACGGATTGCCTTTGAACTATTCAAATCTTAACTGGTCGACCTTGTGTGCGGCACCAGCTCGCCAAGCCGGAACGTGACCGTGTCGCTCATCTCAAACTCCCGCAAGCAAGGGCGGCCGGCGAAGGGCGGCGTCAATCGGCCGGCGCCGGCGCGGTGGTGGGGCCGAGCTGCGCGGGAAGGCCGCCGATGACCTGCTCCGGAAACAGGATAGGATCAAAGTCCTTTGCGCGAAGATACGACAGCTTTGGCACCGCCGTGGTGCCCAGCCGCTCGGCGATGCGGGGGTCATCGAAGTTGTTCGAGTACACGAGGACGGTGTGAACGTACTTCTGCACTGGCCAAGAAGGCTCGTCAGCAAGGTCGTACAGCAGGTTCAATCCCCTCCTGGTATTGGCTGCCGACGGATCCAGTGGCGGATAGCCCTCTTCCACCTCGCGCCGGATCTGCTGCATTCGAAGGATCTCTTGTACGAGCCACCTTCGATACGCCGGGTCCTTCCCATAGCTCTCCGGATCAAGGTCGAACCAGGTGAAGACCGCCGCTTCCGGATCGAGGGTGTACATACTGCCAAGCGGCGCTCTATCGGCTTCTAACGCGCCGGTGGACACGGCCTTCATGATCACGGGGAATCTTGCGTCCGCACCTTCTGCCGGCTCCACGTCAAAGACGCCCGCCTGCTCGAGCATCATGAAGGCTTGAGCTCGGATCTCGGGGTAGTCCCGGTTCTGAAGCGACGGTAATAGAGCCATCAGCAGTTCCATCTGATCCAGATCCAGCGCCTCGAGAAGCATCGGGAGCGCCCTGGCGGCCCGGCCGTCACCGCCGACATCGAACGAATTCGTGGCGCTCCGAAAGACCGTCGCTTCCACAAATTCGCGCAGCGCTGCGTGACGCTCCGGGCGCGAGGCGCCTTCCAGGGTTCGCTCGATCTCGGCCACAACTCCCTGGCGCTCCGCGTCCGTTTCGACGCGGACCAGCTTCGTCATCAGCCGCTCTGTACGCCCGGCGCAGCCGATTAGCCATACGGCGAGCGCACAAAACACGAAACAGATCAGCGTCGATCGGGAGGAGGACACGCAAACCCTGACCTTCTTAGAGGCGAAGTTCGAACTCGCGGGCAATCCGCTGGTGTATCTCGACCTGATTATCAATGTTTCAGTGTGAGAACAGGTTGTCAACATTGTCATTGCCGGGGATATCGTCCTTCTCAGGATCCTTGATCGGATCACCAAACAGGTCGTGGAAGCGCACCTCTTCAGACACGTCCATATTCACAACCAAGTGCCCGGGCGTCATTCCTCCATTAGGCAGGTTGCCTTTGCCACCCTCGGGCGGGGATGTCCCCTGCCCTCCCCCTGTCTCTTATAAACATAACCGA
>JAEZED010000134.1 GCA_023417885.1 Planctomycetota bacterium
CAGCAGCACCGCCGCGAGGCCGGCGACGGCCACCGGCAGGAGCCGGCGCCGCCTGGGGGCTCGGGTGATCTGGGCGGTGAGCGTTTCAGACATGGTGTTCTCCGAATCAGGTGACATCGGGCACAACAACGATGTTAGCGTCTCGATCGCATGGGGGCCGGCTTTCCGGCCATTCCACGCCTGCTTTGCATGCCAGCAAATCCCAAGCCCATGCCGCTTTGGGCGCCATGGGCCGGGGCGGTTGTTGGCACGCCCCGTCCCCCGTCTGACGCCGCAGGGGGCGATAGGTTGCATGGGGGCCTGAAACGGGGGATCCGGTGCCCGCCAGGCGGTTTGCGGTTGGGTCCGGTGCCCCGTCCCTGCTACAGATCGGGCATGACTCCCGATGCAGTTCACGACGACGACGTCCGGCAGCCCGCGGCGGAGGAGCTTGCTTCCAAGCAGGCGCGGCTGGGCGGCTTTCTCGATCGCCACGGCCTGTCGGCGGTGCTGCTCTGGCGGCGTGCCAACTTCGCCTGGATCACCTGCGGTCACGAGAACCGCATTCCCGACAACGAGGAGACGGGCGTCGCGGGGATCCTGGCCACCCGCGACCGCCGTCTGTGCATCGCCGACGCCATCGAGGCCCCCCGCATGCGCGACGAGGAGCTGGCCGGGACAGGGATCGAGGTCGTCGAGTTTCCCTGGCACGACGCGCCGTCGGCGGCGCGGCGGGTCGGGGAGTTGCTGGGGGACATGGGCCTGCCGCCGGAGAAGGTCGCGGCGGACGTGTCGCGGCCGGCGCTGGGGTTTGCCCCGCTGCCGCAGGACTTCGCGGAGCTGCGCTGGGCGCTGACGGAGGCGGAGGCCGGGCGATACCGCGAAGGGGCGGCGCTGGCTTCGGGGGCGATGGAGCAGGCGGTGGAGGCGGTGGAGCCGGGGATGGACGAGCAGGAGATCAGCGCGCTGCTGTCGGCGTCGGTGCGTGCCGCGGGGCTGCTGCCGAACGTGAACCTGATCGCGACGGACGAGCGCATCTTCCGCTTCCGCCATCCGATCGCGACGGGGAAGAAACTGGAGCGCTACGCGATGCTCGTCACCTGCGCCAGCTTCGGCGGGCTCATCAGCAGCCTGACGCGCTTCGTCCACTTCGGCGAAGTGCCGGAGGAGCTGGCGCGCAAGCAGCAGGCGGTGGCGGACGTGGATGCCGCCGTCAACTTCGCCACGCGCCCCGGGCGCACGCTGGGGGAGATCTTCGCCGACCTCCAGCAGGCGTACGCGCAGGCGGGGTTCGCCGAGGAGTGGAAGCTGCATCACCAGGGCGGGCCGACGGGGTATGCCAACCGCGAGCGCGTCGCGACGCCGGGGGATGCGACGGCGGTGCTGGACTTCCAGGCGTTCGCCTGGAACCCGAGCATCACGGGCGCCAAGAGCGAGGACACGATTCTGGTGACGCCGGACGGGCTGGAGATCCTGACGGGCCACAGCGACGACTGGCCGACGATCACCGGGCGCAGCGAGGAGGGGGAGATGCCGCGGGCGAGGTGTTTGGTTAGAAGTTAAGAGTCAGAAGTCAGAAGTCAGGAGTTAGGAGTTAGGAGTTAGGAGACAGAGAGTTGGCCGCGGATGAACGCGAGAAAGGGCAGGCTTTGATGAAGAGCAAGACGCTTGCATGCTTGACCGTCGCATTCCTTCTTGGCTCAGCGCTGACTGCGCTTGCCGCTTATGCCTGGAGCAGCATGGGGAGCGCCTCGCCGGTTGCGTTCGGACAAGCGGTCGTCGGAAGCGAGTGGCCCGGAGGGCGCACCGTTGAATGGGTGGATGAGGCGCTTGGGCTTCTTCTCGTTGCGCGGGGAGAGGATGGGACAGCGTCGATATCGCTCCACGACCGCAACGGCCTCAAGTTCGTCCTGGTGCGCAAACTTGCCGACCGCGATCTGGAGGAGGTGCAACTCTTCGGCTACCAGCACGTGGACTCCCGTCTTCAGGTGACTTCGCGTTACACGGATCTGGATCGCGATGGGCGGTTCGACGCGTGTCGCCTATTAGGAGAGAGTGGGGCCTCGGATCAGATCAGGCTGAGCCAGGGGTGGGTGGAGGTAGATGAATTGGAGACCGACGATTGGTCGGCAGTCGCAGGTGATTCCACGTGGAGGTTTGACCACGAGGAGGGGGAATGGAGCGAGGAGTGAGGGATAGGTGAGCTTTGTCCCGGCGCATCCCGGCGGGTTGAGTGGCCGGCCGGGCGTCGTCGACCCTGGGGCCGCGCGGGGTGGGCGTCGCGCCGTGCATGGTCGCGGCGACCTGGGTTAGATCGGCGTCATTCCCGTGCAGCTTCGTGTCGTTCGGGTTCGAAACGCCCGAGCGCGGCGTTGGCGATGCTGATATCGCGGTTCGTCGTCCGAGAAAGGCGGGCCTGCGGCGGAAGGCAACGGGCGGATGGGCCACGTGAACGGGCGGTTGCGTCATCTGCCCATTCACGCGAGGCATCTGCCCGTTCGCGCAAGGCATCTGCCCGTTCACGCGAGGCATCTGCCCGTTCGCGCAAGGAATCTGCCCGTTCGCGCGAGTCATCTGCCCGTTCGCGCGAGTCATCTGCCCGTTCACGCGAGTCATCCGCCCGTTCGCGCGAGTCATCCGCCCGTACACGCGAGGCGTCAGCCCGGTCGCGCGAAGCATCCGCCCGTTCGCCGAGCGCGGGAGCCCGGGCGACCAGTCCATCAGTCCGTGCGTCGAGCCTGGGAGCCCGTGTGACCGGGGGATCAATCCGAGTCGTCAACCGGCCGGAAGGCCGACAATGCGTAGCCGGCGGTTGACTCGGCGCTTCCAACTCCTGACCCATCCTCTCCGCTCATCTGTGTGCATCTGTGTTCATCCGTGGCCACTTTCCTCCGCCTCCTCTCGGCGGTACGCTTGGCCCATGAACCTCCAACTCCTCAAGAAGCTTTCAGAGGCGTCCGGCGTGCCGGGGCGGGAAGAGAAGATCCGCGACATCCTTCGCCCCGAGGTCGAGGCGCTCTTTGACGACGTCAGCGTCGACGTCATGGGGAACCTGATCGGCGTGAAGACCAACGCCGGCAAGCCGCGCGTGCTGATCGCGGCCCACATCGACGAGATCGGCTTCTATGTCAGGCACGTGGACGAGAAGGGGTTCCTCCGCATCCAGAACGTGGGCGGGTTCGACACGCGCAACCTCTTCGCACGCCGCGTCAAGGTGATGACCAAGGCCGGCGAGCTGCCCGGCCTGCTCAACCCGGGCGGGCGGCCGATTCACATCGCCAAGGAGGAGGAGAAGAAGAAGATTCCCGAGATCGGGGAGTTCACGATCGACCTGGGCCTGCCGGCGGAGGCGGTGAAGGAGAAGGTGCGCATCGGCGACCCGGTCACCCTCGTGCAGGAGTTTTCGGAGATCGGCAACTGCGTGAGCGGCAAGTGCCTCGACAACCGCGTGGCGGCGTGGGTGGTGATCGAGGCGATGAAGAAGGCGAAGAATCCGAAGTACGAGGTGATCCTGGCGTGCACGGTGCAGGAGGAAGTGGGCCTGCGCGGCGCCGGCCCCGCCGCCTATGCCGCGAAGCCGGACCTGGCCATCGCCCTCGACACGACGCTGTGCGTCGACACGCCCGGCGTGCCGGAGGAGGACCGCGTCACGAAGCAGGGAGACGGCGTGGCGATCAAGATCATGGACTCCAGCAGCATCAGCAACCGCGACTTCGTCGATGAGATGGCGGCGGCGGGCGAGAAGAAGGGTGTGAAGTTCCAGTTCAGCGTCCTGCCGCGCGGCGGAACCGACGCGGGCGCGATGCAGCGCAGCGGCGAGGGGATCAAGACGGTGACGCTGGCGATCCCGACGCGGTACATCCACACGGTGACGGAGACGATCCACAAGGACGATCTCCAGAGCGCGATCGACCTGATCGCGGCGTGGCTGGAGGCGTGAGGCTGAGGCAGCCGGAGGAACGCAAAGACGCAAAGAGCGCAATGAGAGAGCAAAGTGAAGGAGCGGCGGCGGGTTCGCCTACGGGAGCCCTGACCCGCGTGCGCTCTGGTTTCTTTGCTCCGTCTTTGTGCTCTTTGCGTCTTTGCGTTTCTCCGGCACTGGCACCTGTGCCTCAGCCGCGGCAGAATCAAGGTCGTGCCTGAGCTGCCGGACGTCGAGCTTTACCTCTTCTCGCTCAGGCGGGTGGTCGTGGGTCATCAGCTGACGCGCGTGCTCATCAAGAGCCCGTTCCTGCTGCGCACCTTCGACCCCCCGCCGGACGCAGCGGTCGGGCGGACGCTGGCGGGCGTTGCGCGCATCGGCAAGCGCATCATCCTCGACTTCGGCGACGAGCTCTACTTCGTCCTGCACCTCATGATCGCCGGGCGGCTGCGGTGGACGGAGAAGATCAATGCCGCCCCGCCGGGCAAGGTTGGCCTCGCCGCCTTCGCCTTCGACAACGGCACGCTCCTGCTGGTCGAGTCGGCCTCGCAGAAGCGGGCGTCGCTCCACGTCGTGCGCGGGCGCGGGGAGCTGGCGCAGTTCGACCGCGGCGGGCTCGACGTCATGACGAGCGACATCGACGCCGTTCACCAGCGCCTTGCTGCCAGCGGGCGGACGCTCAAGCGCGCCCTGACGGACCCGGCGATCCTCGACGGCATCGGCAACGCCTGGAGCGACGAGATCCTCCATGCCGCGCGCCTCTCGCCCTTCAAGCGAACGCGCGACCTCTCGCGCGATGAGACCCAGCGCCTGGTCGAGTCGGCGGTCGCCCTGCTGCGGCGCAGCACCGAGCGCCTGGAGCAGCAGTTCGCGGCGAAGTTTCCCGGACCGGGCGACGTCACCGCGTTTCGACCGGAGTTTGCGGTGCATGGCAAGTTCGGCCAGCCGTGCCCCGCCTGCGGCACCGCCGTCCAGCGCGTGCGGTTCGCGGAGAACGAAATGAACTACTGCCCGCGCTGCCAGACGGGCGGGCGCGTCCTCGCCGACCGCTCCCTCTCCCGCCTCCTGCGCGACGATTGGCCGAAGACGGTCGAGGAACTCGAGAACGGCAACTAGCTCCCATCACCGCGCGGCGAAACGCCCCGCGATAGCATCACCCGCATGACTTCCCCCGAACGCGAAATGCTCGATTCCATTGCCGCCCGCGACGCCGACATGCGCGCCCGCCTGCGCGCGTGGGCGGAGGTCAACAGCGGCACGACGAACATCGCCGGCATTTGCCGCATGCGCGAGCTCGCCGCCGAGGCGCTGCGGCCGCTGGCGGACGACATCGAGACGCGCCCCCTGCCGCCGCGGAAAGTCGTGGACAACCGGGGCGACGTCATCGAGCAGCCGGTTGGCGAGGCGCTGGTCGCGACGCGGCGGACGAATGCCCCGCGGCGCATCCTGCTCTGCGGGCATCTCGACACCGTCTACGCCGCCGACTCTCTCTTTCAGCAGGTGCGCGAGGTGGACGCCAACACCTGGAACGGGCCGGGCGTGGCCGACATGAAGGGGGGGATCGTCGTCATGCTCGAAGCGCTGCGGGCGTACGAGGCGCACGCGGACGCGCCGCTCGGCTGGACGGTCATCCTCAACACCGACGAAGAGGTCGGATCCCCTTCCAGCACGCCGCTGCTGCACGAGCTGGCGCGGGCGCACCAGTTCGGCATGGTGTTCGAGCCGGCCCTCGCCGACGGCCGCCTCGCCGGGGCGCGCGCCGGCAGCGCCAACTTCGACCTCGTCATCCGCGGCCGCAGCGCGCATGTCGGGCGCGAGTATGACAAGGGGCGCAGCGCCATCCACCTTGGCGCGGAGGCCACCAGCCTCCTCGCGGGGCTCAATGCCGCCGAGGGGGTGACGATCAACGTCGGGCGCATCGACGGCGGCGGGCCGGTCAACCAGGTGGCGGACGTCGCCGTCGTGCGCATGAACGTGCGGGTGGCCGACAGCGAGAAGCAGGAGGCGATCGAGAACGACCTGCGCCGGCTGACGGCGGTGCTCAACGCGCGCGAGGGATATTCGGCGGAGCTTCACGGCGCGTTCTTCAGCCCGCCCAAGCCGCTGGAGGGGGCGACGCAGCGGCTGTTCGAGCGCGTGCGGGAGGCGGGAAGCGAGCTGGGGTTGTCGCTGTCGTGGACGAGCACTGGCGGGGTGTGCGACGGCAACAAGCTCCAGGCGGTCGGTCTGCCGACGGTGGACACGCTGGGCGTGCGCGGGGGGAACCTGCATTCGCACGAGGAGTTCGTGCTGCTGGATTCGCTGGTGGAGCGGGCACAGCTCTCTGCGCTGCTGCTGACGAGGCTGGGTGACGTCGAGGGGTGATCCGCATGCCGCGGCGCGGGGGTGCGGTGGGCGACGCGTTCGGTTGCGCGCGCGGAATCGGAAAGGTCAGTTGAAGTTCGCGCGCTGCGCGGGTACACCGGGAGGCGTCTTGTAAGGAGGATGGACGCATGCTCGTTGTACGCCCCGTGCAGATGAGCGACCTCGAGTCGCTGGCGGAGCTGGTTTCGCTCACCCGCGGCGCGCTCACGACCCTGCCGGTCGATCGCGCGCTGCTGAGCCGGCGCATCCAGCAGAGCGAGGCGAGCTTTGCCAGCGAATCGGATCGCCCCGGCGGAGAGCTCTACACCTTCGTCCTCGAGGATGCGCGCCGGCCCGGGCATCTCCTGGGCACCTCGAGCGTGGTCTCCAAGACGGGCGGGTTCGAGCCGTTCTACTGCTACGAGCTGCGCGAGGAGCGCTACCAGAGCGAGGTGATGAGCGTCGACAAGCTCGTCCGCAGCCTCCACCTCATCGAGGACCACAATGGCCCCAGCGAGGTCGGCGGCCTCTTCCTGCGCCCCGGCGCCCGGGGCGGCGGGTATGGGCGGCTTCTCTCCGTGTCGCGATTCCTCTTCATGGCGGCGCGCCCGCAGGCGTTCGAGGACGAGGTCGTCGCCGAGATCCGCGGCGTGACGGACGAAGCCGGAAACTCCCCCTTCTGGGACGCGGTCGGCCGGCACTTCTTCGGCGTGAGCTTCCCCGAGGCCGACGCCCTTTCGTACAAGGAGAAGCAGGTCATCGCCGACCTCATGCCCGATCATCCCATCTACGTCGACATGCTCCCCAGCAGCGCGCGCGGCGTCCTGGGCGTGGAGCACGACTTCGCCGCCCCGGCGCGCCGCCTGCTCGAGAGCGAGGGATTCGAGTTCCGCAACCGCGTCGACATCTTCGATGCCGGCCCCGTTCTCCAGTGCGCCTTCGGCGACATCCGCGCCATTCGCGACAGCCAGCGCGCCGAGGTGTCGGCACTCATCGAAGCCGAGGATGAACGCGCCGAAACCCTCGTCTGCAACGAGCGCCTGAAGTTCTGCGCCTGTCCCGCCGTCGTGCGCGACGGGCCCGGCGGCACCGTCGAGCTCAGCCGCGCCGTCGGCGAGGCGCTGGACATCCGCCCCGGCCAGCCGGTCCGCTTCGTCCCCATCCGCGCTGACGAAGCCCCGCGCGCCCACGACGTCGAGACCTTTCCCAGCGTTCCGCTGCCGCGGGAGACCTAAGCCCGTTCGTCCGGCGAATCACGGAGGCACAGCGCAGGATGCAGACCAACGGACAACTCATCATCGGCGGCCGCGACGAGCCCGGCACGAACCAGGCCTTCGAGTCGCTCAATCCCTCGACCGGCGGGGTCATCTGGCGCGGCGGGGA
>JAEZED010000143.1 GCA_023417885.1 Planctomycetota bacterium
GTCCTGAGCCACGAGCTCCGCACGCCGCTCACGCCCGTGCTGCTCACCACCTCGCTCCTGGAGTCGCGCCCCGACCTGCCCGAGGACGTCCGCGCCGAGATCGCCGACGTCCGACGCAATGTCGAACTCGAGAGCCGGCTCATCTCCGACCTGCTCGACCTCACCCGCATCGAAAAGGGGAAGCTGCAACTCGACGAGGAGGAGGTCGATCTTCACCGCATCGTCCGCTCCGCCATCGACATCTGCCAACGGGAGGCCTCGGCACGCCTGCTCGTCGAACTCTCGGCCCAGTGGCCCATCGTCCGCGGCGACGGCACGCGACTTCAGCAGGTCTTCTGGAACCTCGTCAACAACGCCCAGAAGTTCACGCCCGACCATGGGCAGATCTGCGTCCGCTCGTCCAACCCCGGTAACGGCATCATTCGCGTCGAGGTCTCAGACACCGGCGCAGGGATCGATCCGCAGGTCATGCCGCGACTCTTCAGCGCTTTCGAGCAGGGCGACATCCGCGCCGCCAGGCAGCAGGCCGGCCTCGGGCTGGGTCTGGCCATCACTCGCCGCCTCGTCGATGCGCACGGTGGGAGGGTGAGCGTCCACAGCGACGGCCGGGGCCGCGGCGCGGTCTTCACCGTCGATCTCCCCGTCGTCACCGCGCCCGCAGCGCCGGCACTCCCCAGCCAGCCGGCCCGGCTGCGCGACACCCGCAGTCTCTCGGTGCTGCTCGTCGAGGACCACGAGCCGACGCTGAGGGCCCTCGTGAAACTCCTGCGCCAACTCGGCCACCACGTCACCGCCGTCACCACCTGCGCCAGCGCCATCGCGGCGGCGAGGCAGGAGGAGTTTGACGTTGTCATCTCCGACCTGGGCCTGCCCGACGGCAGTGGGCTGGAGATCATGCGCCTCCTGCGCGAGGAGTATGCCGGCCGCGCCATCGCGCTGACCGGCTATGGCATGGAGTCGGACGTTGACGCTACGCGCGCCGCCGGCTTCGCCGAGCATCTCACCAAGCCGGTGGACTTCGACACCCTCAAATCCGCGATCGCCCGCGTCGCCGGTCCAGGCCAGGCGACGTGATCAGTCGCCCGCCCCGGAAGGCGCAGCGGGCACCTTCACGGCGCGGAGGGCAAGGAACATGGGGATCTCCTTCCGCGCCCGGTTCTCGGCGGCGGCGCGCGGGCCCGGTTCGCTCGTCTTGTGGCTCGGCCACTCCTCCAGCGCGTCGATCATCATCCCCGCCTTGCGCGCCGCCTTCACGAAGGTCTCCACGGGCTTGTGGAACGTCCACGTGTAGACGTCCGGGGCACTGCCGGGATGGGCGACGATCGGCGTCTTCCTCGGAACGAGGTAGCGATCGACCCGGCGGTACTGCACCTTTGCCGCCTCGTCCCACCCCCAGCTGGTCTCCTTTGGCCCGCGGAAGGCGGGGTGCATCATCACCACGACGAACCGGCCCCATGGGCGCAGGACCCGGGCCGCGCCTTCGAAGACCGGGGCAATGGGGTGGATGTTCTGGATCGCCAGCACACAGGCGGCGCCGGCGAAGCCCGACTCGGGAAGGAAAGAGAGGTCGCGGGCGTCTCCGACACGGTAATCGACGTCCGCGGGCCCGCGCTGGCGCGCGGCGTCGATGAGCGCCGGGGCGGCGTCGACGCCGGTCACCCGGACATCGAGCTCACGAAGACGCCGGCAGAGGATTCCCTGGCCGCACGCCACGTCCACCACCGCCTGCCCGGCGGCGGGGGCGAGAAGGCGGAGCACGCCGGGGAGGACGACCTTGCGGTGATATTCGCTCCCCTCGTCGCCGACGAGGCGGTCGTACCAGTCGGCGACGTTCTCCCAATGCGTCCGCGGCCCGGGGGCGGCTCCCGTGGCGGGCGGCGAGCGCCTCGGCGGGCGTCGTCCTGCTCGCTTGTTGCCCGGCTGATGCTTCACGCGGCGCTCCTGTTGGTGCCGATGTTAGAGGCGCTCGTTGCCGCGCCGGAGGGGCGGCGTAGGATTGAGCCCGCGATGCGATCCAACGCCGCCACGACGCCGACGACCACGACCCGCTCCGCGGGCAGGTGATCGGTTCGTTGAGAGTCCGAGCCATCCGCCGCCCGCCCGGAGCAGGGCGGTTTTTTGTTCGATGCGGCCAGTCCCCGTACCCTTTCTCCACGATGCCCACAGCGATCCTCCCCGACGGCAGCCGCAGAGAGCTTCCACCCGGCGCCAGCGCCCTGGACCTGGCGCGCACCATCGGCGAAGGCCTCGCCTCGGCAGCGATCGGCGCGCGCGTGGACGGGGCGCTGGTGGACGTGGCCCGCCCGCTGCCGGAAGGGGAGCACGAGGTGGCAATCGTCACGGCGCCGCGGCTCGACAAGAAGGGCCTGTCCAAGTGGCGCGACGAGCAGCATGAGAGGGACGCCCTCTACCTGCTTCGCCATTCAACGGCGCACGTGATGGCGGAGGCGATCCAGCGGATACGGCCGGACGCGCTGCTGGCCTACGGCCCGCCGCTGGAGAGCGGGTTCTACTACGACATTGCGATCGATCCGCCCCTGTCCAGCGACGACTTCGGGAAGATCGAGGCGGAGATGGAGCGGATCGTGAAGGAGGATCGCCCCTTCACGCGCTATGAGCTGGGAACCGACGCTGGGATGCGCAAGCTCGAGCGGGAAGGGAACAAGTACAAGCTCGACAACGCGCGCCGCGCGATTGACGCCGGCTCTTCCTGTCTCTCGTGGTACGTCACGGGAACAAACGCCCCGGCCTTCGAGGCCGGGGATTCCGGCGCGGATGCCGACTGGGAAGACCTCTGCATGGGCCCCCATGTCCCGAGCACCGGCCGCATCGGCGCCTTCAAGGTCACCAGCACCGCCTCCAGCCACTGGCACGGCGACGTCACCAGCGACCGCTTCCAGCGCATCTACGGGACGGCCTTCTTCAGCGCGGCGGATCTGGAGGAGCATCTCCGCAAGCTCGAGGAGGCAAAGAAGCGCGACCACCGCGTCATCGGCCCGCAGCTGGGCCTCTTCGCCATCGACGACAAGGTCGGCAGCGGCCTGATCCTCTGGAAGCCGAAGGGGGCGACTGTCCGCCAGGAGCTGCAGGAGTTCATCGGCCATCACCTGCGCCGGCAGGGGTACAGCCAGGTCTTCACCCCGCACATCGGCAAGCTCGACCTCTACCGCACCAGCGGGCACTTCCCGTACTACGCCGACAGCCAGTTTCCGCCGCTGGTGGAGCGTGAAACAATCGCGAAGCTCGCCGACGAGAATTGCTCATGCGCCGAGCTGGCGAACCTGCTCGAGAAGGGGGAGGTGGACGGCTACCTGCTCAAGCCGATGAACTGCCCGCACCACATCCGCATCTACGCGGGCGATCCCCACAGCTACCGCGACCTCCCCGTGCGCCTCGCGGAGTTCGGCACCGTCTACCGCTGGGAGCAGTCCGGCGAGCTCGGCGGGATGACGCGCGTGCGCGGCTTCACGCAGGACGACGCGCACATCTTCTGCACCGAGGAGCAGCTCGACGAGGAGTTGGGTAAGTGCCTCGAGCTGGTGAAGATCATCTTCAGCACGCTGGGCATGAGCGACTACCGCGTCCGCGTCGGCCTGCGCGACCCGGACAGCGACAAGTTCGTCGGCGATCCGAAGCTCTGGGACGCCGCCGGGAGCGCCCTCGAGCGCGCCGCCGCAACGCTCGGCGTTCCCTACACCTCCGAGCCGGGCGAGGCCGCCTTCTACGGCCCGAAGATCGACTTCGTCGTGAAGGACGTCATCGGCCGCGAGTGGCAGCTCGGCACCGTGCAGGTTGACTACGTCCTCCCGGAGCGTTTTGGCTTGGAGTACATCGGCGCCGACAACCAGCCGCACCGCCCGGTGATCATCCACCGCGCTCCCTTCGGGAGCATGGAGCGTTTCATCGGCGTGCTGATCGAGCATTTTGCCGGCGCCTTCCCGCTCTGGCTCGCCCCGGTGCAGGTCGCAATCCTCCCGATCAGCGAGAAGTTCAACGACTACGCCCACCAGGTCGCCACATCGCTGCGCGAGGCGGGCCTGCGCGTCGAGCTCAACCTCGGCAACGAGAAGGTCGGCGCCAAGATCCGCGAGGCGACGGTGGGGAAGGTCCCCTACATGCTCATCTGCGGCGAGAAGGAGCAGTTCGCCGGCACGGTCAGCGTCCGCAGCCGCTGGGAAGGGGACCTGGGCGCCATGCCCGTCCCCCAGCTCGCCGACCGCCTCACCGCCGAACGCGCCGAGCGCCGCCTCCCGCCCACCACCACGTCCACCGCCCCCGCCTGATCGGTAAGGCATCGCAGCGATTGGAGGAGACACATGGTGGACCTCCAGACCTTCACCCGGCAATGGCGCCCGCGCCATGGCACGCGGAATCCCGACCGCATGAATCTCGCGTTCTGACCGCCTTGATCGGCGAGTGATGGTCCGATCAGCACGGTTCCGCCGCGCGGAAAGGCGGATCGGGCGCGCGGTCGGGCGGAAATGTTGATCAAAATTGGCGCGATATTGACCTGTTCTAACCGAATCTTGACCAGTATTAGCCAGATATTGGTCAAAATTAGCGCGATGTTGATCAGTTCTGACAGAATTTTGGTCAACATTTGCGCGATGTTGACCAATTTTAACCGGGAGTTGATCAACATTAGCGAGATTTTGATCAATCGGACGGCAATATTGATCAGTTTTCCCCGTCAACTGATCAACATTCCGGAGCCACCCGATGAGGACCGGCAACTCATCCGTGGCCGCCCACCGACCTCCTCAGCTTCCGCTACCCAGCAGCAACGTCAGCGCCTCCGGGAGAAGAGCCCCCCAGGCCTGCTCGTTGTGCTGCCCGTCCCGGACCACCACCAGTTGCAGGTTCACCGGCGAGAGTGACTGGCGCAGCTTCTCGTTCAGGGAGCGGACACGCGCCACCTCCTCCGCCGCGCGGGCGCCCTCGGCTTCGCCGATCGAGAGAAACAGCCTCACGTCCTTCCAGACCGGCATCGCCGCGTTCTCCATCACCTCCTGGAGCCGCGCGCCGTTCCAGTGGAGCGACGGCGACATCACGATCGCGCCGCCGAACGTCCGCGCCTGCGTCCGCAGCCCCTCCAGTGCGATCAGCCCGCCCATGCTGCTGCCGCCGATGAACGTGTGCGCTCGGCCGTCTTCCGTGCGGTAGGTGTCGTCGATGAATGGCTTCACCTCCGTCGCCAGGAAGCGCAGGTAGGCGTCGCCGCGCGACACGGCGCCTCCCTCGCCGATCTTCGGCGAGTACTCCACCATCCGCTGGTCCCCCGCGTGATCGACGCCGACGATGATCAGCGGGCGGATCCGCCCCTCCTCGATCAGCTTCGTCGCCGTCTCGTCCGCCTGCCACTCGTTGTTCAGGAAGGCCGTCACGCGGTCGAAGAGGTTCTGCCCGTCCTGCATGTAGAGCACCGGGTAGCGCTTCTGCTCATCCTCGTCATACCCCGGCGGGAGCCAGACGCGCAGGGTGCGCTTGTTCCCGAGCTCCCTGCTCTGGAAGTTCTCGTGCAGGCGCAGCTCGCCGGTGACCGTCGGCCCGACCGCCTCCTGCACCGGCGCGGGTCCGGCGCCCGCCGCCGGCGCGGGGATGTCGGCCCAGGCCGCGACCTCGACTTTCGCCGTCTCCCCCGGCTTGACCGAGCGGTTGGCGATTTCCGTCCCGTCCGCCGCCTTCTCGACCGTCTCCCAGGTGCCGCGCGTGATCTTGAACTCCACCGCCTCTCCCGCCGGCAGATCGACCTCCACCACGTAAAGCCCGTCCTCCTGCCGGGTCAGCTTCAGCCCGTCGGGGCGCCAGTTTCCCAGTTGCGCAACGCCTCCGGCGATGTAGAGCGTCTGGTCGGCCGGCGTGTTCGAGGGCACCTTCACGTCGAAGCGCGTGGCCTGCCCGAGCGCGAGCGCCGGGAAAGCCAGGAGCACGAACGCCGTCCAGATCGTCAGGCAGTGGGCTCGACGCATGCCCCCAGTCTATCCGGCGCCGGCTCAGCGCGAACCACATCGTGCGCCCGGCGCAGGGTGGCACGTTTTTTGCCGGATAGGGGGGGCGGTATTTGCGCCCCGCGCCGATCAACACGAAAGGAATCATCATGGCCGTGCACCTTCGACCCCTGGAAGACCAGACCATCGTCCTCACCGGCGCCAGCAGCGGCATCGGGCTGGTGACCGCCAGGATGGCGGCACGGCGGGGCGCGCGTCTGGTGCTCGCGGCGCGCACTGAGGACGCATTGCGCGACTTGGCGGAGGAGATCGCCCGCAATGGCGGGGAGGCGCATGCTGTCGTCTGCGACGTGGGGAACCAGGAGGATGTGCGTCGCCTGCGCGACGCGGCGATCGACCGGTTCGGCGGCTTCGATACGTGGGTGAACGACGCGGGCATCGGCATGTTCGGCCGCATCCTGGACATCCCGGTCGACGACATGAAGCGGCTCTTCGACACGAACGTCTGGGGCGTGGTGCACGGCAGCATCGCCGCGGCAGAGTACTTCCGCGACCGTGCGCAGCATCGCGGCGAGCGCGGGTTCGGCGGCGCGATCATCAACGTCGGTAGCGTCGTCTCCTACCAGGCAATCCCGCTCCAGGGCCCCTACGTCGCCAGCAAGCATGCGGTGCTCGGCTTCACCGATTCGCTGCGACAGGAGCTCGAGCACGACGGCATCGATGTCAGTCTCACCTGCGTCATGCCCAACGCGATCGACACGCCTTACCCGCACCATGCGCCCAACTACATGGGCGTCGAGGCGACGCTGCCGCCGCCCGTGTATGCGCCGGAGACGGTCGCGCGCGTCATCCTTCGCGCCGCCACCCATCCCACGCGCAACATCACCGTCGGCGGCGCCTTCAAGACGCAGACCGCGCTCAACAAGGTCGTCCCCGGCCTCATCGACGCCTTCATGCGCACTTTCGTCTGGGACCAGCAGCGCCGCGAGGACGAGCCGATCGGCCGGCGCGAGCTGCGCGGTCTCGAGGCGCCCAGCGGGCGCACAGAGTTCGGCGCGCTCCACGAGCGCGGCGACATGGATCGATGGACGATGCCCTTCAGCGCCTATACCGAGGCCCGGATGCACCCGCTGGCCGCAACCGCCGTGCTGGCGGGCATCGGCCTGCTCGTCGGGGCCGCCGTGCGTGAGTTCGGCTCGGAGGCCGAACACGCCCCTCGCTGAAGCGCAAATCCGCACGAACTCAAGACTTCTCAAGGTGTGGCGGCATGCAGTCCGATAAGGGCGAAGCGTGCCTCCCCCGGCGAACAGCCCCGTCCATGCGCTCCTGCGCCGCCATCCCGCGCCCGCGGTCGATGACGTGCTCCTGGAGTCGCTTCGCCTGGGCGAACCGCCCGAGCAGCTGGCCATCGTCGAGACATTGCTCGTCCGCCGCACCGCCCACGGCCTGGCGGGGCTGGTGGCACAGTTCGCCACGCTGCCGGACACGATACGGCGGCGACTGGTGGCGCGATGTGACATGCTCGCGCCCGCCGTCTCGCGTTGCGCGCGGGCCGACACCGAGTTGCCGCGCGTCTCGGCGGCCCGGTTCATCGGCGAGGCCGGGTCGGCCAGGCTCATCTACATCCTGGGCGAGCTGCTCCGGAGCGGTTCGTCCGACGTCTTCGGCGCCGCATGCGAGGCGACGGCCGCCCTGGCAGACTCGATCTGGTGCGCCGCCGACGATCTACGGCAGGGCCGGCTGGACGGGGAGGAGCGCGGCGCGATCTTCGATCGGCTCGTCGCGATCGGAAGCGAACTCGAGCCGCTGGTACTGCGGGCGCTCGACGCGCCGCGCGGTTCCGATTCGCCGGGGCTGGCACGTGCGGCCGTGCAGATCATGGCGGTGCGGCGCGGGCCCCTGTGCGAGGCGATGCGCCGGCACGGCGGCAGGCCGTGGCCACTGGTGAGTTCGCGGCTTGCGCGTCCGTCGGACGCCGCCGCGGTGGCGGCGCTGCTGGCTTGTGCGGGTCGGGGCCCGCTGCGGCAGGAGATCGTCGCGCGGCTCGCTGCCGCCGACGCCGCCGAGGCGCTGCCGGGGCTCGTTGATCATGCCTATCGACTGGTCGACCCCGCGCTTCAGTCCGCGGCGCTGGCGGGACGGGGGCGGGCGCTTTCCGAGCAGGAGATCAGGGTTCTCCGCGAGCGGTCCGCAGGCGGCGCTGCGCGGGCGGCCCTGTGGCTCGCTCACGGCACCGGGCGGCAGGGGACGGAAGTGACGGCCGAAGCGGTGTGGAAGCATGCTGGCGGGTGCGGGGTTTCGCTCCTGCGGAGCACCGTTGATGTGCCCGGGGCGCATCACCGGCTTGCGACGCGGATCCTGGAAGGGGACGAGGAGCGGGCGGGGCGGATGGCGGCGCGGGTGCTGGCCCGCGCGGGGGAGGCGGGTTCGGACAGAATCCTGCTGCGCCGCCTTGCGTCGGCCCCGCCGACGGTGCGCGCCACCATCGCCCGGCGGATCGGCGCGCGAAGCTTTCACCTCTACTGGGAACGGTTCGATCTCATGATGCCCGAAGCCCGACAATCCGCAGGTCGTGCCCTCTTCAAGATGCTGCCGCAGGAGCTTGCGCGCCTGAAGCGCCTGCTCGTCTCCGGCACGCCGAACGAGGCGATCAAGGCCCTCTGCGTCGCCTCCGAGCTGGGGATCGCGCAGCAGGTGCGCGACGAAATCCGGCAGCTCTGCGAGCACGGCGACGCCAAGGTCCGCTCCAAGGCCGTGCTCATGATCGGCGAGCTTCTCGCCGAGGGGCGCGACGCCGAGGCGGAGCAGCGGCTGGAGGCGGCGCTGGTCGATGCCGACGACCGCGTGCGCGCCAACGCGATCGAAGTGCTTGAACGCACGGGCCGGCGGGAGCTGGCGTCACTCCTGGAGGCGCGTTCGCGCCTGGGGCGCAACCGTGAACGCGCCAACGCCATCCGGGCCATGGCGCGGATGCGCCTGGCGGACCCGCAGCGGCCCCTCTTCGACATGCTGCGCGACCGGCGCGACCCCCATCGCCTCAGCGCACTCTGGGCGGTCGAGCAGACCGGGCAGTGGAAGCTGCTGGAGGAGGTCGTGCGCCTGGCGCGCAGCGACTCCAACAGCCGCGTGCGGCGATACGCCCTGGGCACCGTGCAGCGGATGGCGGAGCAGATGCGCCGACCCGCGGCGGCCTGATCGCGCGGCGAAACCACCGGGAGGCATCATGGGCATCGAGACGACCCCCTTCATCCACCTGCTTGCGGCGGGGGCCCGCGCGCAGGAAATCGCCCGCGGGTTCGGCGGGGAGTCCGGAGGCTTCGGCGACATCGACGGGCGGTGGCTCAGCGCGCTGGTGATGATCGCGACCGCGGGTGTCGTGCTGGCGGTGGCGGGGGATCGCCTCCGGCGCTGGCGCGCTGCGCGAGCGGCGGGGAGCGGGCGCGTGCTGCGGGACCTGTCGCGTCACCTGGGTCTGACGCGCAGCCAGCGTCGTCGCCTGAGACGGGCGGCGGGGGAGATGGGCGTCGAACACGCCGCGACGCTGCTGATCTGCCCGACCCTGCTCCTCAAGGCGCGGCACCAGTCACCGGCGCAGATGCGCGGCGAGCTCGACCGCGTCCTTCTCCGGGCGCGCTGAAACGGACGTCTGCCCGTCGCTGCGGCTGAAGGTGCGGCGGCACGAGTGCAGCGACCCCTGCAACGAGTACAGCGGCCCCTGCGC
>JAEZED010000156.1 GCA_023417885.1 Planctomycetota bacterium
CCGCGAGCGTGCTTGCGGATCCGCCGAAGCCGGCGGTCGGGCAACGGAGCGCGCGCTCCGGCGGTGTCGCGTCCGGGCGGGGCACGACCCGCGCCCGACCCCGGCGAGCGGCCGCCGTGACGTATGATCCGGGGGTGAGCGTGCCGGAACCGGCCATCCACGAGCAACACCGGGTTTCCGAGTCGCAGGGCGACGTCGATGAACCGATGGACCTCGAAGGCGCTGGCCCGGCCGGCATGGCGGAGGGTCCGCCGGCCAGCGCCGATGATCCGGTCAGTCCCGGCAGCAGCATCACGCTCTTCGAGCAGGCGGTCGAGCAGAACAGCCGTCGCCTGCTGGCGATAGCGCGGGCGATCGTCGGCTACCGCGCCAGCCCGGAAGACGTCGTGCAGCAGGCCGTCATGAACCTCTACCGCCACCGCGCGCGGTACGACTGGCGCAAGCCGGGCGGGCTGCTGAAGCGGGCGGTGGTGAACGAGGCGCTTCGCCTCCTGCGCCCCCCGCGGATGACGATGGTGGCTGATGACCATCCCGCGGCGTTCCGCGCTCCGTCGAGCGATCTGGAGACGAATGAGACGGTGCGGAAGGTGCGCGAGGCGATCGACCAGCTCCCTGACCACTTCAGGGCGGCCCTCGTGCTGTGCGAGTACGAGGGAATGAGCTACGCTCAGATCGCCGAGACCCTGGAGGCCAGCATCCCCCAGATCAAGACCTGGCTCCACCGGGCCCGGCGGAAGCTGGCGACGATCCTCGAGCCTTATGTCAACGAACAGGCCGCCGCCGGGCAGCAGTAACGATCAACCAATGCCGATCGGCAACAACCCATGACGGGCGTTCGGCCCAAGAGAACACGAGTGCGATCATGAGCGACCCCACAGAGAACCTCACGAACCCGGCCGGGCACGCCGACGTGGAGATGTTCGACTTTTACGTCGCCCAGCTCGAGGCCTACCTCGACGGGGAACTCGACGCCGAGGAGGCAGCCCAGGTGCGTCGCCGCCTCATGCAGGAAGAGGCCTATGCCGCAGCGTTGGGCCGGCTTCACGCCCAGCGCGTCCAGCGGATGGAGGTCTTTCGGCAGATCGAGCAGCGGGAGGTCGATCCCGCGGCCCCGACCCGCCTCGCGGCCTCCGCCAAGCGGATGAGGCTCCAGGCGCAGCTCGCCCCCGCGGGCGGCGGTGGAAGCTGGCCCACCTGGACGAAGGTCGTCTTCGGCATGGCCGCCTGCCTGCTGGTGGGCTTCGGGGCGGGCATGATCGGAACGTACAACGTGGGCGAGTCGCCCACCGTCGCTGCCGACCCCACGCCGCTGCCGGAGGTCGCCAGTCCGGAGTCATTCACCGGCTGGGTACTCTACGAGGACGGCCGGAGGCGCCTGGAGGTGCCACAGGATGCCGAGCCGATGCAGTTCGACGAGAACCGGATGACTCCCCTGGTGTTGCCGCAGAATCCGGGCCGCCAGCCCCCGCGGTGAATCCCCGCGGTCGGCAGGCCCGATGGCCCTGAACCGCTCCCCGGGCATTGACCGGAGGGCGGTTCGTCCATTTAATCCGCCTGCCCCGGCGAATGCCGCAACGCCGACCCGCGCCTGGCGGTCCCGCCGGGCTCTTCTGTTTACCACACGTAGAAGCTCCGCCCAACCACAGGCTTATGACCGCAGTCGACACGATCAACGAGAAGGCCGCCGCCGAGTTCTTCCAGCGTGGCCGCAAGGCCGAGGAGGTCGGCGATCTCGAGAAGGCCATCGACAACTACCAGCACGCGCTCAACGAGGACCAGGATCACGAGGAGGCGAGCTTCCGGCTGGCGGTGCTTTACGACCGGAAGGGGATGGACCACCAGGCGATCGAGCTCTACGAGCGGATCTGCACCGGCTCTCCCGTCCCGATGAACGCGCTGCTGAACCTCGCCGTGCTCTACGAGGACAACAACCTCTACGACGACGCGCGGCGATGCCTCCAGGCGATTCTCGACACGGACCCGAACAACGAGCGGGCGCGCCTCTACATGAGGGATGTCGAGAGCGCCAGCGAGATGTTCGTCGATGAGGAGCAGCGCACGCGCCAGCAGCGCGACGCCGTCCTCGACACGCCCGTCATGGACTTCGAGCTTTCCGTCCGCAGCCGCAACGCGCTGAAGAAGATGAACATCCAGACGCTGGGCGACCTGCTCCGCGTGCGCGAGGCCGACCTGCTCTCCTTCAAGAACTTCGGCGAGACCAGCCTCAGCGAGATCAAGAGCCTGCTCGCCAGCCGCGGCCTGCGGCTCGGCCAGCTCGCCGACCAGGCGGTCACCGCCACCCCGCCCCCCAGCGCGTTCGGTGGGGAGCCCTCGCTCATGGCCGTCGACGGCGACGTCCCGCAGGAGCTGATGGAGAAGCCGGTGACCGAGATGGAGCTTTCTGTGCGCAGCCGCAAGGCGCTTCAGCGGCTGGACATCCAGACCGTGGGCGAGCTCGCCCAGCGGACGGAGGACGAGCTGCTGGGCTGCAAGAACTTCGGGCAGACGAGCCTGAACGAGATCAAGCAGATCCTCGCCAGCTTCGGCCTGAGCCTCCGGCGCATCGAGGACTGATACCGGCCACGCACTCACGACACGCGACAGCCGGAAGCGCCCGCTTCCGGCTGTTTTTGCGCTCGGAGGGCGCCGGTGGGCTGGACGAAGCGGATCGATTCGCGCATACTCGGGCTTCACACCACCCGTTCGCCCAGGCACGGACGCCATGCGACGAGTTCTGACGCCCCCATTGCCTCAACGTCTGCAGCTTTGCTGCATCGCCCTCCTCTTCGGCCTCGCCGCGGCGGTCCTGTGCCTGGCGGCCATGGGCGGGTGCGACGCTTCCGCGGGCGCTGCCACCAGCAGCGAAGCCGGCTCGGCGCCGCTCGTGCGCGTGATGATCGTCTCGAAGGCCGAGGAAGTCTCGATCCAGGGAGCGCTGCCGCCGATCCTCTCGGGCGAGGGGCTCGGAGGAGCGGTGCGCCTGGCGCTTCCGGAGGCGCCCGTGAGCGTGGAGCTGCGGGACAACGGCTGGCACATCGGCAACCAGACCTTTCCGCGCGGCTCGCTGCGGCTGACCCCGCTGAAGGAGGGGAGCCTGAGCATCAACGGCAAGCGCTACCGCGGGAGCCTGCGGCTCGTGCCGCGCAAGGAGGAGACGCGGCGGTTCGACGTGGTGAACGACGTGGACATTGAGAGTTATCTCCAGGGCGTGCTCCCAAGCGAGCTGCCCACGTGGTTCCACCCGACGACCTACGAGGCGCAGGCCGTCGTCGCGCGCACCTACGCCCTCTGGGAGATCAAGACGGCGGGGCGTGAACGCGGGCATTTCGATCTCTATCACAGCGACCGGAGCCAGGTGTACGGCGGGATCGATGCCGAGACGCGTCGCTCGCGACAGGCCGTGGCGCGGACGCGCGGGCAGGTCGCGGTGCACGACACGCCCGCGGGCCCGCGGATCTTCAAGGCTTACTTCCACAGCACCAGCGGCGGGGCGACGCTCGGGGTGGAGTCGGCGTTCAACGAGCCGCCGATCCGGGCGCTTTCGGCGCAGTCGCTGGGGGATCTGTCGAAGGAGAGCTCGCGCTACACCTGGAAGCCGATCGTGCTGACGAAGCAGGAAGTGACGCGGCGTCTGAAGGCATGGGGCGAGGATCGCGGCAACGCCATCAAGCGGATGGCGCGGGTCGACAAGCTGGAGATCGCCGAGACCAACGAGTTCGGCCGCCCGACGCGGTTCGAGGTGGTCGATGTGCGGCAGAACCGTTACTCGCTGATCCCCGAGGAGATGCGCTGGGCGCTGAACACCGGGGCGACCGACGGGACGCGCGTCTACAGCGGCTGGTTCACGCCGATCAACAACGAGACGAACATCGTCATCAGCGAGGGCCGCGGCTGGGGTCACGGGGTAGGCATGTGCCAGTTCACGGCCGACGCCTGGGCGCAGCAGGGGAAGGATCACGTCGAGATCGTCACGCTCAGCTACCCCGGCACGAGCGTCGTCCGCGCTTATTGACTCTTCATCGCCGAGGCGGCGGCCGAGGACGCCAAATCAGTCGTCCCGCGTGCGCTGGCGACCGTCGCCGCCGCGATTGCGCTGGTAGCGGTCGCCGCGATCGCGGTAGCCGGTTCCGCCGTCGTAACTCCCGCCGTGTCCTCCGCGCCCGCCGCCGTAGCGGTCATCGTCACGGCGGCGGTCCTCTCGGGCGCAGGCGGCGAGGGCGGCCTGGTAGGCGAGACGGGCGTGCTTCAGGTCGTCCTCGGCACGGCGCATGCGAAACTCGGCCTTGTGCAGGTCGGCACCCAGCCGGTCGATGCGGGCGACGATTCCTGCCGCTTCCGACTCGAGGCGATGCACCTCGTCGAACCTGTGGTGGAGGTCGTCGATCTGGCCGCCGATGCGCTGCGCAAGCTCGCGGGCGTCGCAGGCCAGGGCGTCCAGGCGGGCGGCGTCCTGCTCGTATCGCCGTCCGTCGGCGAGCGCGCCGAAGTGGGCGGGATCGTGCTCCAGGTCGCGCTCGATGCGTGCCCATGCGGCGTCGTGATTGCGGCGGGCGTCGGCGATCCGGCGCTCGGCGTCGCGCATGGCCGGATCGCGGGCCAAGGCGTCGGCCTCCATCTCCGAAAGTCGCGCCTCGGCCCGCGCGAGATCGGCGCGCAGGCGGTCGGCTTCGCGCTGCGAACCCCACTGCCTGGCCTGTTCGAGCCGGAAGGCGACATCATCTCGCCAGGCGAGGGCGCGCTCCCAGTCGAAGCTGCCGCGGAGGCGGTGGAGCAGGAGGTCCCGCGTCTCGACGGCCTCGCGCTCGGCGCGGGCGATTCGCGCCCGCGCGTCGGCCATCACGGGGCCCTGCTCGGCGCGCCGGAAGTAGTCGTCGCGTGCGGCATCCGCGGCGGCGAAGGCGTCGGCGGCGCGCGACTTGAGCCGCGCCATCTCCGCCTCGGCGCTGCGGGCGTCGCGCAGGGCGTCGTCGCGCTGCTGCTCGAGGATCCGGATTTCGTGCAACCGGCCGTGCCGGCGCCCCTCGTCGAGGCGGCGCTCGACGATGTCCAGATCCCGACGGGCGGCGGACCGGCGTGCCACGAGGTCGTCACGCTCGCGCAGAGCGATGCCGAGGGCGTGCTCGGCGGCGCGCAGGTGCTTCTCGGCGCGCTCCAGTGCGCGGCGGGCGTCGCTCCACCCGCTGCCGCCGCCGAGGCCGACCATCGGGGGCTCCATGAGGGGCAGCGGTGAACCCGCATGTGCCTCGCCTATGACTCCGCCCGCGCAATAGAGGGCCGCCGCGATCGCAATCGACCGTCTCATCACAAGCCTCCTCTGGTTCCGTAGTTGTGTCGCAAGGTCAGACACGTCCCGCCGTTCCTGGTTTGGCGGGGGAGCGGGGGAACCACGGTGGAGGGTACGCCCATAAACGAAAGAACCGCAGCGCGTGGCTGCGGTTCGGGAGGGCCGGGAGGGGCGGGCTTACTGGGGGAGGCGGAGCTTCATGCCCACCTTGAGATTGCCCGGGTCGCCGCCGATCACGTCCTTGTTCAGCTTGTAGAGCTCTTCCCAGAGCGCCGCGCGGCCGAGGCGCTTGGCGGCGATGAGCGAGAGGGTTTCTCCCGGGGCGACGACGTGCACATTGGCGTCGACAGCGCCGGCGGCGGGCTGCTCGGTGGGGGCGGCGGTGGTGGGCGTGGTCGCGGCGGGCGTGTGCGGGGGGATGATGAGCTTCTGCCCGACACGGAGACCTTTGGGCTTGACGTTCGGGTTTGCCTTCTGGATGAGCCCGAAGAGGTTGGCGTCGCCGTAGTAGTTCTGGGCGATGCTGGAGAAGCTCTCGCCGTTTGCAACGACGTGCGTGCGCACGCCCGAAAGGACGCCGTCGAGCGGCGTGCCGGCGGGGGCGGGGTCGGTGGCGGTTGCGGGAAGCGGCGCGCCTCCGGTCGCGGGATCGGCGACGGGCTGGAGCGGGTCGGGCTGCCGGATGTCGGTCGTGGGGATGACAAACTGATCGGGCAGCTCGGCGTCGCCTGCGCCGGGCGTGGGCGTGTCGGTGATGTGTGGATCGGCGCTGAAGGTGCTGGCGCCCCAGTCATCCTCCGCGGCGTTGGCGAGCATTCCAAGGCCGGCCTTGGCCTCTTCGGAGAGGGGAACATCGACCGCGCCGCCGGCAGGTGCGGCGTTGTCGTCGGTGGGCTGAGGGAGGGGCGTGTCGATGCCGGCGAGGTCGTCGGCGGAGGCCTGCTGTGGCGTGTCGGGGCCAGTGAAGGTGAGCACGACGACGTACACGACCCCGAGGAGGAGGATCGCGGCGCCGGCGAGGAAGCCGATCTTGAGGTCTTTGCGCAGGAGAGCCATTTCGGGCGTCCTTTCCCGTGGGAACGTGTCGGAGGCGCGGCCGCATGAGCGGAGCGCCTGGCGCCCGGTTGCGCGTCTCCACGCGCGGAACGTGCGCCGAAGTGGCAATTTAGCAGCTTTCCCCGCGGCCTCAAGCGATGGCGGGCGGGTTTTTCTGCTCGACGCGCCAACCAGGCAGCCCGCTTCGGGGCCAAAGGGGGGCGGCGGGTTGCGGAGAGCCTCGGGAAGCGGGCGGCAAGTGGGAGCTGGGCGCCATGACCCCACCAAGACGCCGCCCCCACTCGGTTGCCGGAGTGGGGGCGGGTGTTGTGCTTAGGTGTGTCGAGGGGTGCGGGCGATCAGGGGTTGGCAACTGCCATGCGCCCGGCGTCGGCGTCGCTGGCGGGCGCCTCGTCGCGCGTCTTTCCGACCAGCAGGAGCGGGGCGGAGATCATGACGGAGCTGTAGGTGCCGACGGCGATGCCGATGAGCATGGCGAAGGTGAAGCCGTGGATGCCCGGGCCGCCGATGATGTACATCAGGAGGATCGTGGCGATCGTGGTTCCGCCGGTCAGCAGGGTGCGCGACAGGGTCTGGTTGACCGAGTCGTTGATGACCTGCTTCGTGAGCGCGCCGTACTTGCCGCGGTTCTCGCGGATGCGGTCGAAGATGACGACCGTGTCGTTGATGGAGAAGCCGACGACCGTAAGGATGGCGGCCACCATCGTCAGGTTCAGCCGGAACGGATCCAGCAGCAGCACGCTGCCGATGAAGGTGTCGGCCAGCAGGTGGGCGTAGCCGATGGCGGCGATGGTGAAGAAGGTGTCGTGCAGCAGCGAGACGACGCCGGCGGTGCCGAACTTCAGGTCGCCGAAGCGCAGCCAGACGTAGGCGAGGATGCCCAGCAGGCTGAGCACCAGGGCGATGGTGGCGTCGCGCTGGAACTCGCCCGCGACCTGCGCGCCGATGTTGGTCACCTTGTGCAGCTCGTCCGGGTCGGAGACGGCGTCGCGCATCATCTCCCATGCCGGGGCGGCGAACTCGGTGCGCCACATATCCACCACGTCCGGATCGCCGGCGTCGTAGACATAACGGTCGTTGCTCACCATCAGCACGGCGCTGTCCTGGTCCGGGAAGACCTCGACCGAGGCGCGAACGCCCGCGCCCAGTCCCTCGGCGTCGTAGACGCCGGTGAGGCGCTGCTGGCTGAAGCGATCCAGCAGCTCCTGCCGGGTGAGCATGGGCGCCAGGTCGTGCAGGACGATGGCGACGCCGCCGGCATGCTCGGCAAGGGTGGCGGGATCGACCGGCAGGCCGGCGACCTCAGTGAGCTCCGGCTCGATGGGGAAGGCTGTCTGTTCGAAGGCGGCGGCGAAGTCGCCATCGTGGCCTTCGAAGGTGCTGGCCTGGCGCATGTTCAGGCGGTCGCCCAGGGCGGCGACGATGGCGCCGGTGACGGCCGGCTTGTCGGGGTTGGGGACGACGACCTCGTAGGTGACCTGGTCGGGCAGACCCGCGGGCGGCTCGATGGCGACGACCTGCGCCCCGGCGAGGGGGCCCTCGTCGGTGGTGAGCGCGTCGCGCATCTCCCCGATGGTGGTGGGCTCGCGCATCTCGACCTGGGCAGTGGTTCCGCCGGCGAACTCGATGTCGAGCACGTTGCCGCGGGCCAGGTAGTACCCGAAGAGAGCGCAGCCGCCGATGGTGATGGCGACGCTGGCAATGCTCCACGCGCGGGCCATGCCGACCCAGTCGATGTTGGGCGTGAGGAAGCGATCCCACCGGGGGAAGGTGCGCGGGATGCTGCCCAGGTCGGCGAGGCCGAACTTGTCGACGAGGATGCCGAAGATCGTCTTGGTGACGAAGAGGGCGGTGAAGAGGGAGGCGAAGATGCCGATGAGCAGCGTCAGGCCGAATCCGGCCACTTCCTCGCTGCCGAAGATGTAGAGGATGATCGCAACGATGCCCGTCGTGAGGTTTGAGTCGAGGATGGCGCTCAGGGCCCGGTCGTAGGCGTTGCGCAGCGCCATGCGGATCGAGAGGCCGCGCGCCTGCTCCTCGCGCAGGCGCTCGAAGATGAGCACGTTGGCGTCCACGCTCATCCCCAGCGCCAGGATGATGCCGGCGATGCTGGGAAGGGTGAAGGTGGCGTTGATCGCGGCCATGCTCGCCAGGATCAGCACCATGTTCATCAGCACGGCGATGAAGGCGACGACGCCCGAGAGGTAGTAGTAGCCGATCAGGAAGAGCCCGACGACGGCGAGGCCGAAGTAGCAGGCGATCAGCCCGGCGCGCAGGTTGTCCTCGCCCAGCTGCGGGCCGACGGTGCGCTCGGCGATCGGCTGGTCGCTCAGCTTGGCGGGCAGGGCGCCGGCGTTGAGCGTATTGATGAGGTAGGTGGCCTCCGACTCGCTGAAGCCGCCGCGCCCGCCGGTGATGATGCCGTTGGTCGAGATGCGCTGGTTGATCGTGGGGGCGGAGATGATGACGTCGTCCAGGACGATCGCCATCGGGCGTCCCTCGTGGGCGCCGGTCAGGTCGCCGAAGAGCCTCGCGCCCATGGCGTTCATGGCGAAGGCGACCGCGCGCCCGCCGCGCTGGTCGGAGTCGAGGCCGGCCCGCTCCAGGCCCCACTCCGGGTCGCGCCCGTCGAGAGCGCGTTCGTCCGTCATGTAGACGAGGGTGTAGTTGCGTCCGTCGGGCCCGGGTACGACCAGCCACTCGCCGACCGACTCGGGTCGCTCCACCTGGAACCAGCGCACGGGATCCCCCGCGCGGGGCCGCGGGCCGGAGGTCATGAGCCTGTCGTACCACTGCTGGTACTCGTCGGGCGGAAGATCGTCGGCGACGATGTGGAACGCGAGCACGCCGCTCCCCTGGAGCAGGCGCTTGAGGCTGGCGGTGTCGGCGATCTCGTCGCGCACCTCCTGGAACCGCGTGTACTTTTCGATGTACGCCTCCAGGGCCTCCTTGCGCTCGGGGAAGCCGGCAGCGGCGGTGCGGAACTCCTCGAGCCGCTCGGCCCGGATCTCCGGGTTGGCGTCGAGGGCGACCTCCACCTGCTCCTCGTCGAGGTTCGTGCGGTCGATGCGCGCCTTGGCGTCGTTGTAGGCCTGTCGGGCGGACTCGATGCGCGGGATGCTCCCGCTGGCCTCGGCCTCCTTCATCGCGTTGAAGGCGCTCACCAGCTCCGCGAAGAGGGCTTGGCGTTCGGGGCTGCCCATGGCAAGCCGATCAAGCTCCGCCTGGCGCGCCTCGCCGGTGCTGTTCTCGACGACGCGGATGACCTGCTGCGGGGCGACGTTAAGCTCCGCAAGGCGGTCGCGGGCGGCGAGGTACTCGTCGCGGATGCCGGCGGCGACCTTGGAGTCGCCGGAAAGAGGCATCTGGATCTCGAGGCGCGTGTCCCCCTGCGGGCGCCAGATGAGGTTGCGCACGCCCTGCGGGTCGACGCGGCGCTTCAGCGCGGTGGCCACCTGCTCGGCGAGGCCGGCGGCCGGGGTCCCCTCGGGGGCCACCAGCTCGTAGATCAGGCTGGTGCCGCCGACCATGTCGATGCCGGGGCGGAGGTTGTGCTCCCAACTCGCCGGCTCGTCCATGAGCGGGAGGAAGATGCTGATCGGGGCGCGCGGGTAGATCGTGACGAACGCGACGTACATCACGACCAGGATGGTCAGCACGCGGCCGGTGAACTTGGTGGGCATGGGCTTGACGCTGTTGCGGAAAGGCTGGAACGGTTGCGTGGGCGGCCTGCCGCAGCGCGGGCCGCCGGCTGACTCTGGCTACTTCCTGTCGGCGCCGTTCTTGACGACGCTGGCCACCGCCGAGCGCGTGATGCGCAGCTTGGTGTTGTTGTTCTCGTCGATCTTGAGCACGACCTCGTCGCCGGTGGCGTCCAGGACGTTCCCGATGATCCCGCCGATGGTCGTCACCCGGTCGCCGCGCGAGAGGCTCGAGAGCAGCGCCTGCCGCTCCTTCTCCTTGCGCCGGTTGCCCCCGATGATGAAGAAGTAGAAGACGACGATGATCAGGAAGAACGGCCCAAAGCTGTAGAGGGCCTGCACCCAGCCCGGCGCCGGATCGAGCTGCCGTTGGTTGCCAGCAGCGCCGGTGGTATCACCTGGCTGTGCCTCGACGGCCTGCCCCTGCGCCTCCATCGCCGGCTGCTGCGCGGGAGCCTCGCCGGCGCCCGGAGCATCCTGAATGAGGAGGGCGAGCGAAATCGGGCCGGGGGCGGCGGGATCGAAGGCGGATGGGATCATTGGCGGTTGCGTACGTTCGGGAGCCTGCGTCGGGTATTCTGGTGCGGCGATGACTCAGTCGCCCGTGGCGACGGAGGCCCTCGGGACGCCGCCGGGCTCGAGGTCGGCGGCCGGTTCGTCTGCATCCGGTGAGCCCTCCGGACCGGCTCTCTCGCCGGTGCTGCGCGGGACATACCGGTGCGGCGGGCGCTGCCCGGTGTCGGGAGGCGCAAGCCGGGCCCGCGGGTCGGATCGCCGGAATTCCTCCAGTGTGCCCGAGGCGATCGCCGCCCGCAGGTCCGCCATCAGGCGTTGGAAGAAGCGGATATTATGCAGGCTTGCCAGGATCGGGCCAAGCATTTCGCCCGCCAGGTAAAAGTGCCGGATGGCCCCGCGAGGGAACGTCCGGCAGGCGTAACAGTCGCACCCGTCCTCGATCGGGCCGCGATCTTCCGCGAATCGCGCGTTCTTCAGCCGCAGCATCCCCTCGTCCCGCGTGAAGCAGACCAGCCCCCGCCCATTGCGCGTCGGGAGCACGCAATCGAACATGTCGATCCCGGCCGCCACGGCCTCCACGATGTCCCGCGGATAGCCGACGCCCATCAGGTAACGCGGCTTGCCGTGCGGGAGCAGCTCCGTCGTGTGCCCCAGGACGCGCCGGGTCGCTTCGAACCCCTCGCCGACGGCCAGGCCGCCCAGGGCGTAGCCGGGGAAATCCATCTCTCCAAGCCGTGCGGCGCAGCGGGCGCGCATCTCGAGGTCCGTCCCACCCTGCACAATCCCGAAGAGAGACTGTTCCTCCGGCCGGGCGTGGGCGGCGAGGCACCGCTCGGCCCAGCGCAGGGTGCGCTCCATCGCCTCGCGCTGCACCGCGGGTGGGGCGTCGCCCGGGGGGCAGTGGTCGAAGGCCATGATGATGTCCGCGCCGAGGTCGTTCTGAACCTCGATCGACTGTTCCGGCGTGAGCCGGACGCTGGATCCATCGAGATGGCTGCGGAAAGTGACCCCCTCGTCGTCCATGCGGCTGACGTGGGCGAGGGAGAAGACTTGGAACCCGCCGGAGTCGGTCAGGATCGGCCCGGGCCAGGCCATGAAGGCGTGTAGGTCACCGAGCCGGGCGACGGTCTTCTCGCCCGGGCGGAGCATGAGGTGATAGGTATTGCCGAGAATGCATTGCGCGCCGGTCTCGGCGACCATGGCGGGGGTGAGGCCCTTGATGGTCCCCTGCGTGCCGACCGGCATGAAGGCGGGCGTCTCGAAGTGGCCGTGGCGCGTGGTGACGGTTCCGAGGCGTGCACGCCCCGAGGTCGCATGGATCTGGAACGAGAGCGCCGGCACCGGGGGCGATCCTAGCGCGCAAGCCGAACCTTCACCACGACACGCCGCGCCCATGCACCATTTCCTGCCACCCATTCCTAACGCCCGCCGCCGCTAGGCGACGTCCGCAAAGAAGATGCGCTGCGTTCGTGCCGGTCGCCCATGTCCGGCGCTTGCCAGGCGCAGGCGCGCCGAACAGCGCATCCGCACGCGCGACCAGAGCTGCGCCACCTGCGGCGGCTGGCCGCGCCAGCGGGCACGCTCCTCGACGAACGACATCGCCGCCTCGAGGCGCGCCCTGGCATTGAAGCCCACGTGACGGCCGAGCTGGAGGAGGATGAATCCCGTTGCCAGCGCATCATCCCCCCATCCGCCGCTGGGCTCCTGTGCGCCGGCAAGCCACGCCACACCCCGGTCCGCCGCCGCCGACAGCGCCCCGTCGCCGCGCCGGCGATCCCCAAGGTGCAGGGTCATGCCGAAGGCAACGGGCGTGGAGGGTTGCGACAGTGCCGCCAGGGCTCGGACGCAGAGGGCCGTGAGCATGAAGCGATGGTCCTCGTCGCCCCAGCTTCCGTCGGCGTTCTGGGAGAGCAGGATCCGCTGCCGCATTTCGGTGGCCAGGGGAGCGGCGGCGGGGGAGCCGGCCTGGTTGAGCTCGGCGAGGCGCAGCAGCGAGAGCGCCGCGGCGGCGAGTGGCCCGCCGAGGCGCTCATCAAGCTGCAGGCCGGCTTCGGGTCGGCCGGCGAGGATGTCGCGCATGAGCTGGCGGTATCGTGCGTTTCGCCAGAGGCGCCCGATTCGGGCAAGCGTGAGCATCGGCGTCCTTTCCCGAAGGGAGTCGCGCCCGTCACTTCGAACACGCAGGTGCGGTGCCTGTTCGGTCGGGCGATGTTCGGATTGTGCGCGCCCGGATGCACGTTGGCAAGGGCAAATGATAAGAAAATGTTCGGGTGCCCCTTCACTCGAAAAAAATGCCCACGGCCGGGGCCGTGGGCGGTTCCTCTCACCTTTCCAGGACGGATGTCGCAGCGTCAGAAGCGTCGGCCGCAGTTGCGGCAGTAGGCCGCGAACCCGGGATGCTCCACCTGGCAATGCCGACACCGCTTCCGGTCGGTTGTGGCGGCGTGCTCCCGGTGCCCCTCCGCCGTCTTCGCGACCGCGGCGAAGATGCCCCAGAGGGCGAAGCAGAGAAACAGGAAGACCCAGAACGAATCGCCCTGAGCGAGCAGAGCGTCCTGGGGGAGCATCAACATCTGGGACGCGATCAGCATGGCGGCGCCTCCGTGACAAGTCTAGCAGAAGTCCAGCGATCCGGGGTCTGTCATTTTTGACTGCAAGCCGCAGGCCGCACGGACGCCATGCCCCTCATCCGTACACTGCCGCCATGAGACGACGCTTGCTGGCTTGCGCCTCGTTCCTGGTTCTTTCCGCTGGTCTGACCGGCTTTGACCGGCAGGATGCCGTTTCCTCGCTCTGGCCCGACGGCGGGCGGTCGTTCGTGCCGCAGCAGCCGCTGGCCGACTTCTCGTATGCAGGTTACATGCGCGGCGAGGCCCCATTGCCGCAGCGCGCGCCCGAAGTGTCGGTGCTCGACTTCGGCGCTACCCCGGACGACGACAGCGACGACACCGAGGCTTTCGCAAAGGCGCTGGCCGATTCCCCCGGCAAGTGCATCGGCGTGCCGGCCGGGACGTACGTCCTGTCGGATCGGCTCACGATCGACCGCAGCGGCACGGTGCTCAAGGGCGAAGGCTCGGGGAAGACGATCCTCCACTTCACCCGCGGGCTCGAGGAGATCGAACCGCGCGCCTCGCGCACCGGGCACGGCTCCCAGACGACCGCCTGGAGCTGGAGCGGCGGGCTCATCCGCATGGGTCTCGGCGGCTCGCCGGCGACGGATCCGAGGGCCCGGCTCTCATCCACCTCCGAGCGGGGGACGCACCTGCTCCACTTGGCGGATCATGGCTTTGCCACCGGGGATGAGCTGCTGATCGAGGCCAGGGAGGTCGAGGACGGGTCGCTTGCCCGGTATCTCTACCGCGGCGACGTGCGCGAGAGCGACACCGACATCGCCAACCTGCGCGTGAGCCAGGTCGCGCGAGTCGTGTCGGTGGACGGCGGGGCGGTGGAGATCGACCGGCCCCTGCGGTTCGAAGCCCGGCCGGAGTGGGTGACGGTCTCCCGGTTCGCGCCGGGAGTCGTCGAGTGCGGCGTGGAGGGGCTGACCATCGACTTCCCCGCCCGGCAGTACCGCGGGCATTTCGAGGAGGACGGCCTCAACGGCGTCGCCGTCGGAAACGCGGCGCATTCCTGGGTGCGCGACGTGGAGATCGTCAACGCCGACAGCGGGATCTTCGTCCGCGGGCACTTCATCACGCTCGACGGGATCGTCATCCGCACGGATCGCGAGGGGGATCGCGCGGGCATGTTCGGGCACCACGCGATCGAAACCTCCGGAACCGACAACCTGGTCACGAACTTCGACATCCGCACGCGATTCATCCACGACCTGACCATCACGCGCGGAAGCGTGGGGAACGTCTTCGCCAGCGGGCGGGGGGACGACCTCTCGATGGATCATCACCGCTGGGCGCCGTACCAGAACCTCTTCACCGACCTCGACACCGGCGACGGGCGCCGCTACTTCGCCAGCGGCGGCACGCGGACGCGCGGCAGGCACACCGCCGCCGGCGCGGTTTTCTGGAACATCCGGGGCGCGCGACCTGCGAAGATGCCCGGCAGCGACTTCGGGCCGACGGGGATCTTTTTCGTGGGCGTGAAGGGACTTTCGCCCGAGGATGCCCGCGACGGATGGCACGTCGAGGCGATCGAGCCCGAGGCGCTGGAGCCGGCGAACCTGTACGCGGCGCAGCTCCAGCGGCGGCTCGCGCAGGAGGCGGCGGGCGATCGACCGCCCGGATGAGGCGGCGCCGATTCGGCGCTCGAAGCTCGGCCTGATCGGCCCCGAACCGGCTGCCCGCCGCACGGCGAGGTCAAGCGTAGCTGTGCAGGCCGACGAGGAAGAAGTTCACGCCGATCCAGTTGAACAGCATGATGAAGAAGCCCGCCACCGCCAGCACCGCCGTCCAGAAGGCGCGGTCCTTTGCGACCAGGCGCACGTGGATGATGATCAGGTAGACGATCCACGTCACCAGGGCGAAGGTCTCCTTCGGATCCCAGCCCCAGGGCCGGCCCCAGCTCATGTCCGCCCACACCGCGCCGAAGACGATCCCCGCGCCCAGGATCCAGAAGGCAAGCTGGAGCACGACCAGGTGCGCCGCGTCCAGCCGCTGAAGCAGCGTCTGCGGCTTATCGCTGCCCGGCAGGGCGGAGAAGGCGCCCGCATCCACCTGCCGCCGGGGAACGGGAAGGAAGAAGATGCGCCCGAGCGTGCGCCAGAACCCGTCGCCCGAGGCGGCAGGGGTGTCGCTGATCGTGCCGCCCCGGCCGGTGCCGTAGGCGACGAGCCACCAGCAGGCCAGCAGGAAGCTCATGCCGATCAGCGCGTAGCTGGCCGTCACCATCGTGACGTGGATGTAGAGCCAGTAGCTCATCAGGATGCCCGCCGCCTGGCGGATCTCCCCACCGATGTCGCGGCCGAAGACGTATGGGCTGGCGAAGAGCGCCAGGAGGCTCAGCCAGCCGACAAAGCTTGCGGCGGCGCCGAACAGCCCGCCGCCTGGCTTGCGGCGCATCATCTCGAGGATCATCCCGAGCAGCGCGCCGAACCAGGCGCTGAACATCACGCTCTCGAACTGGTTTTTGATCGGGATGGAGTGAAACCAGTCACCCGTGCTCTTCTCCACGAGCCACCAGCGGATGCCGATTCCCGCGGTGTGCACGAGCAGGGCAAGCAGCATGAACCGCAGCCCCCACAGCCGCAGGCGCGGCGTGCTGCTGTAGGCGGCGACGAGAAAGAGGGCGAAGGCGACGAAGTAAAGCGCCGCCCCCGGAATCGTCAGCTTCGCCAGCCGGTTGTAGATCACCTCCGCACTGCGCTTGGCGGCGGAGGGGTAATGCGAGGGGGAGACGGCCTCGAGCGCCGCGGCCAGGCGGGCGGCCGCCTCGCTCGCGGCGGCGGCGTCCTGCTCGATCCAGGCGCGACGGAGTTCGATGCTGGCGCGGACGGCCTCGTCCGCGAGCTCCGCGGGGTAGTCGGGCAACGGTTCGGAACTCGTGACCCCGGCGCGGCTGAACATCAGGTCGTCGAGGAAGTGCCAGAGCTGCGCGTCCTCTCCCTGGCCGAGCGGCGGCACGACCCGGGCGGGGGGGAAGATCTCGACCGTGAGCATCGCCTCGACGGCACCGGCGCCCTGCCGCACCTCGCGCACGGCGTCCAGCTTGCGGAGGTCGCTGCTTTCGATCTGCTTGAGCAGTTCCTGCACCTCCGGCCGGTAGTAGGTTCGCAGGCTGATGGTGGCCCGCTTCAGGAACTGCCGCTCGTCCTCCCCGGAGAGGCCCAGCGCGTCGGCAATGTCCTGCCGCAGCGGGAGGTGGCGGATCTTGATGATGTCGCGATCGAGCCACAACTCAGGCCGGTAGGTCATGTCCAGCAGCGTCGCGAGCGGATCGGCCCCGTGAATGGTGCTGCGGCCGGCGATGGCGTTGAGCACCTGCCGGCTGAAGGTGTCGAGCGTCTTGAGGGTGGAGTTGTGCTGCGCGCTGGCGCGCTGAAGGGGGGACAGGTCCAGGTCGCGCAAAAAGGCGGAGTCGGTGAACGATGCGATGTCCGCCCCCGCCGGCGCCGCGGGAAGCAGGGAACCGTCGTGCTCATGCGTCGCCGCCGGCTGCGTCGTCTGCGCAAAGGCCTGGCGCTGCGGCGCCAGGAGACCGAGAGCGGCACAGATGAGGAGCAGGAGGGCTGTTCGGATCGAAGTTCGCATTGACCTGCACACTTTCAAACGGACAGCGCCGGCCGGGGCGACGCCGGTCGCGCCGCCTGGCGCTGCGCGTATTGCCGGAGGGCCCGCTCCTTGCTGCGACGGATCAGGATCGGCTTCACGTAAAACGCCCAGAGCAGCCCGGTGACGATCATCACGCAGCCAACCGTCATTGTCGTGACGCCCGGCCGGTTGCCCACCCCGAGAACCGTGAACTGCTGCCCCTCCGGGTCCCACTGACTCTGGTAGAGCAGCCACGACTCGTCGGGCAGCAGCGCGCCAAGGAGGCCCGGAAGGTTGCGCTGGAAGTAGACGGGCGAGTTCAGGTGCGCGACAGCCGGCAGTTCGTCGCCGGTCGCCGGGTTGATCAGCGTCAGGTGGCTCCGGAAGTCGCGCATGGCCGACTCCGGCGTGAAATCACCCGCGTATGGCACCAGTTCGAAGCGGTCGAGCCGGACGACGGCGGGGATGGGCCGCCGCGTGTTGGCGAGCTGGAGCTGCAACGGCACGTCGGTGCCCGGCACGTCCACCTGCCCCATGCGCCACGGCTGCTGGTCGGGCCACTGCGTGAAGGGGACCTGGACGATGCGCTGCCATTGGTCGCCGCGGCTGACGCGGACGGTGAGCACCTGCATGCCGCCCGACTCGCCGGCGCGCCGGTCGCGCTGCTCGGGCGGGACTTCCTGCACCCACTCCTGGCGGGCCACGCCGTCCACGCGGGTGATGTCCAGCTCCAGCGACATGGGCATCGGCTGCCCGGTGTGCGGGTCGCGTCCCATCCCGTCGATGCGGATCGGAAGCGTCGGATCCTCCACCCGAGCCAGCTCCGCAGGTTTCGTGCGGGTGGAGAGAACCTGCCAGAAGCCCGCGGCGTCCGTTTTGGTCAGGATGGTGTGGCGCTCCGTCTCGTTGCCGTGCGGCGAGAGGTGAAGCGCATCGTCGTGGGCGTAACGCAGGATGAGACCGGGATCGACCGGCGCCGCCTGGCGCTGCCCCTTCGGCCCGGCGCCCTCGACGTCAAGCACGAAGTCGGTCTGCACGTCCATCCCGTTCAGCACGTAGCGGCGGAACGTCCTTCCGTGCGGCGAGTCGGCGGGCGGGTGAACGAGCAGCTCGAGCGTATCGACGGGCTCACCGGTGCCCGCCATCGGAAAGCTCGGGAGGAACTCGACCGCCTCGATCTCGTAGCCCGTCTCCCCCAGCGCCAGTCGCTGTCCCGGCTCGATGGTGAGGTTTCCCTCCACCTGGCCGACGCTCCAGCGGATGGCGTGCGCGGTGCGGGCCGCATGAAGCAGGGCCTCGCCCGTCAGCTCGTCGGCACGGTGGATGTGCCGGAGGTTGACGGTGCCGATGGTGAGGTCCTCGTTGCCGGTATCGCCATCCACCACCCACTGCACGTGCGACTCGCCCGTCGCCGGATCGGTGACGGTCATCTTCAGGCCGGTCCGGCCGGAGTCGGCCTCGGCGTAGTTGGCGCCGGTGACGGCGTAGGGGTAGTAGGCGAGCACGTCCACGCGGATCGGCTCATCCCCGTCGAGGCCGAGCACCTCGTGGAGCGGCTTCTCGACTCCTGATCGCGTGTCCGGGTCGTAGTCCCGGGCCGTCGGCTCCAGGCCCTTCAGGCTGGAGGGGAGGCGGTGGTCGTTACCGTGATCCGCGGAGTAGGCCTTGAAGCGGGGCAGGTCCGGCAGGGGGATCTGGCTCGCCTGTCGCCGCCCAGCCTGGACGAACAGGGCCCGCTCGTAGGCGTCGTGGTAGGTGCTGACGCGCTGACCGACCTGGACGATCGCCAGCCCCTCGGTCTTGTGCTTGAAGTAGTAGACCATCCCGAAGACGAGCACCACGATGCCCATGTGGATGGTCCACACGCCGTAGCGCGGCGGCGTGAAGGGAATCCGGTCGAACGTCACCACCAGCAGGTTGGCGCAGAGCAGCAGCGCCAGCGTCCACATCGGCCAGGCGTTGAAGAACCCCTGCTCGTTGACTTCGAAGAACTCCCGCACCCCGGAGATGCCCGAGCCGACGGCGATGTAGACCGCCAGCGCCACCATCGTTCCAATGCCGAACTTCACGCTGTTGAGCGTGCGGTTCCAGAGCCACTCGAACGAGGCAGACAGGGACATCGGCGGGTCCGTCGGGAGAAGTCGGACTGTTCCTACGCCGGCGGCGCAAAAAGGGTTGCCGATTGTACGGTCCGAGCCCGCCGACCCGTGGCGATCCGGCTGCGTCCCATCGTCGCACCGCCGTTGTTATGCCTCCAGCAGGCCCAGCGCGGCAAGCCGGTCCAGCAGACTGAGATAGCGTGGCGTCATGTCCCTGCCCCGCAGCAGGGGCGAGGCGAGGTTGCGATTGATCGTCTGGAGGTGATCCGCGGGCCACGTTTCCCAATGCTCCCCCCATCGCGCCGAGCGCACGCTCACCAGCCCGTCGTTGGGCCCCTCCTCCGCCTCGATCATCCGGGCGCTGAACCAGAGCAGCGGCGAGAGCTCCGCGGTGCTCCGGCTGGCGCTGACGCTGAAGTACCGCACCGCCGGCGCGTCGGGCGTTCGCTCGTTGAAGGCGGAGCAGCTTCGGCGGGTCAGGTCATAGCCCGCCCGAAGATCGAGCCCGAAGCGGGCAAGCTGTCGCGGAAGGGCAATGCCGCGATCGACGTTTCTCACCGCCCAATCCGCCAGGGTCGTGCCGCGGTGGGGCGTGGCGATCGTCACCAGCGCCGCCACGCGGTCGTCCATTCCCAGGTGCGAGAGCATGTACCGGGCGTCCAGGCCACCCATGCTGTGGGCGATGATGACACAACGCCCGCCCGGGGGGAGGCGGCCGCGCCGTTCCAGGTCGTCCAGGCTCCGGAGCATCTGCTGCTTCAGCTGGCTGGCGCGGTAGGGAATGCTCGCCGCGGGGCTGACGACCGGCGTGATGACGGGGTGACCGCGGTCGGCGATGGCTCGGTCGATCCGGAGGAAGTACCCTGCCTGCACGGGCCCGACATGCAGCTCGCCCAGGCCGATCACCGCTCCGAGCATGCCTTGGGCGAGGACGACGGGGGTCATGCAGAAAGGATGAAGGAGGAGGGATGAAGGAGGAAAGCGCGGCAGGCCGGGCTCCGCCGGTCGCGACGGGATTCGGGATTTGGCAAGAGGGGGCGACGCACGAATGATAAGGCCGTTTGCGCCCCACCCGTCCTGACGCGGGGCCTCCGACGTTCCTCTTCCTCCTTCAATAGTTTCCGCCGAATGCCCAAGCGCACCGACCTGAAGTCCATCCTGATCATCGGCTCCGGCCCCATCGTCATCGGACAGGGGGCCGAGTTCGACTATTCCGGCGTCCAGGCTTGCCGCGCGCTGAAGGAGGAGGGGTATCGCATCGTCCTGGTCAACAGCAACCCGGCGACGATCATGACCGATCCGCAGTTCGCGGACGCCACCTACGTCGAGCCCATCACCCCGGAGGCGGTCGAGAAGATCCTGGCCCGTGAGAAGCGGCAGGGGACGCCAGTCGATGCCGTCCTGCCGACGCTGGGCGGGCAGACGGGGCTGAACGTCGCCATGGCCTGCTTCGACAAGGGGATCTTCGAGAAGTACGGCGTGGAGATGATCGGCGCCAATCGCGAGGCGATCTGGCGCGGGGAGGACCGGCAGGCGTTCAAGGACCTCATGGTTCAGATCGGCCTGAAGGTGCCGATCTCCGGCGTCGTCCACACCTGGGAGGAGGCGCAGCGCCTGCTGAAGGAGGTGGGTTTGCCCGCGATCATCCGCCCGGCGTTCACGCTCGGAGGCACCGGCGGGGGCATCGCCTACAACACCGAGGAGTACGAGGAGATCGTGACCCGCGGGCTGGAGGCCTCGCCTTACACCGAGGTGCTCATCGAACAGTCGGTGATCGGGTGGAAGGAGTTCGAGCTGGAGGTGATCCGCGACAAGGCGGACAACGCGATCGTCGTCTGCTCCATCGAGAACATTGACCCGATGGGCGTGCACACGGGCGATTCCATCACCGTCGCCCCGATCCAGACGCTCACCGACAAGGAATACCAGCGCATGCGCGACGCGGCGCTGGCGGTGATCCGGGCCGTCGGCGTGGAAACGGGCGGGAGCAACATCCAGTTCGCAGTCAACCCCGCCAACGGAGAGATGGTCGTCGTCGAGATGAACCCGCGCGTCTCGCGAAGCTCGGCACTGGCCTCCAAGGCCACTGGCTTTCCGATCGCCAAGATCGCCGCGAAGCTCGCCGTCGGGTACACGCTGGACGAGCTGCCGAACGACATCACGAAGAAGACGGTCGCCGCGTTCGAGCCGACGATCGACTACGTCGTCGTGAAGATGCCGCGGTGGACTTTTGAAAAGTTCCCCGAGGCCGACGAGACGCTCACGACGCAGATGAAGAGCGTCGGCGAGGCGATGGCGATCGGGCGGACGTTCAAGGAGGCGCTTCAGAAGGCGATCCGCAGCATGGAGGTCGGCCGCTTCGGCCTCGGCCTTGACAAGAACGACAAGTGGCTTCGTGGCACAGGCGCCCCGCCTGTGTCCGGTTCAGAAGAGCACACAGGCGAGGCGCCTGTGCCACGGCCGGACTGGCCGATCCCGGAGGAAACGCTCCGCCGGAAGCTGGCGGTGCCGAGCCAGGGGCGGCTGTACTACGTCCGCTACGCGCTGAAGATGGGGTGGAGCGTCGAGCAGGTCCACGAGCTGACGAAGATCGACCCGTGGTTTTTGCACCAGATCCGGGAGGTGGTGGAGGCTGAAGACGGACTGATCCGTCTCGGTCGCGAGGTACAAGGCGACGACGATGTCTGGCGCCTGATCCGATCCTGGTCGAGCTTCAAGCGGCTCGGCTATAGCGACGTTCAGATCGAGAACGTCTGGGGCATGTCGCGGCGTGAACTGCTCCGGAAGAGCATGGACATCGACACGGGCTATGTGATGAACGGCCCCGTCTACAAGCTCGTCGACACCTGCGCCGCCGAGTTCGAGGCCGCCACGCCGTACTACTACAGCACTTATGAGACGCCGTTCGAGCTGGTCGGCGGCGGGGAGCCCGGGTCCGCAGAGCACGCGCAGGTCCCATTTCACCGATCGGCGGTCGTCTCCAATCGATCGGAGATGACCTCCAATCGACCGGAGACGACTTCCGATCGACCGGAGACGACTTCCGATCGACCGGAGACGACTTCCGATCGATTGGAGACGACCTCCGATCGATTGGAGACGACTTCCGATCGATTGGAGGCGACCGCCGATCGATTGGAGACGGATGGATCGCGCATCCTCCTTGCCGACGACGAGATCCGCATCACCGATCGCCCCAAGGTGATCATTATCGGCGGCGGGCCCAACCGGATCGGGCAGGGGATCGAGTTCGACTACTGCTGCGTCCAGGCCGCTTACGCGATGCGCGAGCTCGGTTATGAGTCCGTGATGATCAACTCCAACCCGGAGACGGTCTCGACCGACTACGACACGAGCGACCTGCTCTTCTTCGAGCCCCTGACGCACGAGGATGTGCTTAACATCTGCGAGCGGTTGAATGGAGGGGCGTTTGGCCGGAAGAGCGACGAAGCGACGGAGCGACGAAGCGACGAAGGGTCAGAGGCCCAG
>JAEZED010000029.1 GCA_023417885.1 Planctomycetota bacterium
GCAGCGGCTGGTCGAGCACGGCCGGGCGGACGAGGCGCCCGGGGGGCGCGGCGGCGGCGCCGCCGGCGCACCAGCACGTGACCAGTGAGAGCTCTCTAGTGAACTCACGAAGGCAGGTTTGCCATGATCGCTCCCGCGAATGAACCGTCGAGGACTCCCGGGCCACGGGGAACGACGCGGCGCCGCTTCCTGTTCCAGCTCGCCGGCACGGGCGCCGGGCTTTCGCTGTTGGGCGAGAGCGTGGCCGAGGCCCTGGGCGCGCTGGCGCCCGTGCGGATCGACAACCCGCTGTCGGGCTATCCGAACCGCGGGTGGGAGAGGGTGTATCGCGACCTGTACAAGTCCGACTCCACCTTCACATTCCTGTGCGCCCCCAACGACACGCACAACTGCCTGCTGCATGCCCACGTCAAGAACGGCGTGGTGACGCGCATCAGTCCCACCTTCGGCTACGGCAAGGCGACGGACCTGGAAGGCAATCGCGCTTCGGCCCGCTGGGACCCCCGCTGCTGTCAGAAGGGGCTGGCGCTGGTTCGCCGCTTCTACGGCGATCGGCGCGTCAAGCGGCCGATGATGCGGCGCGGCTTCAAGCAGTGGATCGACGACGGCTGTCCCCGCGATCCGGAGACGGGTGCGGTGGACGCCGACCGGTATCTCGACCGGGGTCGCGATCCCTGGCTGGCGGTCTCGTGGGATGAGGCCTTCGACTACTCCGCCCGCGCACTGGTGGACATCGCGCGCACCTACCAGGGAGAGGAGGGGCAGCGGAAACTGGTCGCGCAGGGTTACGACCAGCTCATGGCGCAGGCGACGCGTGGCGCCGGGACCCAGGTGCTGAAGTTCCGCGGCGGAATGCCGGCATTGGGGATCACGCGCATCTTCGCCCAGTATCGCGTGGCCAACTCGCTGGCGCTGCTGGACAGCACGATCCGCGGCGTCGGCGCCGACGAGGCGCTGGGCGCCCGCGGCTGGGACAACTACTCCTGGCACACCGATCTTCCGCCGGGCCATCCGATGGTCACGGGGCAGCAGACGGTCGATTTCGACCTGTGCAACGTCGAGCACGCCAACCTCGTGCTGGTCTGGGGTATGAACTGGATCTGTACCAAGATGCCCGACAGCCACTGGCTGACGGAGGCGCGGCTCAAGGGCACGAAGATCGTCGTCATCAGCGCCGAGTACAGCGCGACGGCGAACAAGGGTGACGAGGTGATCGTCGTCCGTCCCGGCACGACGCCCGCTCTGGCGCTGGGCATGGCTCAGGTGGTGATGGCTGAGGGGCGCTTCGACCAGGAGTATGTCCGCACCCGAACCGACCTGCCGCTGCTTGTGCGCATGGACACGGGAAAGCTGCTCCGCGCCGACGAGCTGATCGCGGATTACCGGCCCGCGGAGCTGAACAACGGGCTCGTCGTGCTCAAGGAAGGACAGCCCGTTCCCGAGCCGCACCTCCAGCCGTCCGCCGTGATGTCCGAGGCGAGGCGGATTGAGTGGGGCGACTTCGTCATGCTCGACGCGCGGACGGGGAAACCGGCGGTGGTGACGCGCGACCAGATCGGCGGATTCCTCGCCGCAACAGGCATCGATCCGGCGCTGGAGGGGCGCTTCGAGGTGACGCTGGCCGACGGCAGCACGGTGGAGTGTCGCACGGTCTTCGACGTCACGAAGCAGATGCTCGACCAGAGCTACACGCCCGAGCACGTCTCGAAGCTGACGTGGGCGCCGGCGGAGGCGATCCGTCAGCTGGCACGGGAAGTGGCCGCCAACCCGGAGAAGACACTCTTTGCGATGGGGATGGGACCGAACCAGTACTTCAACAACGACCTGAAGGACCGCGGGGTGATGCTGCTGGCGGCATTGACGCGCAACCTGGGCTACATCGGCGGGAACGTCGGCTGCTACGCCGGCAACTACCGTGGCGCGTTCTTCAGCGGGCTGCCGCAGTACATCATGGAAAATCCGTTCGACGTCGAGGCCGATCCGTTGAAGCCGGCGCGCACGAAGCAGTACTACCGCACCGAGAGCGTCCACTACTTCAACCACGGCGACACGATCCTGCGGATGGGGAAGCATGTGCTCACCGGCAGCACGCACATCCCCACGCCGACCAAGTCGATCCTCGTCTCCAACTCCAACTCCCTGATCGGCAACGTCAAGGGGCACTACGACGTCGTCATCAACACGCTCCGGCGCGTCGAGTTCTACGGCATCAGCGAGTGGTGGTGGACGGCGAGCTGCGAATACGCCGACGTCGTCTTCCCCGTCGACAGCTGGGCGGAGATGAAGTACCCCGATATGACGCTGTCCGTGACGAACCCGTTCCTCTACGTCTTCCCGCCCACTCCCCTGCCGCGGATCCACGACACGCGCAGCGACGTGGAGGTCGCGATGGGGCTCTCGACGGCCATCGGACGCGTCACGGGCGACGACCGGTACGGGGCGTACTGGAAGTTCGTGAAGGAGGGCCAGGTGCGGCCATACCTTCAGCGCATCCTCGACCAGTCCGTCGCCGCGCGCGGCTACCGGATCGAGGAGATCGAGGCCAAGGCGAGCCAGGGAATCCCGACGATCTCGCAGACGCGCACCTACCCGAAGTACGGCGGATACGAGCAGACGCACGAGGATCGTCCCTGGTACACGCGCTCCGGCCGGCTGGAGTTCTACCGCGATGAGGACGAGTTCATCGATGCCGGCGAGAACCTGGTGATCCACCGGGAGCCGATCGACTCGACGTTCTACGAGCCCGCCGTGCTGGTGGCGGAGAAGCACCCGCTGCTCCGGCCCAGGGGACCGAAGGACTACGGCGTGGACGAGTCCGACCAGTCGGCCGACGTGCGGCAGGCACGGCACGTCGTGCGGACGGTGAACGAGCTGCTGGCAAGCGAGCACCCGCTCCGGAAGGACGGCTACAGCTTCGTCTTCCACACGCCCAAGTATCGTCACGGCGCGCACACCACGCCCACGGACGTCGACATCATCGCCGCCTGGTTCGGTCCGTTCGGCGACATCCATCGCACCGACAAGCGCGTGCCGTATGTGGCGGAGATGTACGTGGACATCAACCCGCTCGATGCGAAGGCCCTGGGCGTAGAGGACGGGGACTACGTCTGGATCGATGCGGACCCGCACGACCGGCCCTTCAGGGGATGGCAGGAGCAGCCGGAGTGGTACAAGGTCGCGCGGCTGATGGCCCGGGCGCGCTATTACAACGGCACCCCGCGAGGCATCACGCGCATGTGGCATAACGCACACGGCGCGAGCTGGGGGACGGTTCATGGGGCGATGTCCAATCCGACGGGCCTCGCCAAGTCGCCCTACACCAGCTACCAGGCGATGTTCCGTTCCGGCAGCCACCAGAGCTGCACGCGCGGCTTCATCAAGCCGACTTGGATGACCGACTCGCTCAACGTCAAGGAGATGCTCTCGCAGCAGATGGCCAAGGGATTCGTGCCCGATGTCCATTGCCCCACCGGCGCCCCGCGCGAGGCAATGGTGAAGATCACCAAGGCCGAGGACGGCGGCCTCGAAGGAAAGGGCCTCTGGCGCGCCGCCGAGCAGGGGCTGCGCCCGACCTACGAGAACGAGACGCTCAGGAAGTTCATCGCCGGCGATTTCATCGCCCGGCGCCCGTGAACCGAAGCACGACACACGCCCAGGCAGCATGCATCCGTACGAAAGCAGGTATTGAGCCATGCCCAAGCGATTCAACTGGCAGCTCGGCCGCGAGATGGATTACGCATACGACGCCCCCCCGCCCCGGCGGCAGGTGGCGTACGTCATGGACATCAACAAGTGCATCGCCTGCCAGACCTGCACGGTCGCCTGCAAGACCGCCTGGACCAGCGGCAAGGGGCAGGAGACGATCTTCTACAACAACGTCGAGACCAAGCCGTACGGCGGCTATCCCACCGCCTGGGATCAGAAGCTGCTCGAGAAGACCGGCCCCGCCGAGTGGGAGCGCACGCCCAACGGGGGGAAGAAGCTCAAGAGTCTGACGATCTTCGAGCACAAGACACCCGACCAGCAGCCGCTGGGGCATCGGCCGATGTCGCTGGACTACGGCACGCCGAACCTCGGCGAGGACGACCTGTCGGCGCCGATCGACATCGGTGAGGTCTTCAACGGCGTGCACGACAAGTGGATGTTCTACCTGGCGCGCATCTGCAACCACTGCGATCACCCCGCCTGCATTTCCGCATGTCCGCGGCAGGCGATCTACAAGCGCGAGGAGGACGGCATCGTGCTCGTCGATCAGGAGCGTTGCCGCGGCTACCAGGAGTGCAGCAAGGCGTGTCCTTACAAGAAGGTCTTCTACAACCTGATGACTCGCACGAGCGAGAAGTGCATCGGGTGCTACCCGCGGGTGGAGAACGGGGAGGTCGCGCTCTGCGTCGAGTCGTGCATCGGGAAGATCCGCTTCCACGGATTCCTGACCACCGAGGGTGAGCCGCGCGAGGACAACCCGCTCGACTACCTCGTCAAGTTCCGCAAGATCGCCCTTCCGCTCTACCCGCAGTTCGGCACAGGCCCGAACGTCTACTACATCCCCCCGCTGCACATCCGCGGAGACTGGCTCGAGCAGCTCTTCGGGCCGGGCGTGGAAGAGGCCAAGGAGCTCTACCGCAACGTTCGGGAAGACAAGACGCTCCTGGGCGCAATGCTCCTCTTCGGCGCCAGCAACCGCATCATCATGCGCTTCGAGATCCAGGGCGACGAGGCGGTCGGCTGGGACGTCGACGGAAAGGAAGTCGCTCGCGTCCCCTTCACGGAGCCCGTCTACGAGCGGCCCCACTTCGACGAGAAGCACGGCGCTTACCGGCACAATCTCGCCTGACCGGGAAACCCGCCATGGACCCCACCCATCTCCAATCTGATGCTCAATCACGTGCCCGTTGTCGGCATCCCGATCGCCCTGGCCCTGCACGTCCCGCGTCACCTGCCCGGCGTCGCCTTCCGCCTCCGCACCGCATCGCTCGCGGCGCCTTTGCTCCTGGGCATCAACGAGGCGGTCATGCTCTTCCGAAACGCGAACCTGGGCGGACAGATTCGCCACACCGAAATCAGGTCGGATGCGCCGGCGGTTTCCGAGGGCCGCGCCCCCGCCGATAAGCAGGCCGTCGCCGAAGGCGCTGATTGAGCGAACTGATTTCCCAAGGCAAGGTTGAGTCACATGTCACGTCCCAGCAAACGCACCGGTGAATTGGCGCTGGCGATCTACGCCGGCGGCCTCTTCGTCACCATCGTCGCCATGTTCGTGGCGGTGTTGATCTCGAGCCCGCGTCCGGTCGTCGTGGTCGTCGAATCCCCGTCTGCCGGCGCCGGGACGTCCGTCGGCGCAGCAGTGAGCGCGCCGGCGCCATCGGCCGGCGCTGCATCGGTGACGGCGCCACCACCCGCCGAAAGCGTCGTCCCCTCCGCGCCACCCGGCATACAGGTGATCGAGATCGCCGCCGTACCGCCGACAGACGACGTCTTCGCGGCGGACTGGCAGAACGCACCCGTGATGGAGGTGCCGCTGCTTCCGCAGACGGTGACGCGCCCCATGCTCGCCGGCGCGACGGTGAGGAGCGTCAGCGTGCAGGCCCTGCGCGACGGCAAGCGCATCGCCTGGCGCGTCTCGTGGGAGGCGCCCGAGCCTTCCTACAACGTCGACGCCGACCGCTTCAGCGACGCCGTGGCGATCCAGTTCTCCCTACAGCCGGGAACGCCCTTCCTGATGGGCGGCCCCGGAATGCCGGTGCACATCCTGCACTGGAAAGCGCTCTGGCAGAAGGACGTCGAAGAGCACTACCAGCAGGTGGAGGACGTGCACCCGAACTACCGCGCCGACTTCTACTGGTTCGCGGACGGCGACTTCCCCTCGCCCTATGCGACCTCGCTCGACAACCCGCAGGCGCGCCAGTTCATGCCCGCGATGGCGGCCGGAAACCCGATGGCCGACCCGGGGCGCGAGCGGCCCGTGGAGGAGCTGGTCGCGGAAGGGTTCGGCACCGCCACCACGGTGCGCGACACGATCTCCGGCGCCAACGGACATTGGAAGGACGGGCGATGGACGGTCGTCTTCGACCGGCCGCTGACGAGCGACGACCCGATCGCCGCCGCCATGAGCGCGGGCAAGGCCGACGCACTCGCCTTTGCCGTCTGGGACGGAACGGCGAAGAACGTCGGCGGACAGAAGCATTTCTCGAACTGGATCCCGGTTCGGCTGAGCAAGTAACAACGGAGGAATGGCCGTGGCACAGTCAGCTACAGACGTGACGCTCCTGGCGCAGGCGGACCTGGTATTCCTCGCCGCCGACCTGCTGCGACGCCCCGACGAGGGCGACACGGCGCCCTGGGCCGATGCGATGGGGGCCCTTCCGGAGCTCCTCCGCGCCGCCGGGATCGCTCATAACCGGGCGCTGCTCGGCTCGCTGCGCGAGGCGCTGCTGGCGGCGATGGTCGCGGAGCACGAGCCCTGGCGGGAAGAGTATCACCGGCTCTTCGAGGGGCTGTTGCTCTGTCCGCCGAACCAGACGGCCTACGTCCGGCGCGACAAGGGCGCGATTATCGGTGATGCGTGCGGCTTCTACCTGGCCTTCGGCTTCCGCCCGCGCGACGACGCCGGGGAGAAGCCGGATCACATCGTCAGCCAGCTCGAGTTCGTGGCGCTGCTCCTGGCGATGGCATACAACGCTCCGGACGAAGAGCGCCGGCGGCTCGTCGCCGACGCGCTGCGCGATTTCGCGGACAGTCACCTCGGCGAGTGGCTCCCCTCCTTCGCCGGCCGGCTGGCCTCGGTGACGCAGATGGGGCTCTACTCCGCCGTCGCGCGGGCGTTGCGCGAGCTCTGGGAGGCCCTGGCGGAACATCACGGCCTCCGCGCCGACCCCTCGACGGCCGGAGCGCCCGAGCCGGAGCCGGACGAACCTTACGAGTGCGGCCTTGCGCCCTCGCCTGCCGCCCCCGTCCAGGTGAACTTCCGCGGCTGCGCGGTGTGAGAAGTCAGCGAGACAGGGCAGCCCCGCCGTCTATGGTTCGCAGCGAGGGAGACGGCATGCTGGCCGGCTTCGCGATGCCCAAGCCGCCGTCGGTGGTCAGTTGGTTGCGCTCGTTGTAGGCGTAGGCGGTTGTCGCGTCGGGCGTGGCGCTGCCGTCGGCGCCAAAATCCTCCGCCTTCTCGAGCCGGTTGCCGGAGAGGTCGTGGGCGTAGGTGTGGATGTAGTCGCCCGCGTCGGGCAGGCCGTCGATGCCCAGGCCGTCGTCACCCTCGTCGCGGTGCTCCTGCGTCAGGCGGCCGATGGCGTCGTAGGTCCAGTCGATGCGCGTCGTGCTGAACGGTATGGCGGAGTCGCCGTCGTAGCGCATCTCCAGCATCTGGTCGCGCTGGCCGTCGCTTTCGTAGGTGATCTCCTGCCGGAGCAGGTGGAAGCCGGCCCCGTTGCTGACGTTCAGCACCTCCAGGCGGTTCAGCTGGTCGTAGTCGTAGTCCCAGGCCACGTCGTCCGCCGTGCTGCCCGGGTCGTTGTGGTGGCGCGTCGTGCCCCGCGCGCCGGTGGCGGTGTAGGTGTGCTCGGTGACGAGGTTGGCGGTCTGCCCGTTGAGCTTCGTTGCCGCGACCTTCCACAGCTGGCCCAGGTCGTTGTAGGTGTAGCTCGTGTCGTTGTCGGCCGTGTACGTCCGCGTCAGCCGTCCCGTGGCCGGGTCGTACTCGCGGTGGATCGTCCCCTCGGGCGTGGTCTCGGTCGCCAGCCCGCCGGTGACCGGGTCATAGGCATAGGTGCTGCTGCGGGCGGCGGCGACCATGCTGCCAGCATACTCGATGACCGCCTCCCGCCGGCCCAGCTCGTCGTAGGCGTAGAGCGTCTTCTCGTCGGGCGTGTCATCGGCCTCGATGCGGAAGCGGCGCTCCTCCA
>JAEZED010000037.1 GCA_023417885.1 Planctomycetota bacterium
GCTGTAGCGCGCGCCGCGCGAAAGGTGGAGGTCATCGATCTCGCCGTGGAAGAACGACATCGCCTGACCGGCTCCGCCGACATCGCCGCCGATGACAAGGGGGAGGGCGTTGGTCTTTCTCCGGCCAGCGCCGGAATGGCGTGCGACGAGGTTGCCATCGACATACAGCCGCACCTCGCTTCCGTCATACACGCCGGCCACGTGGTACCAGCGCCCGGCCCGAAGGGTTTCGCTGGCGCGGGCCGTGACGTAGCCGTCGCCAAGGTGAACGGCGAAGCTGGGGCGTCCCTTGCTCACGAAGATCCCGTAGTCGCTGCTCTGCATCTTCGTCACGAGGCCGACGCGGTCGCCGAAGGACTTGGCGCGCATCCATGCCTCCAGGGTGATCGGCCCGTCGGGCAGGTCCAGGTCCGCGGAAGGAATGGAAAGATGGTCTCCCTCGCCGTCCACAACGAGCGCCCGATCGGGCGCGGCGCCGGAGCGGAGGCTGGAGATGTCGATCGGCAGGGGCGTGCGCGATTCCGGCAACGTGTAGCGGAACCCCTCGGTGAGCAGGTCGGTCTTCACTGAGACATCCACCAGCTTCAGGGAGTCGTCCACGTCGCTTGCCATCCGTGCCGCGTGAAACCGGAACGCTTCGCGCCCGCCGGGGCGGATCGTGGCGTGGTTATGGTCGGGCGTGAATGTCCAGCGCGAGTCGCGACTCTCGGGCATGACCGTCACGTCAACCGGGTAGTCGGTCGGGTTGCTGACCGCCACCTCGAAGCCGGCATCGACTGACGCATCTGCCGACATCGTGATCGTTCCGGAGAAATCAGGCCGGGCCTCGGCCAGCCGGATCGCCGCTCCCTGCAGCTGCTCCGTCATCTCGCGCGGATCCATCACCTCCCCGACCGGCACGGCGGCCATGCTGATGCGATCTTTCCGCACCGTGACGACGTGGAACTGGTGCAGGTATCCCACCTCCGGCACGCGGAAGGAGTTCTCGCCGCCGACCGTGGCGAGCGTGACATACTCGATTCCGTCGACGGGACCCCGGTAGGTCATGAAGTGGATGTGCCCCGCGAAGACGGCGCTGACGTTGCCGGCCTTCACAAGCAGCTCGTGCACCTTCGCCCAATCGTCGCCGTAGTTGCCCCCGCGCCAGCGGGGGTGATGCAGGAACAGGAAGACATGGTCGGCGTCGCCCGCCTTCGCTAGCGTCTGCTCGAGCCACTCGAGCTGTTCCGGGCTCATGCGCTGGCTCTCGGGCTTGCTGATCGACTTCTCCTCCGTCTCCGGGTTCCCCTCGTCGGAATAGAGGACGATGAACCAGCTGTTCTTGTGCTCGAAAGCGTACCAGAGCGGGCCGAAATGCATTTCGTACTCGCCCTCGTGCTCACCGGCGGGCCTGGCGTCGCCGGAACCGTCCTTGTCGCGCCAGTAGATGTCATGGTTGCCGGCCACCGGGAACCAGGGGCTCTTGAGTTGATCCATGATGCCCCTGAACTCGCGCACCTGCCTGAGCCATTCCGGTCGCTCGTTGTAGCCCTGGACGAGATCGCCCACCGTCATCACCAGGTCCGGCTCCAGAAGATTGGCGTCGCGCACAGCGTCGGCGAGCACGCTCACACCCGTGTCCGGTCCGCCAGTGCGGTCGCCGAAGACGGCGAACATGAAGGCATCCTCCTCAACGGGAACCGGAAGGATCTTCGCCTGCGGGCGGTCGGTGTGAAACCTTGAGCGATCGGTCTCCCGCGGCAGGGGGTCGCCGTGACGGTGATGGTGGTGACGATGGCCGATGTTCGGATTCACCGGATCCACCGGGCGGGTCGCGGGAGGCTCGTGCGCCGCGGCCGTAGTGCCGGCGACGAGGATGGCGAGGAACAGTCGGTTGACGATGTGCTTCGGGGACATGATCGGCGAGGGTAGCGGGTCAGGGGGCAAGGAGTTTGAGATTTCGGCTGACAAGTTCTTAGTCCTTCATGAGCGCAGCGCGCGGAAGGGGTGTGCGCGCGCGATCTGAAAGATCTCTTGGCGCAAGGTTGTAGCAGTTCGAACAAGCAGCAGCGCAGCGGCGGATAGATTCCGGCCCAGTCGCGGCGAGCGTCGTCGCAAACCGAGCAATCCCCTCCCACGAAGGAGAGAAGCATGCAGAAGAAGCTGCTGACCGCCTGTGCTGCCGCGGGCGTCCTGTCGATCGTTCCCGCCGCCGGCGCGGACGTTCTGATCACCGAGTTCATGGCCAACCCCTCCGGCACCGACACGGAGCGCGAGTGGCTTGAGATCTACAACAGCGGCGATACCGCCGTCGACCTGAGCAACTACAAGATTGGAACCTCCGAAACCCCGCTCGACGGCGAGGACATGAGCCAGTTCCCCGCCGGCAGCTTCATCGAGCCGGGCCAGGTGATGGTCATCGCCGTCAACGCAGCGGCCTTCCTCGACTGGACCGGCGTGCAGGCGAGCTTCGAAGCCGTCGACACCGATCCCAACGTGCCGGATCTTCTCCCCTACGAGACCTGGAGCGGCAATCCCAACGCCGTGCTCACGATCGCCAACAGTGAGGACCAGATCCTGCTGCTGGGAGAGAACGACGAGATCCTCGACGCCACCGCCCACGGCGGCACCTGGGGTGACTTCAACCTCGCACAGCTCGGCAACAACGAGTCGTGGGAGCGCGTTCCGGCCGGCGTCGACACCGACACCGCCGCCGACTGGGTGCTGCGCCTCGATGGCGAGGCCACGCCGGGCGTCGTCACAACCACCCCCGTTCCGGAGCCGGCAAGCGTCGGCCTCGTCGCCGCCGGCGGTCTCGTGATGCTGCGCCGCCGCCGCATGTAGTGATGCCGGTCGCCACCCCGCGCCGCCCGGCCTTCATCAGTCGGGCGGCGCTTCCTCAAGGGGCATTCACAGGAGAACGACCCGTGACCGACCGAATCCGAGATCTGCTCCAGACGCGTGCCGGAATGATCGCGGCGCTCGGCGCCGTCGCCATCGCGCTATACCTCGGCGTTTCCTCGCTGGCCGGCGTGCTCGGCTCGTCGCCAGCGGCGGCGCTGTCGCGGCACCGGTTGTTCATCTGTGCCGAGACGGGCAAGTCGTTCCAGCGCGACGTCTCGACAGGCGCGGCGTTGCCGGTCACGTCGCCATACTCCGGCGCCCGCTCCGGATATCCCGCCGAGCTGTGCTACTGGACCCTCGATGGCGGGATCCGCCAGGAGCCGACACCGGTGCTGCTGAACAGCTACGTCGGCCGGAAGGGGCCCACCTTCTGCACCGACTGCGACCGGCTGGTGCGCGCGTGGAACCCGCGACCAGTCCCGGGCGAGCCTCCGCCGACGCGGGCGCAGCTCGAGACGAAGCGCGCCCGCACGGCCCTTGGAAAGCTCGTAGACGAATAGACGCGATCCGCAACCTCAGGAGCCAGGAAGGCAGAACCATGAACAACCGCATGAACCGTCCACCGACTCGCGCCGTGCAGAGACGCCGCGCGTTTACCCTTGTTGAGCTGCTGGTCGTCATTGGAATCATCGCGCTTCTGATCAGCGTGCTGCTTCCAACGCTGAGCCAGGCGCGCCGCTCCGCCCGCAGCGTCGTGTGCGCCTCAAACGTCCGCAGCATCCTCCAGGGAATGATCCTCTACGCCAACGAGTACGAAGGGGCCATTCCGGGCAGCGCCTGGACGAGCGGGCGCCACGCTTATGCCCCGGGCGCCAGCAACTACAACCTCCCGGACGTCAGCCACATCAACGATTGGCAGGCACCCATCGGCCGCATGCTGGGGTTCCAGTTCAACACCGGCAAGTACATCGCGGACCGGCGCGAGCGCTTCGCCGATCTGATGCAGCGAAACGAATTCCACTGCCCCGAGAACGACCTGATCGGCACGCCCGATCCCACCGGCCTTCCCTTCAGCGCCGACAACAGCCCGATGCCGCTCGGTTCGTACGTAACCGCCGTCAACTTCATGTACCGGCACAACTATCGCAACACCAACAGCGACAGCGGCTGGGACGTCGGCCAGATCGGCGAGACCTACGCCCGCACCGACTACAACCCGCCGCAGGGCTACACCCCGAAGGTCACCCGCGTCGGCAACCCGTCACAGAAGGTCTTCATCGCCGACGGCGCGAAGTACTCCCGGCCCGACCTCCCGCCGATGATCCCGTTCACCTTCCGCTTCGACTACGGCGGCGCGTACGGCGATCGCGGGCCCTGGCAGGTCTTCAGCAACGCCTGGAACCGGGAGCACGCGCCGGGGAACGACACGGGCGACGGCTTCAACGGGGAAATCGACGCCCGCTTCTACGGCTTCCGCCACGGCCGCGGCGTCGACCGCGGAGCCGCCAACACGTTCAAGTTCAACGTCGGCTTCTACGACGGCCACGTCCAGCTCATGGGTGACCTCGAGGGGTCGAACCCGGCGATGTGGAACCCGAAAGACACCGTCCTCGGAATCAACGGCGGCCGCGTCTATCAGGATGTCATCGACACCTACTACGACGGCGTGGAAGGCGTCTACATCGCGCCGTAGCGGCGGGATGCGCAGGCACCTGCGCATCCGGTCACTTTGAAGGCGCGGAGCCGTGTCAATGGCACGGCTCCGTGTCGTTTGCGCGGTGCGCGAGTGACTGCTTCGCGTGGTTTCGCGCACTTCTAGCGCTGCCTGAGCGCATGCTGCCACGGCACGGATAGATTCCACGCATGACCCTCGCCAGCGCCTGTACCGCACTCTTTTTGGGCACGATCCAGCTTCTCCCCGCGGCCGCTCCTGCCAGCCAGCCGTCCACGCGGCCGGTCGAGAACGCACCCGAGGCTGTCCGGGAGGAGCAGCCGCGGAACATCATCGTGATGATCGCCGACGGGGCCGGCTACAACACCCTCGCCGCCACGCGCTACTGGACGGGCGAGGCCCTCGCCGTGGATGCGCCGCAGTGGCGCCAGGCGGCACTGGCCGCTCATGCCCTGCGCGGCGACGACGGACCGGCGGAGGGACATGCTCCCGATTCGCAGAGCCCCGCTTATGCCTATAACCCGCAGCTAAGCCACGACCAGCGGCCGGCGCACGGTGTCCGCCCCGGCGCCGGCGAAGTGCTGGGCCGGCTCTACCCGCGCGCGTTCTCTGGTTACGAGTGGCACCGCGACTTCCGGCCCGACTCCGCCAACACCATGACCGCCATGATGACGGGCGTCGCGACCTATCCCGGCGCCATCAACGTCGATGGCAATGGTCATCCCCTCCGCAGCATGGCAGAGGCGGCCTCGGCGGCGGGCAAGCGCGTCGGCGTCGTCAGCAGCGTCCAATGGAACCACGCGACACCCGCTTCGGCGGCCGGAGCCCACAACCGCAGCCGCGACAACTACCACGAGCTGGCGCGCGAGATTCTCACCGCCGGCGTCGCCGACGTCCTGGCCGGGCCGAACAATCCCGACTACGACGACGATGGCCGCCGGCGCGTGACGCCTTCCTACAAGTACATCGCTGAGGCCGAGTGGAGCGCGCTGAAGCTCGGCACCCTCGCCGACGAGCACGGGCGGCGCTGGACGCTGGTGCAGAACACCCAGTCGGTCATCGCGCTGGCGGAGGGGGAGGCGCCGGACAAGCTTGTCATCAGCCCGAAGGTGTATCGCACGCTCCAGCAGAAGCGCAGCAGTGCCGGAGACGCGCGCCAGACCCGGCCCGGCGAGGATCCACGCCTGCCGCATCAACCGACGCTGGCGGATCTGTCACGCGCTGCCCTGAACGCGATCGACGACGACCCCGACGGCTTCTTCCTCGTGATCGAAGGAGGCGCCATCGACTGGGCCATGCATCAGAACCAGCTCGGCCGCATGATCGAGGAGTACCAGGATTTCGACGAGGCGGTGTACGCGGTGATCGATTACCTCGACGCGGGCACGAACGGCCACACGTGGGAGAACACGCTGGTGGTGGTCACCGCTGATCACGACCACCTGCTGCTCGGGCCCGACGCGGAACGGGAGGCGTTTCAGCCGGTGCAGGATCGCGGGCCGGGAAACCTTCCAGGCGCCCGCTGGTTCTTCGACCACCACAGCAACCAGCTCGTGCCCCTCTTCGTGCGCGGCGCCGGGGCACAGCGCGTGATGGCGCTGGCGATGCAGCAGGATGAGCCTGCGGCTCCGGGGCAATCTCGCGGCCGCTACATGCATCAGGCACGCCTGGGCGGCCTGTTGCTGGAGCTGGTCGCACGCCACTGATCCCGGGCGCAGCCGTCCAGCCCGGCTCCTGCCGCGTACCGGGACGACTCACGCCCAGATCCCGGCAGAGCGGATGTTGCGATCGGCGGGTTTCGCCGCGTTCCGCGCATACGCTTCTGCCGCATGCTGCTGAGCATCACGACAACTCGCCAGCCCGCGACGGACCTCGGATTCCTCCTGCACAAGAACCCGGCGCGGCCGCAGGTGAAGGAGCTCTCATTCGGCGCCGCGCATGTCTTCTACCCGGAGGCCGCCGAGGCGCGTTGCACGGCGGTGATGCTGCTGGAGATCGACCCGATCTCCCTGGTTCGTGGCCGTCCCGGGCGGGGGAGCCAGTCGGCGCCGTCGTTCTCGCTCGGGCAGTACGTCAACGACCGGCCGTACGCCGCCTCGTCGTTTCTCTCCGTTGCCATTGCGCAGGTCTACGGCAGCGCGCTCTCGGGGCGAAGCAGGGAACGCCCCGATCTCGCCGCGGCGGCCATTCCGCTGACCGCGAGCATCACCGCCGTCCCGTGCCGCGGGGGAGAGGCGTTTCTGCACCGGTTGTTCGAACCGCTGGGTTACACGGTCACGGCAGAGCAGCACCCGCTGGATGAGCAGTATCCGGAGTGGGGCGAGGGCGCGTACTTCACGGTCACGCTGGAGCAGACGATCCGGCTTTCGGATCTGCTCAGCCACCTGTACGTTCTGATCCCGGTGCTCGACGCCGACAAGCACTACTACGTCGGCGAGGAGGAGGTGGCCAAGCTCCTGCGGCACGGCGAAGGCTGGCTCGCGCAGCATCCTGAGAAGGAGTCGATCGCGCGGCGCTATCTCAAGCGCCGGCAGTCACTCGTGCGGCAGGCGCTGGATCGGCTCGTGGCCGATGAGGTGCCGCTGGTCGAGGAGGCCCTGCACGCCGCGGCCGAGGAGGAGGCGGCGGTCGAGCGGCCGTTGAGCTTGAACGAGCAGCGGATGAACACCGTCCTGGGCGTGCTCCGGGCCGCCGGGGCCAGGAGCGTGCTCGACCTGGGCTGCGGGGAGGGCGGGCTGCTCCGGCGATTGCTGGAGGAAAAGCAGTTCGAGCAGATCGTCGGCGTCGATGTCTCCAGCCGTGCACTGGAGTTCGCGGAGAGGAAGCTGAAGCTGGAGCGCCTGCCGGCGGCGAAGGGCCAGCGCATCAGTCTGCTCCAGGGCGCGCTGACCTATCGCGACCGCCGGCTGGAGGCGGGCGGCCTGACGGGGCCCGAGGGGTTCGACGCCGCGTGCCTGGTGGAGGTGATCGAGCACCTCGATCCACCTCGGCTAGCGGGAATGGAGCGGGTCGTCTTCGAGTTCATCCGTCCCCGCGCCGTCGTGGTGACGACGCCCAACGCCGAGTACAACGTGAATTGGGAGTCGCTCCCGGCGGGGCGTTTCCGTCACCGCGACCATCGGTTCGAGTGGACGCGCGTGGAGTTCCGCGGCTGGTGCGAGGCCGTCGCTTCCCGGTTCCGCTATGAAGCACGCTTCCTGCCGATCGGCCCGGAAGATGAGCGCACCGGCCCGCCGACGCAGATGGCGGTGTTCGAGCGGTTGGATTCTACACAGACGGATGTGTAAGATTCGGCCATGGCGACGAACTTGGATCTCGACGATCGGCTCATCAGACAAGCCGTCAAGGCGGGCGGGCACCGAACGAAGCGCGAGGCGGTCAACGCCGCGCTGCGGGAGTACGTCCAGGCCCTGCATCGGCGCGACTTTTTCGCCATGACCGGAGAGTTTCCGGATCTGCCGGAGAACGCCAGGGGCCTGCGGCAGCGCGATCTGAAACGCGTTCCCGCCGGCCGGCAGAAGGGCCGTCGCGCCGCCGACGGCGATAAGCGAAAGGCCTCATGATTCTTGCAGACACCAGCGTACTGTCGCTCGTGCTGCGCCGCCGGCCCGAGGATCGATCCGCGGCGGAGAACCGCGTGGTCGGGGCGCTGGAGCGTGCCTCGGCGCTTGCCCTGGTCGCCATCGTTGGGCCCGTGCGCCAGGAGTTGCTCAGCGGCGTGCGCGTCCAGAGGCAGTTTGACCGGCTGAGCGCCGCGCTCGATGGATTCGCATTGCTTCCGCTGGGCGCATCCACGTGGGACGAGGCGGCACGCTGTTTCAATCGCTGCCAGAGCCACGGTCTGGCGGCCACCCCGACCGACATGCTGCTGTGCGCGGCCTGCATCGAGCACGACGTCGCGCTCCTGACCACCGATGGCGACTTCACCCGGTACGCGCGTCATCTCCCGATTCGTCTGCTCGAGGTCTGATGCGCATCGCCGTCCCCGAACTCTGTCTCGTGGTTCTCATCGGCCCCAGCGGCTCGGGGAAGAGCACCTTTGCGCGCCGGCACTTCCAGCAGACGGAGGTCATCAGCAGCGACGCCTGCCGTGGGATGGTCAGCGACGATGAGAACGACCAGGAGGCCACCGGCGACGCCTTCGACCTGCTCCACCACCTCGTCGGCCTGCGCCTGAAGCGCGGCCGGCTTACCGTCGTCGATGCAACCAACGTGCGCAAGGAGGACCGCGCCTCGCTCGTGCGCCTGGCGAAGGAGCACGACGTGCTCCCCGTGGCGATCGCCCTGAAGATGCCCGAGGCCCTGTGCCAGGAGCGCAACGGCGACCGGCCGGACCGGCAGTTCGGGCGGCACGTGGTGCGCAATCACCTCATCGCCCTGCGCCAGAGCCTCCGCGGGCTTGGTCGCGAGGGGTTCAGGTACGTCTACGTGCTGGAGTCGCCGGAGGAGGTCGAGGCGGCCACTGTCGAGCGTCAGCCGCTCTGGACGAACCGGCGCGAGGATGCCGGGCCGTTCGACATCATCGGCGACGTTCACGGCTGCTACCCGGAGCTGTGTGCCCTCCTTGCGCGGCTGGGATATGCCGTCAGGCCCGAAGCACATGAAGCAACGCCGCCCGCGGGACGCAAGGCGGTCTTCGTCGGCGACCTGGTGGATCGCGGGCCGGACACGCCGGGCGTGCTGAAGCTGGTGATGAACATGGTCGCCGCCGGCCACGCGTTGTGCGTGCCGGGCAACCACGATGTGAAGCTCCTGCGCAAGCTCAGGGGGAAGAACGTCCAGCTCAAGCACGGCCTGGCGGAGACGGTGGAGCAGCTCGATCGCGAGCCGGAGGAGCTGAAGGCAAAGGTCGCGGGCTTCATCGACGCGCTCGTGAGCCACTACGTGCTCGACGGCGGACGGCTGGTCGTGGCTCACGCGGGAATGAAGGAGCGCTACATCGGCCGGGCCAGCGGGCGCGTGCGGGAGTTCGCCCTCTACGGCGAGACCACGGGCGAGACCGACGAGTTCGGCCTGCCGGTGCGGATGAACTGGGCCGCCGAGTATCGCGGGCGGGCGGCGGTCGTATATGGACACACGCCCACGCCCGAGGCGGAGTGGCTGAACAACACGATCAACATCGACACCGGCTGCGTCTTCGGCGGAAAGCTGACGGCGCTGCGCTGGCCGGAGCGCGAGATCGTCAGCGTGCCGGCGGAGCAGGCGTATGCGAAGCCGGCGCGGCCGTTCCTGCCGGACGGGGCCTCCGGGCTCGACGAGTGCCCGACGTTCGGAGAGCGGCTGGATGGGCAGTCGTACACCGTCCGCCCCGGCGCCTATGGCATCATCCGCGACGGGGCCGGGCGGGTGGCGGTGATGCGCGTGGGGGAAGAGGCGTTTCTGCCGGGCGGGGGAATCGACGAGGGGGAGACGCCGGAGCAGGCGCTGATCCGTGAGGGGATGGAGGAGTTGGGGCGTGCGCTGCGCGTCGGCCGGCAGATCGGCAGTGCCATCCAGCTGGTCGGCGCACCAGGCCACGCATGTTTCGAGAAGGTGGGCGCGTACTTCGAAGCGACGCTGGGCGAGCGCCTCGGCGATCCGGTGGAGCCGGATCATCGGCTCGAGTGGCTCGCCCCGGCGGAGGCGGCGCGCGCGCTGAGCCACGAGGCGCAGCGGTGGATCGTGGAGCGCCTCGCGGGCGCCGGCCGGTCGGCCCAGCAGGCGCACGACGACGTGCTTGATCTCGACGAGGTGACCGGCAAGCGGGTCATCGAGACCCGGCTGAGCCGGACCGTGATCGTCCGCGCCGAGAACGCCGCGGCGGCGCTGGAAGTCATGAGCCGGTTCGCCGCCGACCCGAAGTGGCTCATCTACCTTCCGCCGACGATGAGCCCCTGCGAGGCGAGCGCGCGCGAGGATCTGCTGGAGCACCCGGCGGAGGCGTTCGCCTACTACCGCAACAACGGCGTCGGGCGCGTCGTGTGCCAGGAGAAGCACATGGGCAGCCGGGCGGTCGTGGTCGTCTGCCGCGACGAGGCGGCGGCGGGGCGGTTCGGCGTGACGGGTGCGTCGGCGGCGAACGCCGGGATCGTCCATACGCGCACCGGCCGGCGCTTCTTCGACGATGACCAGACCGAGCGGCAACTGCTCGATCACCTGCGCGACGCGTTGGCGCGAGGCGGATTCTGGGAGGAGTTCGCGACCGACTGGTTCTGCCTCGACTGCGAACTGATGCCCTGGTCGGCCAAGGCGCAGGACCTGCTCCGGAGCCAGTACGCCGCCGTCGGCAGCGCGGCGATGGCATCGCTCCCAGCGGCCGAGGCGCTGCTGGGACAGGCGGCGCCGCGATACGCGGGCGACGAGGCGGTAAGCGGGCTGCTCGCGCGCGTCCGCGATCGGCGGGCGATGGTGAGCGACTACGTCTCCGCCTATCGCCGCTACTGCTGGCCGGTGCGGAGTGTCGGCGACCTGAAGCTCGCGCCTTTCCACCTGCTGGCGAGCGAGGGGCACGTTCATACGGACCGCGATCACCTCTGGCACATGGCGACGCTGGCCCGGCTCGCGGAGGCGGCGGGGGATGGGCCGCTGATGGCGACGAACCACCGTGCCGTCGATGTCACCGATCCGGCAAGCGAAGCGGAGGCGACCGCCTGGTGGGAAGCCCTGACCGGCGCCGGCGGGGAGGGGATGGTCGTCAAGCCGCTCGACTGGATCAGCCGCGGGCCGAAGGGCCTCGTGCAGCCAGCGGTGAAGGTGCGCGGGCGTGAGTACCTGCGCATCATCTACGGCCCGGAGTACACCGCGCGCCTGTCCCAGCTTCGCCGCCGCTCGCTTGGGTCGAAGCGGTCGCTTGCGATCCGGGAGTTTGCCCTGGGCCTGGAGGCGCTGGAGCGCTTCGCTCGCCGCGAGCCGCTCCGCCGGGTTCACGAGTGTGTCTTCGGCGTGCTGGCGCTGGAGAGCGAGCCGGTGGACCCGCGGCTGTGAGCGGGGCCGGGCGCCCGCCGGCCGGGAGAGTCAGGGGGTCATTGCCCGGCCCAAAGCGCGGACTACCATCGCCGCCATGGTGGAGCAACAGCAGCGGCGGCGGAACGTCATCCTCGCCCTCATCGCGATCGTCATCGTCATCATCCTGCTTCTCCTGCTGTTGCGCGGCTGCCGGCCGGAGCGGGAGGACGGGGCGCCGCCTGTTACTCAGGATCAGTCGAACGCCGTGACGCCTCCTGCCGGTGGCTCGGACGACGCCGGGTCCGCGACGCAACCTGCCGAGGTGCTGGGCGAAGCGGCGCTCGAGGCGCCGGAGCGCGTGCCCGCCGGCAGCGCCTTTGCCGTGAGGTGGACCGGCCCGGACAACGAGGGAGACTTCCTGACGATCGTCCGCCCGGACGAGAACCCGGAGCGGTACGGCCATTTCGCCGAGACCAAGGGTGGCGCGGAGCTTTCGCTCACGGCGCCGATGGAGCCCGGAACCTACGAACTGCGCTATGTGACGGTCCGCTCGCGCACCGTGCTGGCGCGCAGGCCGATCGAGGTGGAGCCGGTCGGCGCCGCCGTCACCAGCGTTGACGAGGTCGTCATCGGCAAGCCGTTCGCCGTCGAGTGGACGGGTCCGGACAACGAGGGGGATTTCATCACGATCGTCGAGGCCGGGGCCGCCGACGAGAAGTACGGCAGCTACGTCAACACCGAGGAGGGCTCTCCCGTCACGCTCACCGCGCCCACGGTCGTCGGTAATCACGAGGTGCGCTACGTCGCGGGCCAGGGCAGGAAGGTGCTGGCGCGACGGGCGATCCGCGTGGTCATGGCGGAGGTGTCCCTGGAGGCGCCCGACGAGGCGATCGCCGGAAGCAGCGTCAGCATCACGTGGAGCGGTCCGGACAACGCCGGCGACTACATCACGGTCGTCGCCCCCGATGTGCCCGACGGCCGGTACGCCAACTACACCGAAACCTCCAGCGGCTCGCCGCTGGAGCTGCTCATGCCGATCATGGAAGGCCCTGCCGAGATCCGTTACATGACGGGGCAGGGCAACCGCGTGCTGGCGCGCCGCGCCATCCGGATCGTCCCCGCGAAGATCACGCTCGCGGCGCCCGCGGAAGGGGCCGCCGGCACGGAGGTCGCGGTCGAGTGGACCGGACCGGACAATCGCGGCGACTACATCACCATCGTCCCGAAGGGCACGCCGGACGGGCAGTACCGCGGCTATGCCGAGACCACCGGCGGCTCGCCCCTGAAGATCAAGCTGCCGGCGGAGCCGGGTGAAGCCGAGGTCCGCTACATGTCCGGCCAGGGCGACAAGGTGCTGGCGCGGATTCCGATTCGCGTAGTGCCCTGAACCGAGCGGGCGAGTACGTGGATGGCCGGCTACCGCGCCGGGCAAAGCCGGCGAAATTGCAGGTTATGAGTCGCGCCGGCTCACTCGCCGGCACCGGAAGATGGCCCGCCGGCGCGGGCGGACCACCCGCCTCGCCTCAGAGCGGCTTCAGCCGGGCTTCGATCAGCTTGCGGCGGCCTTCGAGGAAGGGCGCCAGGACCAGGCGCTCGCCCAGCGATTCGAGCGGCTCGTCCGTTGTGAAGCCGGGGCCGTCGGTCGCCAGTTCGAACAGGATGCCCGCCGGCTCGCGGAAGTAGAGGCTGCGGAACCAGAAGCGATCCACGGGGCCGCTCGATCTCACGCCGTGTTCGGCGAGGCGCTGCGTCCAGCGGTCGTAGTCCGCGAACGTCGGGATGCGGAAGGCGACGTGATGCACCCCGCCGGCCCCGAGCTGCGCCGGCGGCAGGTCGGGCTCGATCGCCACGTGAAGCTCCGCCGACGGGCCGCCTTCGCCCATCTCGAAGACGTACAGGTCTGCTCCGCCGCGCAGGTCGCCGTCGGTGCCGACTTCCAGGGCCGTCCGGGTAGCCAAGCGCATGTTCAGCAGACCTGTGAGGACCTGGGCCGTCGGCTCCAGCTCCGGCACGCTGATCGTGATCGGCCCGAGGCCGCGGATCTGATGCTCCGGAGGCACCGGGCTCTTCTCCCAGGGCTCGCCGGCGGCGTCCGCATCCGTCACGAGCGCCAGCCGCTTGCCCTCCGGGTCTTCGAAGTTCAGCGTGAGCCGCGACCCCGACCCGCGAACATCCTCGTGCCCGACTCCATGCTCCCTGAACCGCGCGGCCCAGTATTCGAGGGTCTTGACGCTGCCGACGCGCAGGCCCGTGCGGACGATGCTCCGCCCGCCGCGGCGCTCGCGCGTGGCCATCGGCCAGTCGAAGAAGGTCAGGTCCGTCCCCGGGCTGCCCCGCCGGTCGGCGTAGAAGAGGTGGTAGCTGCTGGGGTCATCCTGGTTGACTGTCTTCTTGACCAGCCGCATGCCCAGCACCCGCGTGTAGAACGCCAGGTTCTCCCGGATGCGCGCCGTGACGGCGGTGAGGTGATGAATGCCGGAAAGCTGCATGGCGCCATTGGATCACCCGGCGCCCGCGCGAGGAAGGCGTCTTCCCGGCCCGGTTCGGGCGGGCGGCAACGGCCCGGTCGCGCGGCGCCGGGGGTCGGTGGGAGCGGGAGGCGGGCGTGCGGCACAAATTCGTGCTTCGAAATACGGGTTGGAGCGTCCAGGGGCGGAAAGCTCTTCTATTCTCAGCCCATGAGCGATTGGTCGGTTGACGATTCGGCGGAGCTGTACGGCGTCCGGGCCTGGGGCAAGGGGTACTTCTCCGTCAACGAGAAGGGGCATCTCTGCGTTCATCCTCGGCAGCAGCAGGATCAGCGCATCGACCTGCACGACCTGGTCGGTGAGCTGGACGTCCGCGGAATCGGCGCGCCGGTGCTGCTGCGCTTCCCGGACATCCTCGAGCACCGCGTCGATCACATCGCCCGGGTGTTCGACAAGGCGATCAAGGACATGGAGTACCGCGGCGACTACCGCTGCGTCTACCCGATCAAGGTGAACCAGTCGCGGCAGGTGGTCGAGGAGCTGCACCGCTTCGGCAAGCGGCACGGGTTCGGCCTGGAGGCGGGCAGCAAGCCGGAACTGCTGGCGGTGCTGGCGCTGGTGCAGGACAACGACACGCCGATCATCTGCAACGGCTTCAAGGACGAGGAGTTCATCGAGGCGGTGGTCCTGGCCCGGAAGATCGGCCGGCGCATCATCCCGGTGGTCGAGAAGTTCAGCGAGCTCCAGCTGATCATCCGCTACGCCAAGCAGCACGGCGTGGTGCCGGAGATCGGGCTGCGCGTGAAGCTGAGCAGCAAGGGCGCCGGCCGCTGGGAGCAGAGCGGCGGGGTGCGGAGCAAGTTCGGCCTGTTCGTCAGCGAGCTGATCGAGGCGCTGGAGCTGCTTCGCCAGCACGACATGGGGGACGCGCTGGCGATGCTTCACGTGCACGTGGGCAGCCAGATCCACGACATCAACGCCGTGCGCGACGCCATCACCGAGCTCGGGCGCGTCTACGTCGAGCTGCACCGGATGGGCGCGAACCTGCGTTACCTGGACGTGGGCGGCGGGCTGGGCGTGGATTACGACGGCTCGTCGGCGCCGCACGTGGGGAGCATGAACTACGACCTCCAGGAGTACGCCAACGACATCGTCTTCCACATCAAGGAAGTGTGTGACCAGGGGCAGGTGCCCCACCCGACGATCGTCTCCGAGAGCGGCCGGGCGATGGTGGCCTACGGGGCGGTGCTGGTGTTCGACGTGATCGGCTGGAGCGGTTTCGACAAGTTCGACATCCCGCCGGCCCCGCAGGGTGAGGATCGCAAGAAGCTTCCCCCGCCGGTGGCGAACCTCTACGACGCCTACACGGAGGTGTCGCAGCGCAACTACGTGGAGTGCTGGCACGACATCATCGCGGCGCGGGGGCAGATGGAGGACCTGTTCCGCCTGGGCTACTGCTCGCTGGAGCACCGGGCGCTGGGGGAGAAGGTCTTCTTCGCGACGGCGACGAAGATCCTGGAGATCGTCCAGAAGCTGGAGCACGTGCCGGACGAGTTCAGCCGGCTCGAGACGATGCTCAGCGACACCTACTTCTGCAACCTGAGCATCTTCCAGTCGATGCCCGACAGCTGGGCCATCGACCAGCTCTTCCCGATCCTCCCCATCCACCGGCTCGAAGAGGAGCCGACCAACATGGGCATCCTCGCCGACGTCACCTGCGACAGCGACGGGACGATCGACCACTTCATCCGCCCGCGCCACGGCCGGGGCGGGAAGGCGACGCTCGAGCTGCACGACCTGGTGGAAGGCGAGCCCTACAAGCTCGCCGCCTGCCTGGTCGGCGCCTACCAGGAGATCCTTGGCGACCTGCACAACCTCTTCGGCGACACGAACGTCGTCCACGTCGTGCTGAACAACGGCGGGCACGTGATCGAGGAGGTCATCGAGGGGGATACCTGCGAGGACGTGCTGCGCTACGTGCAGTACGAGCCGAAGCAGATGGTGCGGGCGCTGCGGAAGACGACGGAAACCGCTCTGCGCGACGGCCGGCTGACGGTCGAGGAGAGCCGCACGCTGCTCAAGTTCTACACGGACGGGCTCGAGGGGTACACCTACCTCGAATGAGGCGGCAGCAGGGCTTCGGAGGCCGTGCCGGCACGTGGCAAGGTTCAGAAAAACCCGGCGTTAGACGCCCGATCTTCCCGTTGTCCGGCGGCGGGGGGAGGCGTTATTTTCCGGCACCCCTTTTGCGGGGTGTGCCGGGCCGCGCGTGTGGTCGGCACGTGAACCGTGCATCCTGAGGCGCCTATGGGTCATGCAGACGACGGCATGCGGTCGGGGGAGCTTCGCGAGGGGCGGCAGGGAGGCGCGCCCGGCGCGGCGTACGGCATCATGCTGACAGGCGACCTCGCGCCCCCACCCTCGATGCTGGCGGCGCAGGCGCGGCTTTTCGAGAGCGTGTCCGAGACGACGCCGGATTTCATCTACGTCTTCGACCGCGAAGGGCGGTTCCGCTACGCCAACCGCCGGCTGCTCGAGGTGTGGGGGCGGACGCTGGAGGAGTCTCTGGGCAAGACATGCCTGGAGCTGGGGTACGAGCCCTGGCACCACGAGATGCACATGCGCGAGATCGCGCAGGTGGTCGAGACGAAGCGCCCGATCAAGGGGGAGGTGCCGTTCCGCGCGCCGCTGACCGGCGTCTTCGGGATCTACGAGTACATCTTTACGCCCGTGCTCGGGGACGACGGCGAGGTGGAGCTGATCGCCGGCACCACGCGCGACGTCACCGAGCGCCGGCAGGCGGCGGCGGCGCTGGAGGAGAGCGAGGCGCGTTTCCGGGCACTGCTGACGGCGCGGTGGGATGTCGTTTTCCGCGTCAGCCCCGACTGGCGGGAGATGCGCCAGCTCGACGGGCACGCCTTCATCGCCGACACCAGCGAGCCGACGCGCGACTGGCTCGGGAAGTACATCCATCCGGACGACCAGCCGCGGGTCAGTGAGGCCATCCAGGAGGCGATCAGTTCCAGAAGCATCTGCGAGCTGGAGCATCGCATCGTGCGCTCCGACGGCGCCCTCGCGTGGGCCTTCTCGCGCGCGGTTCCCATCCTGGGCGCCGAGGGACAGATCACCGAGTGGTTCGGCGCCGCCATCGACGTCACCGCCCGCAAGCGGGCCGAGGCGCGCGACCAGTTTCTCGTGGCGCTGGACGACGCCGTCCGGCCCCTAACCGACCCGGAGGAGATCACGCACACCTCGGCGCGCCTGCTCGGGGAACACCTCGGCGCCGACCGCTGCGCCTATGCCGACATCGAGGACGACCAGGACACGATGAACCTCGTGGGCAACTACATCGGCGCGCCCGATGTTCGGAGCATCGTCGGCCGGCTCCGGTTCACCGACTTCGGGGCCGAGGTGCTGAAGCTCATGCGCGACAACGAGCCGTACGTCGTCCATGACATCGACACGCACGAGCCGCCCGTCACCGACAAGGCCGCCTACCGCGCCACGCAGATCCAGGCCGTCATCTGCGTTCCCCTGCACAAGGCAGGCCGCTTCGTGGCGGCGATGGCGGTGCACCATCGCACGCCCCGGCGATGGCGGCCGGACGAGGTGGAGCTGGTGCAACTGGTCGGGGCCCGGTGCTGGGAGTCGATCGAGCGGGCCCGGGTGCTGCGCCGCCTGCGGGAGCGGGAGGCTGCACTGGCGACGGACAAGCAGGTGCTGGAGCAGATCGCCACGGGCCGCCCGCTGGAGGAAGTGCTCGACACGCTCGCCCGCGGCACCGAGGCCCAGTCGGACTCGGGGATGCTCTGCTCCGTACTCGTGACGGATCACTCGGGCCGCCGGCTTCGACATGGCGCGGGACCGAGCCTGCCGGAGGCGTTCTGCCGGGCGATCGACGGCTTGACCATCGGCCCCGCTGCCGGCGTCTGCGGAACGGCCGCCCACGAGCGGCGCACCCTCTGCGTGCCGGACGTTCAGAAACACGCTCTATCGGAGGAGTTCCGCAGGCTGGCGACCGAGCACGGTCTTGCCGCCTGCTGCTCGACGCCGATCCTCTCCGGCGACGGGCGCGTGCTCGGGACGATGGCGATGTACTACCGGGAACCGGGCGAGCCGAGCCCGCGCGACCTGGAGCTGATCCGGTCGGCGACGCACCTGGCGGGCATCGTCATCGAGCGCCACGAGGCCGAGCAGCGGCTGCACAAGTCGCTGGAGGCCGAGCAGCAGGCGCGGGTGGAGGCGGAGACGCTGATCGAGGTGGGGCGCCACCTCTCCTCGGAGCTGGAGCTGGAGAAGTTCGTCCAGAGCGTCACGGACGCCGCCACGCAGGTCACCGGCGCGCAGTTCGGCGCGTTCTTCTACAACGTCATCGGCGAGCAGGGAGAGTCCTACCAGCTCTACACGATCTCCGGCGTGCCGCGCGAGGAGTTCTCCCGCTTCCCGATGCCGCGGAACACCTCCCTCTTCGGCCCGACTTTCCGCAACGAAGGCATCGTCCTGATCGACGACGTGCTCGCGGATGAGCGATACGGGAAGAACCCGCCCTACAGGGGGATGCCCGAGGGGCACCTGCCCGTGCGCAGCTACCTTGCGGTCCCCGTCGTCTCGCGCAGCGGGGAGGTGCTCGGCGGGCTCTTCTTCGGACATCCCGAGACCGGCCGCTTCACGGAGCGGCACGCGCGGCTGGTCGCGGGAATCGCCGCCCAGGCCTCCGTCGGCATCGACAACGCGCGGCTCTACGAGGCGCAGCGCGCCGGCGAGCAGCGCGCGCGCATCGCCGCCGACAGCGAGCGGGCGGCGCGCTCCGAGGCGGAGCGCGCCAGCCGGATGAAGGACGAGTTTCTCGCCACGCTCAGCCACGAGCTGCGCACGCCGCTGAACGCGATCCTCGGCTGGTCGCAGATCCTCCAGCGCCAGCCGTCCGACGCCGACGAGCTGGCAGAGGGCCTGGAGGTCATCGAGCGCAACGCCCGGATGCAGACGCAGCTCATCGAGGACCTGCTCGACATGAGCCGCATCATCTCCGGCAAGGTGCGGCTCGACGTGCAGCGCCTCGACCTGGGCTCCGTGGTGCAGGCCGCGATCGCCACAGCGCGCCCAACGGCCGAGGCCAGGGGCGTGCGGCTCCAGGCCGTGCTCGATCCGCTGGCCGGGCCCGTCTCGGGAGATCCGGAGCGCCTGCAGCAGGTATTCTGGAACCTGCTCTCCAACGCGATCAAGTTCACGCCGAAGGGGGGGCGCGTCCAGGTCGTGCTGGAGCGCGTCAACTCCCACCTCGAGGTGTCGTTCATCGATACGGGCGAGGGGATCAGCCCGGAGTTCCTGCCCCACGTCTTCGACAGGTTCCGGCAGTCCGACGGCAGCACCACGCGCCGGCACGGCGGGCTGGGCCTGGGCCTCTCCATCGTCAAGCAGCTCGTCGAGCTGCACGGGGGCAACGTGCGCGCAAAGAGCGGCGGGGAGGGGCAGGGCTCCACCTTCACCGTCTCGCTCCCGCTGACAGCCGTTCTTCCGGGCGATGAACCGGCCGACGAGCGCCGGCATCCCCGCGCCTCGCCGGATGGCGGCGCGTTCGTCTCGGCTCCTTATCCGAAGCTCGGGAGCGTCAGCGTCGTGATCGTTGACGACGAGCCGGACGCGCGGGCACTGGTTCGGCGCGTCCTGGAAGATTGCAACGCCCGCGTGCGCGTCGCCGGGTCGGCGGACGAGGCCATGGCGCTCATCCGCGCCGAGCGGCCGGACGTGCTGGTCAGCGACATCGGCATGCCCGGCGCCGACGGCTACGAGCTCATCCGCCGCGTTCGGGCGCTGTCGCCCGACGCGGGCGGCGAGGTGCCCGCCGTCGCCCTGACGGCCTACGCGCGCTCGGAGGACCGCACGCGCGTCATCCTCGCGGGATACCAGATGCACATCGCCAAGCCCGTCGAGCCGGCCGAGCTTTGCGCCGTCGTTGCAAGCCTTGCGGGCCGCGTTCCCGGCCAATCCGGACGAGCCTGATACTCACGCCAGCCGAGGGACGCCAAGAATTCCGAAGCACCTCCACGGTGACGCGCCCCGCCTGATTGCCAATCGCCGCGGGCGTCGCCTCAGCAGGCGGCGCGCCGGCGGGAGCGGCAGGCGTGCGGCTGGTCGAGGATGGCGACCGTTCCGCCGCCGACGATTGCGATCGTGATGGGAAGGGCGGCAGGCGCGAGCAGCATCACGGCCGAGCACGCGACGAAGACGGAGATCGCGACGATACCGCCGGCCATCACGCTTCCGCCGCTGAGCAGCGGGGCGACCAGGATGGAAAGCGCCAGCACGAGCGGGGCGGCCAGCCAGAGCGCGCTGCCCTGTGCCGGGAATGCCGCCATGGCCGTCGCGCCGACGATGGCCAGGGCGAGGACGATCGGGGCGAGTAGCGGATGTCTGCGCATGAACTGCCTTTCCCTTCGCAAGAAACGATTCCCCCCGGTGCGCACGCGCCGCAACCGGCCGGGTTTCACCGGAATTCAGGCAGGCCATCGCGATTTGCCGCCGTTCAGCCTGGCACGCCTCTTATCGGACGGCAGGGGCGTCAGGAGTGCTGCTGCGCCGCCCACTTCTCCAGAAGCTCCTGCTCCCGGTCCGGCTTCATGGCGCTGCTGCGCTCGGATTCGATCCGCGCGCGGCGCTCGGCGGGGAGCGTCTTCCACCAGTCGATCGTCGCCCGCGTCGTCTCCTCGATCGGGCGCGGCTTGAGGCCGGCGGCGACGGCTGCGTCGTTCTGGGTTTTCGCGAAGCCGGCGAACTCGCTTTCGGGCGGAACGATGATCGGCGTCTCGGCGCCGAGGCGCACGCGCTGCTCGGCGAGGAAGTCGAACGGAACGTGCACGAACTCCGTCTTCGCGCCCGTGTGCGCCCTGGCAGCCTCCAGCACCTTCGGCAGCGTCTCGGTCGGGCCGACGAGGTTGTAGGTGCCGATCCGCTGCGACTCGCCGATCGTGACGAGGAAGGCCGCGAGGTCGCGCACGTCGATCACCTGGATCGGCGCGGGGTTCTCCTCGGTGCCGGGCACGAGCATCTTTCCGCCGCACCGCTCCTCGAGCATCACGCGGGCGGGCCAGTAGGTGAAGCGGTCGGTCGGGTCGCCCCACCCGACGATGTACCCCGGCCGAACGCGCGAGACACGTCCCGGCAGCAGTCGCTCGGCCGTCTTCTCGCACTTGACCTTCAGCGCGCCGTACCAGCGCCCCACCTCCTGCATCGTCGCTCTCTCTGCCAACTCGGCGTCCATCTCGGCCAGCGGCGACTGCTCGGTCGCGCCCTCGGCACGCGTGGCGTAGGCGGCGGTGCTGCTGATGAAGGCATAGTGGCCCGCGGCATCGCCGAGCGCCTCGCAGGCGGCCTTCGTGTGGGCGGGGACGTAGCTGACATTGTCGATGACGAGGTCCCACGTTCGCCCCTCGGCAACGGCGGCCCGCAGGGCGGCGGGGTCCTGCTCGCGGTCGTACTCGATGTGGTCGATCTCCATCCCCTCGAATATCTCCGGGCGCGTCTGCCCGCGGTTGGCGATGGTGACCTTGTGCCCGCGCGCGCGGGCATGCTGGACCTGGTGGGGCCCGATGAAGCCGGTCCCGCCGAGGATGAGGATGTTGATCGGTCGCTGTGCGCGCTCCACGTCCGGCAACTCCGGCGGCTCGGCGCGAGGCCTCCCGCCACCCCCCGGCTGCGCCCCGACCAGCCGCGTCGCCGCCAGCGATGCCGCCCCCGCGGCGGCAAGGGCCAGCCACTGGCGACGGGAGGGGCAGGTCATCGCGGAATCCGAGGTGTGGGAGTCGGGCATGGAGATACGTTATCCGCCGGCCGCGGAGATGTTGCAACCGCCGTTCGCGTCCACCCCGCCAATGCGTGGCTGCCGCAGGTCAACGGCATCAATCTGCCATCGGGGCGCAGGTTACGTCCCGGCCCGAGTTGCGGGGGCCGTTCGATAAGGTGCAGGGATTTCCCTTCACCTTGTGTAAGCGACATCTGGTAATCTTCCGGGCCGGCGGGCAGGTTCTGAGGCGCCTGGGGGCGCTACCCGTCGGCGGGGGATGGATGGCGGAGTCGGCCGCGCGCTCTTCGGGACGCTTTCGCGTCCTGCGGTCGTCGTGTGGCCGGGAGGCTCATCATGTCAAGCGATCTCGATCTCACGCGTGCACCGACCGACGCTGAGACAGCGACGGCGACGGCAGCGGCGTCGGCCCGGCTGCCGCACGAGCGTCCGGGGATGCACATCGGCAACTACAAGCTGCTTCAGCAGCTTGGTGAAGGGGGCTTCGGCGTCGTCTGGATGGCGGAGCAGGAGCAGCCCGTCCGGCGCAACGTGGCGCTGAAGGTGATCAAGCTGGGGATGGACACGCGCCAGGTCATCGCGCGCTTCGAGGCGGAGCGGCAGGCCCTGGCGATGATGGATCATCCCAACATCGCCCGGGTGTTCGACGCCGGCGCCACGGCCGAGGGACGCCCGTACTTCGTGATGGAGCTCGTCCGCGGCGAGCCGATCACGGAGTATTGCGACCGCAACAGCGTGAGCGTGCAGGAGCGGCTGGCGCTCTTCGTCCAGGTGTGCCACGCGGTGCAGCACGCGCACACCAAGGGGATCATCCACCGCGACCTCAAGCCCAGCAACGTGCTCGTGAGCGTGCAGGACGGCAAGCCGCTGGCGAAGGTCATCGACTTCGGCATCGCCAAGGCGACCGCCAGCCGGCTCACCGCAAAGACGCTCTTCACCGAGCACGCGCAGCTCATCGGTACGCCCGAGTACATGAGCCCCGAGCAGGCCGAGGGCTCCCTCGACATCGACACGCGCACCGACGTCTACAGCCTCGGCGTGCTGCTCTACGAACTGCTCACCGGCAGCACCCCGTTCGACGGGCGCACACTGCGATCCGCCGCCTATGCCGAGATCCAGCGGATCATCCGCGAGCTGGATCCGCCCCGGCCGAGCACGAAGCTCTCGACGTCCGCAACGCTGCCGAGCGTGGCGGCGCACCGGCACGTGGAGCCCCGGCGACTGAGCGCGATGCTGCGCGGCGAGCTGGACTGGATCGCCATGAAGGCGCTGGAGAAGGATCGCCAGCGCCGCTACGAAAGCCCCAGCACCCTCGCGCAGGACGTGGAGCGATACCTCCAGGGAGACGCGATCACCGCCGCGCCACCCAGCGCCGCCTACCGCGCGCGCAAGTTCGTCCGGCGTCACAAGCACGCCGTCGCCGCGGCGGCGCTCGTGGCGATCACCCTGCTGCTCGGCATCATCGGCACGAGCCTCGGCCTCGTGGAGGCGCGTCGCCAGGAGCGTGAGGCGATGGCGGCGAAGACGGTCGCCGAGTCGCGCCTGGCTCAACTGGAGCGCGGCACAGAGCTGCTCACCGGCATCTTCGCCGACCTCGACCTGCAGCGCGTGCGCGAGAGCGGCATCCCGCTGGAGGCGGAGCTGGGCGACCGGCTTGCCGCCGCCGCGGGCCAGCTCGACGGCAGTGCGGTGGGCGATCCGCTCGTCGTCGCCCGGCTCCAGGAAGGGATGGGGATCTCGCTGAGCCGGCTCGGGCACGCGACTCCCGCCATCGAGGTGCTGGAGAAGAGCGTCGAGACGCGCCGGGGCGAGCTTGGGCCCGATGATCCCGCCACGCTCACGAGCATGCATCACCTGGCGGTCAGCTACGAGGGCGTCGGCCGCACGGAGGAGGCGGTGAAGCTCGCCGAGGAGGTCGTGGAGCGGCGCCGGCGCGTGCTCGGGCCGCAGGACGCCGAGACGCTCAAGAGCATGAACAACCTGGGCCTCCTCTACTCGCGCGCCGGGCGCCGCGACGAGGCGCTGAAGCTGCGCGAGGAAGTCCTGGTGTCGCGGCGGGCCACGCTGGGCGATGACCATCCCGACACCCTTTCGAGCATGCAGAGCGTGGCGGGCGCCTATTTCGGCGCCAATCGCCATGACGAGGCGGTCGCTCTGCTGGAGGAGGCGCTTGGCCGGATGCGCGGGGCCTTGGGTCCCAACCATCCCCGGACGATGGCGGCGATGTCGACGCTGGCGAGCGTCTGGTCGTCGCTGGGCCGCTACGCCGACGCCAGCCGGCAGTACGAGCAGACGCTGGAGCTGCAGCGCGGCCGGATGGGGCCGGAGCATCCGAACACGCTGCTGACGATGCACAATCTGGCGGGCACGTACCAGGACATGGGCCGGCAGGAGGATGCGCGCAAGCTCTACGAGGAGACGCTGGAGATCCAGCGGCGCAAGCTGGGGACGGATCACGCCGACACGCTGGCCACGATGGGCAGCCTCGCCACCTGCTACGCCGCCGGGGGAGAGCTCACGCGAGCGGCGCGCCTCCAGGAGGAGACGCTGGCGCTCCAGCGCGGCAGCATCGGCCGCAATCACCCCGACACACTCTCCAACATGGTCAACCTCGCCTCCACCTACCAGAAACTGGCAAGGCACAACGACGCGCTGCGGCTGAACCAGGAGACGCTCGACCTGATGACCGCCGCCTTCGGGCCGGAGGATCCGAACACCCTGGTCACGCGGCACAACATGGCCGACTGTCTTGCGGCGCTGGGCCGGCACGACGAGGCGCTGGCGATCCGCGAGGAGACAGGGCGGCTGTTCATGGAGAAGCTCGGGCCGGATCATCCGTACACGCTCTTCTCGATGGGCAGCCGCGCGCTGAGCTACTACGACCTGGGTCGCGTGCAGGAGGCGATCGACCTGCGCACCGAGACGCTCAAGGCACTCCAGACCACCTTCGGCGCCGACGACCCGCAGACGCTCAAGGGAATGCACAACCTCGCAATCACCTACGCCGCGGCGGGGGAGCACGAACGGGCGCTGGAGCTGTTCCAGCAGACGCTCGACGCCTCCACCGCCCGCCTCGGCGCGGCTCATCCCGAGACGCTCCAGACCGTCGCCGCGATGGTGAGTTGCCTGGAGCGGCTGGAGCGCCGGCCTGAGGCGGTCCGGATCCTCGACTCCACGCTGGCGTCCGTCGCCGGACACGAGGCCGATCCCTCGCTCGTGGTGCCGGTGCTGGGGCTGCGCGTGCTGTCGTGCCAGTTCGCCAGCGACGCCGAGGGGCTGCGCGACGCGGTCGAGCAGCTCGGCCGGATGCTCCCGCAGGATCACCGGTCGCTGGTGGAGATGGCCTGCTCGACGGCGCGGCTGGCCTCCACGCTTGCGGCCGTCGATGCGACGCCGGAGGGCCAGCAGCAGGCGCAGGCGGCGGCGGCCCGGGCGCTGGATCTGCTGAAGCAGGCGACGGAGGCAGGCTATCGCAACAGCGCCTACCTTGCCCAGGCGCCGGCGCTGGACGGCCTGCGGGAGCGGGACGAGTTCAAGGCGCTGCTCGCGTCGATGCAGTCACCGTCGAGGCCTCAGCCGTGAGAGAGATTTTTGTGGCCCCGGTTCGTGGTGGAGATCGCTTGTAAGGGTGCCGGCCCTCCCGTTGAAGGAGGTCCGGGAAAATGGGGGAGCCGGCGGAGGGTTCCCCTGGTTCCGAGGGTGGAGCAGCGACTGGCCGGCGTTCGCGCGGACGCCGGCTGTTGCTGTCCGTTTGGGCAGGTTGCGCCGCTTCTGTGTTGACTTTTCCCGCGGATTTTCTGTTGAGTTCGCGTAGAGAGGTTGGCAGAATCGGCCACGCTGCGCCCGGAGCGGTCAGTATGGGCGCATCGCTGCTATTCGAGCTTGGTTCGTCGGCCGGGGTGCTGCGGTAGCGGCCGGCCGAAGGGGGCGGAGCCCGTCCTCGGACTTCCCGGGGTGCAGGCGGAGGCGCCTGACCGCGACGGTGGGCGCGGATTCGGGACTCACGGATCTCATCCAGAGGAAATGATCATGCTTCGCAAAGCCACTTGGGCGCTGGGCGCGCTGCTTGCGCTCTTCATGACCGCGTCGGCGCAGGCGGACACCATCGTCCTGCGGTTTACCCGAGTCCCGTCGTCGTTCGACTGGGATGTCGGTGAGCCCACGCAATTCTTCGTGGAGGTGTCGGATACGGAGACAGACGGCGAGACGCCGCTGGGCAACTCGGAGAACGACAACCGGCGCGTCCGCTTCAGCTTCTGGAACGAGGTTGGCGAGGATATTTTCCTCGGTTACGGCACCCCCTCGTCGATCCAGGAGGTTTACTTCGACGGAGGCCCGCTGTTGCAGTTGGATGACTACATCAACAGCACGGAGTCCAACGACTTCATGCCTAACTCGGGTGACCACCCCAATCTCCCGGACGGCGGAAATCTCGATCCCCCGTTCATCTCCGACTTCCAGCTTGGCGCCAGCTCGATCGCGAGCGGCCTCGACAACGCCTCCGAGCGGCTGCACGTCTTCTTCGAGCTCTTCGAGGGAATGACATTGGCCAACGTCGTCACCGCCCTGCGCAACGGCGACGGAGAGGGCGGACTGCGCATCGGCCTGCACGTCCACGGCATCGACGGCACCAGCCGGAGCGAGTCGTTCGTGAACATCCCGCCCGTGCCCACGCCCGGCGCCGCCGCGGGCGGGCTGGCGCTGCTCGGCCTCGTCGCGACCCGCCGCCGTGCCGGCAGGGCGGCGTGACAGCGCCGACCTCGCAAGACGAGAACAGCAACGATAAGACGACGGCCGCCCCACCCCGGGCGGCCCGTTGGCGTTTTTATTGAAAAGGTGATGTCGGGGCATCAA
>JAEZED010000058.1 GCA_023417885.1 Planctomycetota bacterium
GTCCAAATTCCACAGGCGCTTCGGCGCTGCCCCAACCCCATGCATCGGCTCCGCGCACCGCCGGACTCCACGCGGCGCCTCAGTCCACCACGCGCTCCCGGTCGTGCTGTGTCACGCCGTCGTCGAACCATTCCAGCCGCATCTGCCCCGGGCGCACCAGGCGCACCCCGCCGTCGAACAGCAGCAGGTTCGCCGCGTCCCGGTGGCGCTTTTCCGTCATGTGCTCCCAGCGCCCGCCGGGGAGGTGGTTGGGGTGCCAGGCATCGTGGTAGCGCGGCAGGTAGATGTGGTTCGTCCCGTCCGGGTGCACATCGCCGAAGGAGTCCGACGCCTCGGCCAGCCACACGACGCCGGAGGCGTTGCGGATGTTTCCCAGCCGCGTCGGCCCGGCGGGATCCCAGCGCGAGCCGAGGTCGAAGCGGAAGGCGTTCATGATGAAGTCGCCGGGAATCTGGTCCTCCATCGGGTGCGCGGGACACTGGAAGTAATCCAGCGTCATCGTCAGGCGGATGCCTTCGGTGTCCCAGTCGTCGCGCTGCTCGAGATACGGGCCGATCGCGGCCATCCAGTAAGGCCGGCGCTCGGCCAGCCAGGGGGAGTGGTCGCGCGGGACCCAGCCGCGGTGGTCATTGGCGTAGGCGTTCATGGCGGCGCCGAGCTGGCGCAGGTTGTTGGCGCATCTCACGCGCCACGCGGACTCGCGCGCCCGGGCCAGCGCCGGCAGGAGCAGCGCCAGCAGGAGGGCGATGATGCCGACGACGACAAGCACTTCCGCGAGGGAGAAACCCCGCCGGGCCGACGGACGGAATTGGTTCGGTTGCCCCATGTCGCCTGCCGGTAGCGCTCGGAGCACCTGCGCCGAAGCTGGCCTGCGGGCCGGGCCGGATCGCCCGGCCGGCTCAACTCATCACCGTACCTGATTTTACAGCGTTCGGCAATGCTCCGACCCGTCCCGCTGGGCGCTGGCGCCCGCTGGAGCGCCGCCCTGTCCCGGCCCGATGTAACTCCTTAGAATCAGGTTGGTTTCGAAGGAGACATCGCCCATGCCACAGACACGCTCGATCGATCGTTCCCGCGCCCGGCGAAGGGGCGTGCTCCTGGCCGCCGTCGCCACCGTCGCGCTGGCGGGGGTCTCCGCAGCGCCGGCATCGGCGCAGTACCGCGTCCCGCAGCGCGGCGACGCGCTCGACGCCAACAACCGCGTCGGCGAGAGCCGTTCCTACGGCTCCATCCAGCCGCGCGACGACCGCTACCGCCTCGGCAACAACATCGTCACGGGCGACGTCACCGGCGGACGCGGCTTCCGCGGGCCCGTTCCCTACGGCAGCGTGGGCGGCTTCCGGGACTTCACCAGCGGCCTCGCCAGCGACGCATTCATCAGCCGCTCCACCGGCGTCCTTCCCAGCGGGCAGGTGATCAACAACGCACAGCAGGTGCGCCCCTTCTACGGCGGATCGCAGATCGTCGCCCCCCCGCCCGGGTATCAGCAGGTCCCCGGCACCGGCGGCTACATGGCGCCAAGCGCCCTTCAGCCGCTCGACTCCCGCATCGACGGGCGCGTCTACAACTACTTCGCCGGCGACACCAATGCCCTCGACACGCAGCTCGACCTGAACCTCAGCGCCGACCGACCCGCCCGCCCGGAGGCCGGCGACCCGTGGACCAACGTCGGCCCGCTGCTGGCGCCGGGCGACGAGCTGCCGATGTCCCGGTCGCGCGCGCTCTCCCCCTACACGCGCCTCACCAGCGACGCCCGCCTCCAGCCGCTCACCCCCCAGCGCCTCCGCGAGCTGCGCTCCGAGCTTCTTCGCGATGCAGACGGCAACCCCCTCACCGACGACGTGCTCCGGCAGTTGAGCGGCGCGCGCGCGGCCGAGGGGTCGCAGGAGACCTCCGGCCTCTCCTCCGCCGCCAATCCGCAGGTTGAGGGACAGGCCGAAGGGGGACGCATGGACGCTCCGCTCGCCGGCACCGCCCGCGAGCGCCTCGATGAAACGTTGCGCGGCATGGAGCTTCACCTGCTCGACCCGGCACGGCAGAGCGCCCAGTACGCGCAGATGCAGGAGCGCCTACGGCAGTACCGCGAGAGCGCCATGGCGAATCTCACGCGCCCCGTCGGCCCGGATCGCCGACCCGCCGCCGTCACCCCTGACGAGACGCAGACCGAGCCCGGCGACGAGGAGCAGCCGATGACGCCGCCGGGCGGGGCGGGCCAGGAGCAGCAGCCGCTGGTGCCGGGGCTCCCCTTCTTCCTGCCCCAGCCGCAGCTTTCAAACGTCCCCGCCGGGGGCGGGGAGCTGCCCGGCGGCGATCTGACCGACCCGCAGCCGGCGGTGCCGCCCGTGCTGATCGGCTCCCTCGCCGATGGCATCACCAGCCCCACGCTGAAGGAGCTCTACACGCAGGCGGAGGAGCTGATGGCCGAGGGCCGCTTCGTGAGCGCCATCGCCCGGTTCGACGCCGCGGAGCGGGTCGTGCCGAACCAGCCCCTGACGGTGCTGGGGCGGGCGACCGCGGAGATCGGCGCCGGCTACTACCGCCGCGCCGCCGTGAGCCTCCAGCAGGCGTTTGCCCAGAACCCGGAGCTGACGATGGCCCGGCTGAACCTGGAGCGGATGGTCGGGCAGGATCGGCTGGAGGAGGTGCAGACCACGTTGCAGGCTCGCCTCGAGAGCGATCAGCAAGATCCTGATTCGGCCTTCCTGCTCGCCTTCATCGCCTACCACTCGGGCGACGGCGCTGCAGCCGTGTCGCACCTTCGCGAGGCGGGCCGGCGAAGCGGCGACCCCTTCTATCGCCAGCTTGCGGACGTGTGGGGCGGCGGGCCGGCCGAACCGCAGGCCCCGGCGGGAGATGTTCCGGCGACCCGGCCCTCGACCCGGCCGGCCGACGCCGGCGATCTGTCGAAGTAGGCGTCGCCCTGCGTTACTCGGAGCCACGAAATGAGACAGAGCCAGCCTTGGAGGCTGGCTCTGTTGTCCCTAGCCGGCCGGCGGTCAACGGCCGAGAAAGGGAGAGGAAAGGATCGAATTGTTCCGGTAACGCGATGCCGGGGGCCGGCATTCGGTGCATCCCTCAGGTAGGCTCGGCCCGGCCGGTTCCGCCTCGAACGATCGGCCGTGCTGTCTGCACTATTCGAAGCGCATTGCCGCCGAAAGTTGCACCCACATTTTCAACGGCACCGCCCGTAATTTATTTCGGTGAATTCTACCCGCCGGATAAACGTCTCCGCTGACCGCGGACGCCAGCATAGGACCGTTCAACCACCATCGCCTCATGATCGCCCATGGAGGGGATGGCCCGCGAACCCCTTGTCGCACCCTTCCGCTTCCACAAGCCGCCGCAGTTTTTGACAAGCCTCGGCGCATCGTCGCATCATCGGCACGCGCCGCCGCGGCACCGGGCTGCGCGGACGACGCCTTCGTGCTCGGAAAGAAACCTCCGCCATGTCCCGCTCCGCCCTCTGTCCGTCCACAAGACGCCGCGTCAGCCTGTCGCTCGTCATGCTGCTCCTGATCGTGACGGCACAGGCGCGCGCAGACTTCGAAGCGTGGGACTTCCGTCTCCAGGATGCCCCAGACGCGCCCGCCGAAGCGGCGCGCGTCGTCGTGCTCGAGCTTGTGACCGGGTCGCGCATCCGTGGAACGCTGCTGGAGGAGACCGAGACGGCCTATCGCATCAACTCACCTGAGCTTGGCGAACTGACCGTGCCGAAGGATCACGTCGCCGCCGTCCACGGGCCGGATGCGGCGCTGGGTCCGCCGGCGCCCGGTGAGGTTCCGCCCCCGCCGCCGGGCCTCTTCGGCACGCAGCTCTTCGCGGGATGGGACAAGAGCCTCGATGTCGGTTTTTCCGGCAAGAGCGGCGCGACCGATTCGCTCGATCTTTACGGCAAGATCAGCGGCGACTACGCCGACGACCGCGTGCGCTGGCGCGTGCGCGCCGCCTACTTCTACGGCCTGACGGAGTCGGACAACACGAAGAACGAAGGGTTCGCCAACGCCCGGCGAGACTGGCTCACGATGAAGGACCCCTGGTTCTTCTGGGCCGAGGGGCGCACCGACTACAACGAGTTCCAGGCTTATCGCTTCCGCGCCGGCGCGTTCGGCGGGCTGGGGTACAACTTCCGTGACACCGAGAAGCTCAAGCTCCTCGGCCGCGTCGGCGCCGGCGCCAGCTACGAGTTCGGCAACGTCGACGATCTGATCCCCGAGGCCCTGGTCTCCGGCGAGTTGCGCTGGCAGGTGGCGGAGAACCAGCGGTTCGAGCTCATCAACACCCTCTTCCCGGACCTGAACGAGATCGGCGAATATCGCAACGTCACCGAGACGAGCTACACGGTCAACCTCCAGCGCGGCCGCGGCCTTGCGCTGAAGGTCGGCCTTCAGAACGAGTACGACTCGTTCACCGAGGACGCGTCGGTGCACAACCAGCTGACGTACTTCGGGGCGATCGTCTTCAGCTTCTGACCGGCCGCTCCGCGGGCGTGCGATCGCGGGGATCCGAGGGTAGACTGGCGAGCCATGCGCGACGCCATGCTCATCGTCGCCCTGGTGGCGCTGGCCGGGACGATTTTCACGGGGATCCTCGGGTTCCTCGTCTACCCGGCCGGCGCCAGGAAAGGCAGGCACAGGAAGAAGCGGGAGCCCTCGCCCCAGCAGGGGTTCGCGCGGGCCATGTTCATCATCTTCGCGGCCGCCACCCTCGTGACGCTCCTCTTCGGCCTCATGATGCCATCGTGACATCCGGCAAGGTTTCCCGCGGCAATCCTTCACCAGCTTCACATTCGCCCCGCGGGCTCGCCTGCGCAGGTGACGGCCGGTGCGGCGGCGGATAATCTCATGGTCATGAACCACTCCACCTCCGCCCGCCTGTTCGCCTCCGTCCTGCTCCTCGCCGGCCCCGGCGTGGGCGGGTGCTACCGCAGCGCGACCGTCTCCACCAACCATGCGGATCGCGGCACCACCGCCGGCGTCAACGACTCGGCCTCGGTACTCCTGGACACCGGGTGGCAGCAGTTCGGCGAGCCTGTCATCGCCGCGCTTCCGGTCGTGGACGTGGCCGACGTTCTGGCCAGCCCCGCTTCGTACGAGGGGCGCGACGTGCAGTTGCAGGGGACGATCTCCGAAGTCTGCGCGAAGAAGGGGTGCTGGCTGCGCATCGCCGACCCCGCCGGTGGTCAGGAGACGATCTTCGTGAAGTTCACCTGCCCGATCGATGCCGACGCCCGCCTGATTCCCGCCGACGCCGCCGGCAAGCCGGTGGTCGTGCAGGGGCAGGTGGTCGTCGAGGAAATGAGCGAGGACCAGGCGCGTCACTTCGCCGAAGACGCCGGCAAGAGCGCCGAGGAAGTGGCGGCGATCGTCGGCCCGCAGAAGACGATCCGCGTGATGAGCCCGTCGGCGAAGGTTGCGGCGAACTGATCGCTGCCCGGCGACTCCGCTCTGATCGAGCTGCGCACGGGTGCAGAAGCGCGGTGGCGAGGCGTCGCGCCGGCCGATACGCTTGGCCATATGGCGAAGCACACGATCGTACTGCTGCCCGGGGACGGGATCGGGCCGGAGGTGACCGACGCCACCTGCCGCATCATGGAGGCCGCCGGCTTCGACGTGGAGTGGGTTCGGTGTGAAGCCGGCGCCGGGGCGCTCGAGCACGGCCACAGCGACGTACTGCCCCCGGAGACGCTCCAAGCCATCCAGCGTCATCAGGTGGCCCTCAAGGGGCCGATCACCACGCCTGTCGGGCGCGGGTTCACCAGCGTGAACGTGCGCCTGCGCAAGGCGCTGAACCTGTACGGCGCGATCCGTCCCGTGCGCAACATGGCCGGCGTGAAGACGCGCTACGAGGGCGTGGATCTCGTTATCGTGCGCGAGAACACCGAGGGTCTCTACAGCGGCATCGAGAACGAGATTATCCCCGGCGTGGTGACGAGCCTGAAGGTGGCCAGCGAGGCCGCCAGCCGGCGCATCGCGCGCTTCGCCTTCGAGTATGCCCGCGAGCGCGGCCGGAAGAAGGTGACGGTCTTCCACAAGGCCAACATCATGAAGCTGACGGACGGCCTGTTCCTCCGCTGCGCCTACGAGACGTCGCGCGACTACCCGGACATCGAGTACGGCGAGATGATCATCGACGCCGGCTGCATGAAGCTCGTGCAGGATCCGACGCAGTTCGACGTGCTGCTGATGGAGAACCTTTACGGCGACGTGATCAGCGACCTGTGCGCCGGGATGGTCGGCGGGCTGGGCGTCGTGCCCGGAAGCAACATCGGCGAGGCCGGCGCGGTCTTCGAGGCGGTGCACGGCAGCGCCCCCGACATCGCCGGCAAGGGCGTCGCCAACCCGCTGGCCCTGCTCATGAGCGGCGTGATGATGCTCAACCACCTCGGGGAGAAGCAGATCGCCGGCCGCATCAAGGCCGCCTACAACGCGGTACTGGAGGAGGGGCGCGTCCGCACTCGCGACCTCGGCGGCAGCGCGGGAACCCGCGAGTTCGCCGACGCCATCATCGCAAAGCTTGGCTGAGGGCTACGCCGCCTCGCGCGTCGTCGGCCGGGTGGCGGGCGCATCGGATGTCGCCGGAAGATAGGCCTCGCAGAAGACGCGCACCGCGGCGGCGAGGTCTGCCGCCGTTTTCGAAAGCGCCCGCCGCGCCCGGTATCGCCCGCCGAACTCGAGCTGGATCGCATCGATCGTTCCACCATCAGCGCTGCCGTGCGCGGCGACGATGTGCCCGCCCGTGAAGCTGCCGTGCTCCTCGGCCGCCGGATCGCCGGCCGGATCGGGATAGAGGGCGTGCCCCCGCGCCGCGAACGCGCCGAGCAGGCTCGACGGCCCGATCACCGCCTCCACGCCGTGCCGCTCCACCAGCGAGGCGACGGTGCGGTGGTTGCGCGTGCCGCGGAAGAGCGTGTCGCTGCGCAGCGCCTGGCCGTGAATGTCCAGCAGCAGCCCCGCGCCGAACCGCTCCTCCACCTCGGCGCAGAAGCCGGCGAGCGCTTCGTGGTAGGCGTCGTAGTAAGGGGCCGCGGCGGGTGATTCCCAGGCGGCGGCGGCGGCGCGATTCGCGTCGATTTGCGCGCGGCTGAAGCGGGCGATGACGACGTAAGGACGGCCGCCCATCTCGCGCTCGATCGCGTCCGTCAGCCGCTCGGCGAGCGCGGCGGTGTTGCTGTCGCGCACGGTGACGAAGCGCGCAACGCCCTTCCCCTGGCGGTCAGGCACGCCGGGGATGCGATCGCTCCCGCCGTGCGGTGCCGAGAGGATGATCGGGAGGTCGCCGCGCTCGATCGTGATGAATCGCGCGAGTTCCTCCTCGGTCGGCGTCACAGCGAGCGGCGGCTCCATCGGCGGAGAAGGCGGCTCGCGCACGCTCCGGCAACCGGCGGGGCCAAGGAAGCAGAAGACGAGTAGGAGGCTGAGGCGCGTGGGTGGCGTCATGCGTGTGAAGCGGAAGAAGCGATGAGGGACGAAGCCTGCTCGGGCGGGCTTCGTCCCTCGTGTTCGTCAACAGCAGCGGGTGGATCAATTCTGTCCGTAGCGCTGCTTGTACTTGTCGAAGAGTTGGGTGTGCTTGCTCGAGAGATCGACGCGGCGGCCCTGGATCCACGCGTGGGTCACGTGCGTGGGAGTCTCCAGGATGTCCCCGTCGGCGACGATGAGCGTCGCGTCCTTGCCGGCCTCCAGGCTGCCGACGCGGTCGGCCACGCCCAGGATCGTGGCCGGCCCGAGCGTCATGCAGGCAAGCGCGGCGTCCTCCGGCAGGCCAAACGCCACCGCCGTGCCGACGTGGAACGGGAGGTTGCGCACGAACGCCGGCTCGCGATTGCTGGCGACGGCGAAGACGACGCCCGCCTCGTGGAGGCGCGCCGGGAGCGAGAACGGCTCGTCGTACGCCTCGTCGCGCCCGCCGGGGAGGCGGTGCGTTCCCTCGAGGATCACCTTCACGTCGTTCTCCGCCAGCAGGTCGATCACGTCGCCCGCGCCGGTGGCGCCGTTGATCACGAGCTTCAGCCCGTGTCGCTTGGCGAAGGCCACCGCCGCCTGGATCTGGCTCGCCTCGTTGGCGTTGACGATCAGCGGGATCTCCCCGTTGAGCAGCGGAACCATCGCCTCCAGCTTCGCGTCGTATGCCGGCGGCGCGGGACGGCCGTTCTGCTGGTTTGCCTGGCCGCTCCCGCCGTTGCTGCCGGCGCCGGTCATGCCGCTGCGCGCCACCTGGGCCGTGGCGCCGGCCTCGATCCCTGCGGCGTCGAGCGCCAGCTTGTAGCGCTCGGCGTCTTCGAAGAGATCCTCGATCTCCTGGAGCCCCTCGTCGCGCTGGCGCATCTGCTGCTCGGCAGGCGCCTGCTGGAACCAGCTTTGCCGCGGCAGCATGTTCGGCCAGTTCAGCACGATGCCCGTCGGCGCGTCGAGCGTGAGATCCTCCCAAGTCCAGCCGTCGAGCTGGAGCACGGCAGCCTGCCCGCTGACGAGCCCGCCGCCGGGGAGGACGTGGGCGAGCAGCACGCCGTTGGCGCGCGTGGTCGGGATAAGTTCGCTGTCCGGATTGACACTGACGTGGGCCTGAGCGTTGGGATTGACGCGCCCCATCTCGTTGGTGTCGACCGTGACATCGACGGCGCCGATCTCGATGAGGCCGAGCTGGCTGGCCCCGTCGAACAGGCCGGGGTAGATCCGCTTGCCGGCGCAGTCGATCTGCTCGGCGTTGCCGGGGATCTCCACCTGGCCCTGCGGCCCGACCGCGGTGATCTTCCCTTCGGTGAAGACGACGACGCCGTTTTCGATCGGCTCGCCGCTGACGGGATAGACGGTGCCCCCGACAAGGGCCACGGGGCGCTGCTGCGTGCGGCCGGGGACGACGTCGCTCGCGGTGAGGGCGCCGGGCGCGGCGAGGCCGATCACCAGCGCCGCGAACAGGAGACAAAGGATGTGAAGCTTGACCTTCATGGCGATGCTCTCTTCGGAAGCCGGCGAACGTGGAAGTCGGCCGGCGTTGGTCGGGAAAGAGTGACTTTCGGACGCGGAACCGTGCGGGGGATCAGTCCATCGAGTGACCATGCGCCTCGAGCCACTCGATGGAGTGGCCGTGGCCGCAGTAGATGTCCTCGTTGGGCCACAGCTCCGACTCGCGCACGGGGCTCTGCCCCGGGCCGGCCGGCTCCTGGCCGCTGGAGAGCGCCCGCTGCATCAGCGCGGCGCGCATCTCCCGCACCTGCTGGCGCATCTTCAGGTCCTCTTCCCGATCGAAATACTTGCGCCCGTCGATCCACGACTGCTCGGCGCGGCTCTTCGTGCTCATCGGCGGGCCGCTCCAGACGACCAGGTCCGCATGCTTCCCCGGCTCCAGGCTGCCGACGTAGTCGTCGATCCGCAGCTGCTTTGCGGGGTTGAGCGTGACGAACTTGATCGCCTCCTCCGGCGGAACGCCGCCGTACTTCATCGCCTTGGCCGCCTCGGTGTTGAGCCGGCGGGCAAGCTCCGCGTCGTCGGAGTTGAAGCTGACGACGACACCGGCGTTGTGCATGATCGCGCCGTTGTAGGGAATCGCGTCATACACCTCGAACTTGTAGGCCCACCAGTCGCTGAAGGTGCTGGCCGTGGCGCCCAGGCCGTCGTTGCCGTCGATGTCCTTCGCGTGGTTGGCCATCTCGGCGGCGACCTTGTACCCCTCCAGGATGTGCTGGAGCGAGCCGATCTGGATGTCGAACTCCTCCAGCACGCGCAGCGTCGCCAGGATCTCGTCCTGCCGGTAGCTGTGGCAGTGGATCAGGCGCTCGCCCGTGAGCATCTCGGACATCGCTTCCAGTTCCAGGTCCGTGCGGACCGGCAGCCCGCCGTATTCCTTGTACTGCGCACGGGCCCGCTGGTAGTCCTGAGCGGCGCGGAAGGCGTCGGCGATCACTTCCGGAACGCCCATCCGCGAGTTGGGATAGCGCGAGCTGCTGCGCTTCACGTTCTCGCCCAGCGCGAACTTCACGCCCTTGGGCGCCTCGGCCATGATCATCTCGTCCGGGCCCTGGCCCCAACGGAACTTGATCACCACGTTCTGCCCGCCGATCGGGTTGGCCGAGCCGTGCAGCACGTTCGCCATCGTCGTTCCGCCGGCCAGCTGCCGGTAGATGTTGATGTCGTCCGGGTTCACGTAATCCTGGAGGCGCACCTCGGCGGTCACCGCCTGCGTCCCCTCGTTGATGCCACTGTCGGACGCGATGTGGCTGTGGGCGTCGATCATGCCCGGGGAGACGTGGCGACCGTCTAGGTCGACCGTGGTCGCCCCTTCCGGCACGTCCTCCGGCTCGCCCTCGCCCACCGCGACGATCTTCCCGTCGCTGATGACGACATAGCCGTTCTCGATGATGCCGGCGGGGCCCGCCGTCCAGATCGTGCCGTTGCGGAAGACAACTGTCTGCTGCTCCGGCGCTTGGGGCGTCTCGCGGCCGAACGCGCCCAGCGGGTAGTTCGGCTCGAACAGCGGCTTGCTGTCGCGAGACGGTCCGGTCGCCGTCGTCTCCATCTCGCTGCCCGGGCCCTCGCGCTCGGGAGGCGACGTGCGGGTCGTACCACCCTGCACCTCCGTCGGCTGCCCCTCGGCCGCCTCCACGGGCTCGTCGTCGCGCGTCGGCATCTCCGCGTCCACCTCGCCGTCGCGGCCGGGACGCGTCGTCGGTCCGTCCGCCGCCTCGATGAGCGTGGCGGTAATCGGAACGCGCGTGCCATCCGGCATCAGCGCGATGCCCGACGCCGTCTCGCCGATGCGCGTCAGCGACACCACGACCACGCCGCGCTTGCCGAACGGACGACCGTCCGTCGTGAAGGTGAACCGGTCGCCCGACATCCGGACGTTTCGCAGCGACCCGGGGCCGCCGCGACCACCGCCGCTCGACGGCTGATCCACCTGCGCCTGCGGGCGCCCGCCCTCTCCTTGCTCGCGATCCTGTCCACCGGGCCGCTGGCGCGGCTGGGCGGCGCCGGAAGTGAGCGACAGATCCGGCTCATCGGCACCATCACCCTCGTCCGGATCGGCCGCACCTTCGTCCCCATCATCCTCATCGCGCTCCGGCCGCGTCGTCCGGTCGCCGCCCGGCGTGACGACGCGCCCGTTGGGGCGCTCCGGGGTTCCGCCGATGCGGATGCGCACCTTGTCGGCGTCGGGCACCTCGATCTCCCACGTGCCGCGGAAATCGGTCACGGGATCACGCACGATCCGGTGACGCTGCCCGTCCACCCACGTCTCCAGCACCCGCGCCCGGCCGCGCTGGGCGAACAGGTCGCCGTCGGCCACCACGAAACTCGCCAGCTTGCCCGGCTCGATCGTGCCAAGAAGACTCTCGACGCCCAGGATCTCCGCGGCATCCACCGTCAGCGCCGCCAGCGCCGCGTCGGCCGGCAGGCCGCGCGTCACCGAGCGACGCACGTTCCCCAGGAACTCCTGCTCCACGCGGCGCAGGCCCTGCGCCGAGAAGGCCATCTTCATCCCCGCCTCGTGCACCTTCTGCGGGTTGCTCGGAGCCAGGTCCCAGTGCAGCAGATCCTCAAGATCCGCCGCCTCCGCCTGCTCCGGCGTGCTCACATCCGGCGGGCGCGGGAAGTCCAGCGGCAGAACGATCGGCCGCTCCGTCCCGGAGACCAGGTCCATGCGGCGATACTCGTAGCCGCTGCCGACGTGGATGGCCTCCAGCTCGAACTCTTCGGCCACCTTCTCCGAGCGCAGGGCGTACAGCTCGTCCCGGTTGATGAACATCACCGGCGTCTCACCCTCAAGCACGGGGCGAAGCGCCGCCAGCGCGTCGTTCCGCTCCGGCAGGGGCAGCGCCGCGTTCTCACTCACCGCCTGCCGCGCCTGCTGGTACCACTGCGCGTCGTACAGCGCCTGCCGCACCAGCGCAAAGGCCCCCATCGGGCTGCGCGGGTAGGCGGTGCGGTTGCTCGCTCCCCCGCCGCCGCGACCGAAGCCGCCGCGGCCCTGCGGGATAAGTTGTGCCACCATCGCCACGTCGTCGGCGAGGATCGCCGTGTCGCCGCCGGCGCCCTCCGCCGTGCTCACCAGCGCCGCCGTTCCCTTGATGACGCCGGCGGATGGCGCGTAGAGCCGTGCCACGATCCCGCTCTGCCGGGCCGAGTCATGCGCCCGCTCGTCGATCGCGAGGATGCGCGCGGCGCTGATCTGCGGCGTGACGTTCGTGTTCCAGTACTTGGCGGCGTGCGTCTCCGACAGGGCCGGATCCATGTCGCTCCGCTCCGAGGGAAGCTCGGCATAGGCGTCGATGAAGCCGGGGTAGATCCGCTTGCCCGAGGCGTCGATCCGCTGCGCGTCGGCGGGAATCTCCACGTCGCGGCCGACCGCAGCGATCTTCCCTTCGCGCACGACGATCGTCGCGCCCTCGAGCATCTCGCCCGGCCGAACGACGACGTCGGCGCCCGTGAGCGCGTAAGTCTGCGGCACGTTGGCCCGCAACCCGTCCGCCGGAGGCGGGACGGTGGTGCGACGCGGGTCGGACGTCTCGTCCGCCGCGCCCGCGCCGGCGCCAGGCCAGGTCAGCAGGATGAGCGTGAAGGCCGCGAGCAGGGCCGCGGCGCGTGGGGCGAGCCGCGCGAGGGGAAACGACGACTCACGGACCCGGCGCTGCATGCGCCGTCCGGCGGGGCGAGAGGAGAATCTCATGATCTGCATGTTTCGTGAACGGGAAGGGGCGGACGGCGCACGGCGTCCGGGCGCCGGTTCCCTGCGTGCGGGAGCCGGAGCGCTCAGTTGGGTTCACAGGCACGCCGACGTCAGCGACGCCGCCGCACCAGGCATCCATTCCGGGTCTTTGCCTTTCGGGCGGTCCGGAGAGGCACCACCGGGGCAATCGCCGATCCGTCGGCGGGCGGCATCTTAAACGAACGCCGATGCCGACGGAAGCGCAAGTGGTGAAAGTTGACCGGACTCTTCAGCGACCATCCGCCGGCTCCGTCGAGGGCCATTCGGCACCGCACCGAGCGCAGCGAAGCACCAGCCTCGGGAGCAGCCGGAGCCGCCCGGGCCATGCGAGCTGCCAGTGTGCCCAGTCCTCCTCCGCCAAGCAGAGCGCGCACCGGTCGTGCCGCGCGGCGCGTGCCGAGGGTGTCAACCCGCGACCCAGCGGCGTCCGCACCAGCGCGCTGGCGGCGCCGGCAAGATCCTCGCGCCTCACGACCACGCTCGCCGCCGGCCACAGGCGCGCCCGCAATGCCGGCCCGAGCCATTGGCCCCAGCGCGGAATGGCGTCGGTGCTCCGCTCGATCACTTCGCAGCAGAGCCCCGCCGCCTCCACCACGCAGGCCGCCGCCTTGGCCTCGATGATCCGCTCGTAGTCCGCAAGCGCCACGCGCGGCTCCGGCCGGCCCAGCTCCGGCTGGCGGCGCAGCAGGCGCACCGCACGCTCGAACTGCGTTCGCGGCACCTGGAGCTTCACGCCGCCCGTCGCGATCGCCAGGATGTGCGTGGCAGTGGTCAGCTCCCCGAGCAGCACACATGCCACCCCGGCCGACTCGAGCCGCAGCCGGGCGATATGCGCCTGCGTCGGATGCCAGAAGGTCGCCAGCGTCACCCATCGGCGGTCGCCGGGACGCCCCTCGTCCCCGTCTCCGTCGCCCCCTCCCCCGCCGTCGTCGTCCGCGGGAGGCGTGGGGGGCAGTTCCCCTGAGAACGGTCGTCCGTGAGAGGCGCCCGACTCCCGTCCCCGCGTCGTGTCGAGCACGCTGGGCATGACACGGATTATAAAGCCGCCCACACCGATGGGATAGCCTTTCAATGCAGCAGGGCCGCGGCGTCCGGAGGAACGTCGCGGCCCTGATTCGTGAAGCTGCAGGGGTGACCTACCGCCGCCGGAGCTTGTCCTGGTAGGCGTAGTAGGTCTTGATGTTGCGGTTGTAGTACCCGCCGGCGTGGTGCCGGACGGCATTGAGCACGACGCCCAGGTGCTCGACGTTGAGGCTGCGGAGCTGGTCGCGCAGCCGGCCGAGCAGGCCGCGGGTGCTGCGGCGGGCGCGGATGACGCTGATCACGCCGTCGCACTGCGGGGCCAGGGCGCTGGTCTCGCTGACGAAGAGGATCGGCCCGGAGTCGAAGATGACGTGGTCATACTCCTCCAGCGCCCGGTCCACGACCTCGGTGAAGGCGGGGCCTTCGACGAGCTCCGCGGGGTTGTCCGGCCGCGGGCCGGCCGGGAGGACGAACAGATTGGGCACCTTCGACTCGTGGACGAGGTTGTCGAACTCGGCCAGGTTGCCCAGGCAGTCGGAGAAGCCGCGCTCGTTGGAGATGTCGAACACCTCGTGAACGCCGGGCCGGCGGAAGTTGGCGTCCACCAGCAGGATCTTGCGCCCGTTGAGCGCCATGCCGGCGGCGAGGTTGCAGGCGACTGTCGTCTTCCCGTCGCCCGGCTGCGGGCTGGTGACGAGAATCGTGCGCGTCGTCTCCAGCGGCGCCAGGTGGCCCAGCCGCGCCCGCATGAGCCGGAACTGCTCGGCGGTCATCGAGTGCGGCGCGTTGGCGATGGTCAGTTCCAGCGGATCACCCGCCTGCGGATCCTGGCTGTCGTCGGGGATCATCCCCAGCACGTTCATCTGCCCGACGCGGGCGACGTCGCGCGGCGACTTCACGCTCGCGTCCATCACCTCGCGCAGGAAGGCCAGACCGACCGCCAGGCCAAGGCCCAGCAACACGCAGGCGGCGACCGTCATCGGCAGCCGCGGAAAGGCGGGCGAGGTCGGATCGACCGGGCGCGCCGCCCACTCCACCTCCTGGTGGGGGCGCTGGTTGCTCGTGGTGCGCAGGATGACCACCCGCTGCTCGAGGTCGTTCAGCTGGAGGCGGGCCGCCTGGAGCTCCTCGCGCTTGCTCTGGATCTCCGCTTTGAGCTGCGAGACGGACGTGAGCGTGGCGTTGAGGTCGTCAATCTGCTTCTGGAGCGCGGTGAACCGCGTCTCGGCGGAGGCGACGGCGCTCTGGAGCGCGTTGAGATACTGCTGGCTGTAGCGGGCGCGGGCGTCCTCCTCGCGCTGCCGGAGCATGTCGGCCATGACGTCGAGGCGTGCTCGTGCCTGGCCGAGGCGCTCGTTGTTCTCCCCGTACTGCCCCTTGGCGACCTCCACCTCGACGGCGAGGCTTTCGACCATGCGGCGCTGGTTCATCAGCATCGGGTCCTGGAGAACCTGCGACTCGACCTCCGGCAGCGTTCCGCCGCGCTGCATCGCCTGCTGGGCGTTGGTCAGGGCGTCGCGTGCCGCCATGATCTGGCTCTGGGCCGCCTGCTGCTCCTTGGTGATCTCCATCACCTTGAACTGGAGCGCCGTACCCTCGCCGGCCGAGTCGGCGCTCATGCTGGCGACCATGTTCTTCAGCTCGGTTTCGAGCCGCTGGACTTCCAGCTTCTTCTGGCGCGACAGCTCGTTGATCGTCTCCACCGTGTCGCCCGAGCCGCGCTGGCCGCTCTCGCGCGCCTCGGCGATGCGGCGATTGACGATTTCCTCCAGGATGCGGCGCGCCTCGGCGGGCGTGCCGGCCTTCATGGTGATGTCGATGATCGAGCTGCCCTCGATGGCGCGCGCTGTGAACGCCTCCTGGAGGGCCTTGAGCGCCTCGCCGTGGTCGAAGCGGCCGTTGTTGTCGGAGGAGACGCGCTGCATCCACGGGCTCTGCCGCGTGACGCTGTTGGCGTCGGTGAGGATGTCCGTCATCAGGCGCGGGCTGCGAAGCTGCTGCACCTGGTTCTGAAGCATCATCTTCAGGTCGATGTCGTTCCCCTGCTCGTCCAGTCGGATCTGCCCGGTCGGGTCATACCGCGGCGGGGGTTGCACCAGCACCTGGCCGTTGGCGACGTAGTAGGTGTGGTACCGGGCCAGGTACATGTTCAGGCCGAAGCCGGCGATGCCCGAGAGAATGCATGCGACGATGAAAAGCCACATGTTCTGCCGGAACACGCGCCAGATGTCGGCGCCGGTGAGGCCGGCCTGACCGGACTGCGCATGCAGCGGCCCCGGCAGCATCACCGGGCTGGCGACGGCGGGAACGGCGCTGACGCTCTGCGTCGGACGCGGACGAGCCGAAATCGTTTGCGGCAAAGTGGTCATGACGAACTTCCGGGCTTCGGCGGGCGCCCCTGGCACGGGCAGACCTGCGCTGCTGCGGCACGCGCAAGGTCAGGCTGCTTCAAGGGTCGCTGTGCGGCGATTATCTCTCTCCTACAACTCAACCGGCGACCGGGTTCAGCCAGAACCGGGCGACCGGGCCATAACGACATGCTAGCGGCCGACTCCGCAGCCGCCCCGTCCCCCGGATCCGCGACGGATCGCCCGCTGAGGCACCATACCTCACGAAGCGCCCGGCCGGCCCCGGGTTGTGGTTATCGCTCCTCCATGAGCCCCCGCGGCACTCATTTCGAGCTGGTGGAAGAGCTGAAACCGGCGATGGCCAGCTCCCGGGCAGCCTCCAGCGACGTCCTGAGCTCCGATTCCATCCGTGGATCCAGGGGCGTGGTGCCGGACCGCATGCGATCCAGCGACGCCAGCCCCGCTTCGGCGGCCTCCTGGGCCGCCTGGCCCCGCTCCAGCTTCGCCAGCAGGCGGGACTGATGCAAATAGATCTCGGGCAGATTCTGCTGAGCGTCCTCCGCGATCCGCCGGGCGTCGGAGAGACGAGCCAGCGCCTCCTCCATGCCCGCGGTGTCCTCCTGCGACATCGCCTGGAGGGCCTGGGCCCAGCCGTACGTGTCGATGACGGTCGGGCTCTGCTCCGACCCCTGTCGGCGGGCAAGGGCCGCGTTCAGCTCGTAAGCCTTCCGGCCCGTCTCCACCGCCTCGGCCAGGATCGCCTCGCGCGCCTCCCCTTCGGCCCCCTCGCTCTGGAGCGACAGGGCGTACGACAGGTTGTTCAGCAGGCCCAGGTTGTCCGGCTGGATGCTCGTCGCCTGGCGCAGGTGCTCGATCGCCTTGTCGAGCTGGCGCGGCGACACCTGGAGGAAGAGCGTGCCAAGCTGCCCGTTGAGCGCCGCTTGCTCGGCGGGCGTGAAGTCCGTCCGCTGGCGCACCTGCTCCAGTACGGCGATCGCCTGCTCCTCGTCGCCGTTGGCGGCATGGAGGGAGGAGGCCATCATCAGGTCGCGCAGGGAAGCGGGCCCCGATCCTGGCGCCGGATTGACGCGCTCACTGACGAGTTGCCAGGCCGCGTCGAAATCGAGGTGACGCCGCATGTCCAGGAGAACCGCCTCGTCCGCCCCGACTGCGCGAGCCTTGTTGAAGGCCTCCGTGTAGGCGGCGACGGCGGCGTCCCGACGACCGCTTTCGGCCAGGGCCTGGCCGCGGAAGCGGGCGATCCACCAGGGGGCGCCTCCCTCGGCCCTCGTCATCGGCTCGGTACGCGACAGCACCTCGTCGGGACGCTTTGCCTCGAGGAGCAGCGCCAGGTAGGTGCCGAACACGCCGGAAGGGCCGTCCTCGCCGACCGGCGTCTCCTGCACCTCCACCGCCTGGAGCGCAAAGGGCAGCGCATCCTCGATGCGCCCGCGCAGACGCTCCATCCGCGCCCGCGTCAGGAGCAGCCGCGGATCACGGTCCACACCGGCGCGCTCGGCGGCGCGGAACTGGCGCGCGGCGTCGGCGTAGCGCGGCGGATTCAGCCCGAGGAGGGTGTTGATGAGTTCCAGCCGCGTGGCGACGTTCTGCGGCTGCACCTCGGTCATGCGGTTCAGGGCGTCGATCGCCTGCTCCAGCAGGCCGCGACGGCGCTGGACGACGGCGAACTCCCGCAACGTGTCTGGATCGTTCGGATTCACCTGCCGGGCCCGCTCGAGCAACTGCGCCGCCTGCTCGAGGCTGCCCCCGTCCCGCCGGGCCTCCGCGGCTCCGCGCAGGAGCAGCGCCCGGTGGTTGTTCGGCTGGCGCTGGAGGGCCGCATCGAGCAGCGAGACGGCGCGCTCCATGTTCCCGCGCTGCATCTCGGCATAGGCGACGGCCCCCACGGCATTCAGCGGGAGCGACTGCTTCTGGAGGCTGTCGTCGCTGGCGTCACGCATCCGGCGGTAAAGCGACTCGTCCGTCGGGTTCTGGGCCGCCTGCGTCGCCAGGAGTTCCACCTTCCGCTGGAGCACCTGCGGGATGTCCTCGTACCCCGAGAGCACCGCGACCGCGTCCTCGGCGCGGCCTTGGCGCAGGAGCACGTCGTTGAGCATCATCAGCAGCACCGCCTTGCGGTCGCGCGAGATGCCCGGGTGCTGGAGCGCGCCCCGCACGATCGACTCGGCGCGCGGCAGGTTGTTGCGCCGGGTGAAGAAGTCGGCGGCGACGGCGATGGCGGTCGGCTCGTCGGCGAGCGGCGCACCCTGCGCCAGCACGCTCGACTCGACCACCGGCTCGATCGCGCCCAGGGCTTCTTCCCCCTGCTGCGACGCGGCGAGCACGAGCCCCTGGAGCAGGCGGGGCTCAGCGGGAAACTTCTGGAGCCCGTCCCTGAAGATCTGCTGCGCCTCGGCAAGATACTGCTCGACGCGCGGCGTGTCTCCCACGCGCGCGGCGCCGCTGGCCGAGAGCACCAGGGTCTGCCCGAGGTCGACGAGCAGCTCCACGTTCTCCGGATTCTCCTGCACCTTGGTGCGCCGGTCGGCGATGACCAGCGTCGGATCGCCGAAGCGCACGGCATAGGTGCGGTCCGCGTTGCGGAACACCTGGTTGTTCGGCTGGAGACGCAGGCCGGCATCGATGAACTCCCGCGCCTCCTGGAACCGGCCCGCGGCTTCGAGCGAGGCGATCAGCCCCATCAGCGCCGCCGGCGTGTTCGGAGAGAGGTCGAGCGCGCGGCGATACTGGTCGATCGCCTCCCCCGGCCGGCCCATCTGGCGCAGCGCCTCGGCGTGCAGCGCAAGGGCCTCGGCGAACTCCGGGAACTCCGTCGCCAGCGGCACCGCAAGACGCAGCGCCTGCTCCGCCTCCCCCCTGGCCAGCGCCAGCCGAACCGGATAGCTGCGCCCGTTCATCAGGTCGGCGTCGGCCGCCTGCAGCGACGGAACCATCTCCGCCGCCTTGTCGCTCATGCCGCGGCCGAGGTAGAGATTGAAGAGCTTGTTGCCGATGTCCGTGTTCTCGGGCGCGGCCTCGCGCGCCTCCTCGAGCTTGGCCATCGCCGTGCTCTCATCGCCGCGCGCCGCGGCGAGTTCCGACTCCAGCAGCAGCCGGGTGGCGCCCTCGGGCAGGCTCTGCACGAGGGCATCCGCCCCGCCCTGCACCTGCGTCAGCATCGCCTTGGCGGTGGCATTGGTCTCGGCCAGCGGCTGCAGCAGCGCGACAGCTTCGTCCTTGCGCCCGGCTCGCGCCTGCTGCTGGGCGATCATCATCGTCAGCCCCTCGTACTCCCGCTGCTGCTCGGGCGAGCGCGCTTCGCGCGCGGCGGGCAGCGCGTCGCGCATCCCGCCGGCGATGCGCAGCACTTCGTCCCCCTTGCCGAGCCGGGCGGCGGCGGCGAGCTTGATCTGCTTCTCGCGCGGCGTCGTCTCGGGAAGCTGCGCGTAGACCGCATCGCGCTCCTCGGGCGGCGTCGCCTGGAGGGCGAGCTGGTTGAGCGAGGCGTCGTTCGGAGCGGCGGCCTGGAGCTCGGAGACGATCTCCCGTGCCCGGGCGTGCTGCCCGGTGCTGATGTAGACCTCCGCCAGCTCGCGCTTCACGCGCGGCAGCCCCGGGGCCAGCCGCGTCATCTCCTCGAGATACACCTGCTGCGCGCCCGTCTGGCCGAGCTTCCGGTTGGCGTCCACCAGCAGCGCCAGCACCTTCAGCCGCTCGCGCCGCTCCGCGGGGGAATTGGCGTCGTTCGTGAAGCGCAGCGCCGACGTCAGCGTCTGCACGGCGCTGCCGAGCTCTCCCTCGGCGATCTGGATCTGGGCCGCCACGCGGGTCGATTCCGATGTCGCCGGGAAGCCCCGCGCCAGCCGCTCCGTCTCGTACAGCTCGTGCGTCGCCTTCGCCTCGGCCAGCAGCTTCTGCTTCTCCTCGGCGTTGCGCTCGACGTCGTGCTGCGTGAGCAGGATCTCGGCGAACACCGGCTTCAGCAGCGTCCGGTTCATGACCGCATCGACCCCCTCGTTCCCCTCCAGCTCCGGAAGCGGCTTCTTCTCCGCCTCCAGCGCCGCGCGCGACACCGCCACCGCCTCCGCGACGCGATCCTTCTGCTGCAGCAGGCGCGCCAGCGCCGCCGAGGCGCGCGTATCCCACGGCCGCTTCTCGACGATGGCGGCGACCTCTTCCTCCCCCTCGTCCGGCCGGCCCTGCGCCACCAGCGCGTCGGCATATGACATGCGGATGTCGCGATAGGCGTCCTTCAGGACGTCCCGGTCGTCATCCAGCGCGTTGCGGGCCGCCGCCACGTGCTGATGTCCCTTCTCGGCCACCTCCACCACGACCGGATCGGCAGAAAGCTGGTTGACGTCGATCTGCTCCGCCGGCGTGCCGTCGGCTTGGAGCTTGGCGGCATCGAGGATCGGCTTGACGCGGGCCGCCGTCGTGTAGGCCTGCCCGATGCGCCACTGGAGCCTGATGTCGTCCAGCGTCGGCGTCGGCGTCGGCGGTACCCGGCCGTGCCGCGCGACAACGTTGTCGAGCACGAGCACCGTCTCCTGCCAGAGTTCCAGAGCCGACTGAGGATTGCCGGCGACGCGGGCCTGGTCGGCGCGCTGGAGCATCCGCTGGGTCAGGCTCAGCACCGCAAGGCCGTCGCCGGGATCCGTCTCCGCGACGGAGCGCAGCTCCAACTCGGCCTGCCGCACGTCCTGCTCGCTGATTCCCTCGCCCGTGAAGGGCTGGAGGTTGATCGTCGCCAGGGCGTAGAGGGTGCGCGCCTCGGAATCATCCGGCTCCTGCTTCAGGACATCGGAGGCCAGGCGGCGCACGTCGCGCGTCGTGTTCGTCGGACTCGGCGCCGCGAAGCTGCGGTGATTGGCGAGCAGGCGCATCTGGCCGCGCAGCGCCGGGAGCATCGTCGGATCGGCCGCAAGCAGCGTCACGTAGCTCTGGTGGATCTGCTGGAGCAGTTCCGAGCCGTTCTCGTCGGCGGTGCGCTTCAGCGAGGCGTCGATGGCGTTGAGCTGGAACGTCGGGTCGTTGGAGGCCTTCCATGCCTTAGCCCACTGCTCGGCGGCCTTCTCCCAGTCGCCCCGCGCCTCCGCCTCCTGCGCGCGCCGGACGGCGCGGCCGGGGCTGTCCTTGTACCACCACGCCCCGACCGCCAGCCCCACCAGCAGCACGCCGGCGACGCTGACAAGGATCACCAGAAACCGAACATTCAGCCGTCGTCGTTTACGAGCCATGAGAAAACCGTGAGAAGCCCTGCCTGCCGCCGGCCGTCGCGCGCGACGCCGTGCCCACCTACTGCCCCTGCGACGTCACCTCGTCCCAGTCCGGAAGCACCTGCTCGATCGCGGGCAGGGCGTGAACCAGGAAGTCGCTCATCGCCTGCTGCGCCGCCTCCGGCTCGGTCTGCCCTGGCGACTGCGTCATCAGTTCAATCTTCGCGAAGTATGCGTATTTCTCCGTCAGATCCTGGAGCCGCTTGCGCACGCCGGTGATCGCGTCGTACTCATAATCGCCGTTGACCTGGAAAAAATACGCGACGCTCAGCGTCGTCGGCCGCGCGCGCCCCGCACGCTCCTCGAACTGCACAAAGCTTGTCCGGATCTGCCGGTCGCCCAGGTCCAGCGGCGCCTCGGTGCGGCCGACCGGGTCGAAGCCCCCCGCCACCATGCAGCGGTCCGGGATGTGGGGCACCGTGTCCACCGCACCGGTGTAGTAGGCCACGTGCAGCACGACCGCCGAAAGCGGGTCGCGCGCCACAACGCTCTGGTGAAGCTCGTCGCGCAGCTCCGGGCTCTTGACCTCGGCGGCGCGCCACTTCTCCAGGACGTGCGGGTCGGCCTTGCGGCTGTCAACGTAGATGCGCTGGATGTACTCCAGCGTCCCCAGCGCCTCCTCGATCTCCTCCGGGAAGCGCTCGTCCACGTTCACCTGAACCCACGGCCCCAGCTCTCCCGGGATGCCTGCCACCGGGGCACGCAGCGGAACCGCCTCCTTCTGGAAGCTCAGCTTCAGCGCCGCGACGCTCGCGTTGAGCCCCACCGCCGCCAGCAGCAGGAGCCCGCAGACCATCACCAGCGCCACCGCGCGGCGGCGAGCGGGGTTCGAACCCGAACCCGTGCCCGCCGAGGCATACTCGATCGCTTGCGGCTGAAGGTTGTTCACTCAGGCCCCTCCCTTCGTCGCGCCAAACGCGGTCTGCCCGGCGGGCAGGGACGCCTCGGCCGGATCTTCCTCGACCTCCTCGATCACGAGCTGATCCAGCACCCAGCCAACGCCCAGCAACATGATCAGTGCCGGGATCAGCATGATCATGCCGGCGAACTGGTGGGAGAAGCCGGCGCTGGCCTCCTCCGTGACGTAGACGTCCAGCAGGCCGACCCCGCTCACCCGGATCACGTTGCACAGGATCGCGATCGGCACCGCCGAGGCGACGATCACCAGCTTCTGCCAGAGCGGGCGCGAGAAGGACAGGAACGCCATCGCCGCCGCCAGCGTGATGAAGGTCATCAGCGACCGCATGCCGGCACACGCTTCGGCGACGTTCAGCACGCGCGACTCGCCCCCCGACTTCTCGATCACGATCCGCGTCCCTTCCACGAGCGAATCGACCTGGGCCAGATTCAGCACGATCACCGCCACCTTGGCCGCCAGGTACTGGAGCGGAATCGCGATCTTCGTGTAGACGAGGCCGGGCCAGGGAATCGCGCAGATCAGGTAGACGATCGGGAACCAGGCGATCCGCATCACGCTCCAGCCCGTCAGCGTCAGGACGATCCCGAAAAGCGTCAGCACCATGCCCACGTCCTTCAGGTAGTCGTTCTGCCCCGGCCAGATGCCGTAGCCAGCGAGCAGCAGCCCCGACAGCAGCGTGCCCATGCCCCAGTCGAACATCAGTGCCAGCAGGCCCACCACCCCGACGCCCAGCGCCGCCGGCCCGACGTATTCCGCGAGCGTCCGGCCCACCAGCAGGTGACCGGGGCCGTAGGAAAAAAGCGCATAGCCGAGGAGCCCCAGCCCCAGCATCACGGCGCCGCCCACCCAGCGGGCACGGCTCGAGCCGTCGACGAGCAGCGGCCGCACCGGCGCAGCCAGGAGCTCATCGCGACGAAGCCACAGGTAGGCCAGGCCAACGATCGGCACCAGGATCGTGTGGGACCAGTCGCCCCACTCCGTCCCATTGATCGGATTGGTCTTGAGCCAGAGCCGGCGCTGGTTGGGCCAGAAGCGCGCAGTGAACAGCACCGCCACGACGGCGACCTGCCCCCATGCGGCGGGCGAGAGCCCGGTGGCGCCGCCTTGGGCGCCGAGCCGGCCCGACGCATCGGCATGGCTCTGGGACGTGGTTGAAGGACTGCTCACAGGCGAAGACTCTCCCGCTCGGCTTCGAAAGACGACGGCTCGTGCAGGCTGAAGGCCAGAACTGGAACGCTATTCTGGCCGCTGGGGGAGCATAAGACAAACCATTTCCCCGCCCTCAGGGTGATGTCCTGCCCCCGCCGCGATTGTTCGATTGTTACGCCCCTGAACAGGGGCGGTTTCGAAAAAAAGCCGCCCCCGGCCGCCTTCGCGGGGGCCGGGGGCGTCAAGACCAGTGATCCACCGGGCTCAGAAGCCGAACGGTCCGTCGTCGCGGTCATACGCGAAATTGCGGTCGTAGAGGAATCCGAAGCCGTAGCTCACGCGGAAGCCGTTGCGGAAAGCCGCCAGGAACGGGGCGACCGCGTTCGTTCCGACGAGGATCATGTCGTCCGGCTGGAGGTAGATGTCCGGCTCCTCGCCGACGAAGACCTTCGCCAGGTCCACCCGGACGAAGACATCCTGGTCGTTGACGCGGCGGATGAGTTGTGTCCGGCCGGGGATCGCGACCTCGTCCAACATCCGGGCAGAGACGATTGCCTGCTTCATCGTGATCTGCCGACCCGGCAGGATCGAGAAGACGCCCGGCTGCACCACGTGCCCGCCGACGAAGAACTCGCCCGTCACCGGCGGGGGGACGATGATCGTGTCCTCGGGGCGGATCACGATGTTGTACTTGAGCTGGCCGCGGAGCAGTTCCTGGAGGGGGACGCGGATGATCTCCCAGTCCGTCGGCTCCGGGGGCGCCTGGAACTGGAACCCGCCCGGCTGGTTGCCCGCCGGCTGGCCCTGGGCGCTGGCGAAAGTCGGCTGGTCGAAGGGCCAATCCTCCTCCTCGACCGACGAACCGGGCTGATTGGGATCCAGCGGATCCCCCTGCTGCTGCGTTCCCGGCCGGACGGGCACCTGCGGGACCGGTTGGCTCCGCTGAAGCGAGCGGATCACGTAGACGTACTCGCTGCTGTACTCCGGATCTGCCGTGCCGCGCGCGTTGGTGAAGGCGTCGAGCATCCGGAAGTCAGCCTTGGTCAGGACGTACCTGCCGGGTGCGGCGACGTTGCCGTTGATGTTGTAGACCTTGCTGTTGGGCTCCACGACGATCAGCGAGACCTTCGGGGGCACGGTGTACATGCCCGCCTCGATGTAGGCCTGCTCGATGCGTCCGACCGCCTCCTGCTCCGTCAGTCCGTCGACCTGCACCAGGCGCTCGTCCCCCCGGATGTCCGGGAGGGTGATGCGCCCGGTCTCGCTCACGCGCAGCGGCTGCACGAACGACGGCTGCGCCTCGCCCGGATCGGTGATGGAGAGCTGGACGAGGTCGGACGGGCCGATCCGGTAGTCCTGGGCGTTGACGAGGAGGTCCTGCGCAGCGACGTCGCGCGCCTGGGTGAAGGCGTCCGCGACGGGCGTGACCCCCAGGTCGAGCTCGGAGAGGATGTTCTGGATGCGCGGGCGCACCGTGCCATCGCCGCGAAGCTGGTTGGAGCTGTCCGGATCGACGAGTTCGCCGGGGTTTAGGAAGCTCTTACTCTCACAGCCGGCCATGCCCGCCGCGACGACGGCGGCGACGGCGGTCGAGAGAAGCCGGCGCACCCGGGCGATTCGGCGACCCGCCGGTGCGGTGCGGGGAAGGGAAGAGGGTCGTTGACGCACGCAGAGCTCCTTCAGGATCTGATCGAGAGAGTTGTCCCGGGTCAGCCGGGGCGGGCCCGGCAGAGTCGGTGCCGGGACTTCCTTCGTCGGCACGCGACCCCGCGTGATATGAGCGCGAAGTGCCGCTCGCGGGAACCGCGTCCGATAAGCCGCGTAGTTTGGGTTCCCCGGGCCCGCTCCGCAAGGGGTGCATCTTCCGCGGCATCCGTCCCCCAGCCATAGCCCGCAGCGTGCTGCGGCACGGGAAGATTGGTAGACTGGCGTCTATTCTTTGCGCGGACGCTGACGGCGGACGACGGATCGCCGCCGTTACCGGACCTCTCTCCGCCCTCGCCGGCATCATGGAAGCGCTTCTGTCGTGAGCACCCTGCCGCAAACCACCCTCCGCCGTCCCGCCACCATCGAAGGGCCGGGGTTGTTCTCCGGTGAGCCGGCAACGCTCACCCTCCGGCCCGCCGGGCCGGGCAGCGGCATCACCTTCGTCCGCGAGCACGACGGCGTCCGCAGCGTCATCCCCGCCACCGTCGAGCACGTCATGCAGGTGCCGCGGCGCACCGCCCTCCGCAACGGCACGCTGAGCGTCGAGACGGTCGAGCACTGCCTGGCCGCCGTCGCCGGGATGGGCATCCGAAACGCCGAGATCGAGCTCTCACAGACCAGCAGCGGCGAGTTGCCGATGGGGGACGGCTCCAGCCAGCCGTTCGTCGACGCGATCGAGGAGGCGGGCGTCGAGGAACAGGAGGCGGCGGGGATCGAGCCGCTCATCATCCGCGAGCCGGTTCAGGTGCAGTACGGCGAGGCAACGCTGGCCGCCCTTCCTGGGCCGACGGATCACTTGGAGATCGTCTACACGTTCGAGGCCCCGGCGCCCGTCGGCCGGCAGGTCTACTGCTTCCGCCTGTTCAACGGGGAGGCGGGTGACGACTTCCGTCGCGACATCGCCCCGGCGCGGACGTTCGTCTTCGAGGCGGAGGTGGAGGCGCTGCGCGAGCGGGGAATGGGGCAGCACCTCTCCTATTCCGACGTGGTGGTGATCGGGGAGAGCGGGCCGATCGACAACAGCTTCCGCTTTCCGGACGAGTGCGTCCGGCACAAGGTGCTCGACCTGATCGGCGACCTGTCGCTGGTGGGCCGGCCCGTCTTCGGCAGGCTGGTGGCGCACAAGAGCGGGCACGAACTCAATCACACCCTCGCCCGGCGACTTCTGGAGATCGAGGCCGGCGGAACGTTGGCGACGCTCTCCTGCCCCGCCCCGGAGGAGCTGGCGCCGGCGCCCGATTTCCGGGAGCTGATCGGCCGGCCGGCGGCGGAGGCGGCGCTGGATATCCGCAAGATCCAACGAATTCTTCCACACCGTTTCCCGATGCTTCTCGTGGACCGTGTGTTGAGGATCGAGGGGGATCAGCGGGCGATCGGGCTGAAGAACATCACGATGGGGGACGTCTTCTTCCTGGGCCATTACCCGGGCGCCCCGATCTTCCCCGGCGTGCTCATCGTGGAGGCGATGGCCCAGCTCGGCGGCATCCTGCTGAGCCGGAAGCTCGACAACACCGGGAAGCTCGCGGTGCTGCTGAGCATGGACAAGGTGAAACTGCGACAGCCCGTCGTGCCGGGCGATCAGCTCGTGCTCGAGGCAGAGGCCGTCCGCGTAAAGAGCCGGACGGGGCATGTGCGCTGCTCGGCCTACGTCTGCGAGCGGCTGGCGGCAGAGGCGGACATCAAGTTCATGCTGGTCGACGCCGAGACGGGTTGAGGCGGGGGCGCCCCGGTCGGCTGCGTCAAAGCGACTTCCGGCGCATTTGACCGAACCACGGGCGCCGGAGGGAGTAACACGAATCGGTTTCGGGATTCGCTGGAGGGGCGTGGCCCCAAGGCCCGATAACTGAAATGGCCAGTCAAGGAGTGACGGCCGCACCTGCCGGATCGGGACATTGCGTCCAGGCCGGCGGTGCTGTGACCCCCGGGAAAGGGGGTCATACAGTCGCAGTCGCGGCGCCTTCCGGCGGTGATGCCGGGGTGTGACAAGCGGCCTGCCGGCTGTTACGCTGATGGAGCCTGCCGTTTCGCTGCCCGCAGCCGGCCCGCCGGCCCGGGTGGAAAAATGGCGACAACCGGACCCGCCCCTGGCAAACGGGCGAGGCGTCCGAAGGCCGTAAGAGGAGCGTCTCCTGCTTCGGCCCCGGCGCCCGGTTCGAGAGTGCGTGAGGATTTTCCGTTTGTTCGGAGCGCGTTTCACAAGCATCTTGCTCGCTCCGCCCGAAGCTCGCACCTTCTCGAACGTGATTCGCCACGAGCCGCTCGGCGGTGACTGCCATGTCCAAACTGCTCGATAGTCTTACCGGCTATTTCTTCCCCGGCGACCACGCCCAGGCCACCGGCCATGGGTCAGGCGGCGCGACGGCAACGGCGGATTCGCTCGATGCGGATTCGGCCGACCTGAGCCCGTCCGCCTTCAAGACGCAGTCGGATTCCGCCGCGGGCGGCCTTCGGCTGCGCGACCGGCTCTGGCTGCGCCGCCCGGTGCAGCGGACGGCACCCGGCGTCGCGCCCAAGCCGTGGGGAGACGACGACGTCGCCTCCCCGCGCATTCACCCGCTGGCGGTGATCGACCCGCGCGCCGAGCTGGCCGCGGACGTGGAGGTCGGCCCCTTCTGCGTGATCGGCCCGCACGTGACGATCGGCCCGGGGACGCGGCTTCACAACAACGTCACCATCACCGGCCACACCAGCATCGGCAGCGACAACGAGGTGTTCCCCAACGCCGTTCTCGGAGCCAATCCGCAGGACAAGAAGTTCAAGGGGGAGCCGACGCGCCTGGTCATCGGCGACGGGAACATGATCCGCGAGGCGGTCACGATCCACGTCGGCACCGAGGCCGGCGGCGGGATGACGCGCCTCGGGCACCGCAACCTGCTGATGGTCAACGTCCACCTGGGCCACGACGTGTCGGTGGGCAACGACTGCATCTTCGCGAACAACGTGATGCTCGCCGGGCATTGCCACGTCGGCAACCGCGTGAGCCTCATGGGCGCCGCCGCCCTGCACCACTTCGTCAGCATCGGCGACTTCGTCTTCGCCGGCGCCTACAGCCGCATCCACCACGACGTTCCCCCGTACGTCAAGGTGGACGGGGCGGACGAGATCCGCGGGGTGAATGTCGTCGGCCTCCGGCGCGGCGGAATGAGCGACGAGGAGATCGCCGCCCTGGAGATCGCGGCCCGCCGGCTCTTCTACGCCAAGCGGACGCCGATGAGCGTGGCGATCTCGGAGCTGATGGCCGACCCGGGCCTGAATCCGCGGGTGCGGGAGATGGTCGATTTCCTTCGCCGCCGCAACCTCGGAACTAAGGGCCGGTACCTCGAGAGCCTCCGGCACTGACCGCTCCGACCCGTTGCGACTTACGAACCAGGCGCGCCCCCGAGCGGGGCGCGCCTTTTTCGTTTGGCCGGGGTCCGGCTCCCCTTCCGCAGGGGCGTCGTGTAAGCTGGGTGGCAGTCGCAGACTGCAACCTGGGCCCGCGGGCGGCGTGAACCAGGGAACGCAACATGGGCGATCGGACCGTCCGTCGGCCGTTCGCCTGCCGAACCCTCTAGAGGAGTCATAGATGACCCGTTCCACGCGAATGATCCTTTCCGCCGCCGTCGGCCTGTGCCTGCCCGCTGGTGTCGCCCTTGCCCAGGAAGCAGGCTCCTGCTGCTCGGGCGACGAAGCGCAGTTCATCAGCACGCAGGACCAAGCCAGGAGCGCCGAGGAGCTTCTGGCGGCGTACCGCGCGGTCGAGATGCCGCGATACGACCCGAGCAAGCGCGGCGACCAGGCCTACGTCCGGGAGTATGTCCAGAAGCAGAACGCCGCCACCCAGGAGCGCGCGCGGATCGGCCGGGAGTTTCTGCTGGCCTATCCCGACCACGCCCAGGCGCCGCAGATCGCGGTGGAGACGGTGCAGGCGCTGATGCGCCAGCCCGCCGAGGCGCGCGAGCTGATCGCGACGCTGCTGGAGAGCGGGAAGATCTCGAAGGAGCTGGAGCCGCAGCTGAAGCTCATGGACGTGTCGGCGATGATGATGGTCGATCGCAACGACACCGACGCCGCCTGGGAGGCGGTCCAGAAGCTGCTCGCCGAGTATCCCGGGCAGGAGCAGGTCGGCGCGATGATGGGACGCATCGCCGACGCGACCACCGGCGAGAAGCGCATCGAGCGGCTGAAGGCGACGCTGGAGGCCTTCCCGGACAGCCGCGCCACGAAGTACACGGCCGGGAAGATCCGCCAGGCCGAGAGCGTGGGCAAGCCCTTCGAGCTGGCCTTCACGGACGCGCTCAGCGGTGAGCAGATCACGAACGAGGACCTGAAGGGGAAGGTCGTCGTGATCGACTTCTGGGCGACCTGGTGCGGCCCGTGCATCGCCGAGATGCCGACGATGAAGAAGCTCTACGCCGAGTACAAGGACAAGGGCGTTGAGTTCGTCGGCATCAGCCTCGACCGGGCCGAGGTGGACGGCGGGAAGGACGCGCTGCTGAAGTACTGCAAGGAGAACGAGATCACCTGGCCGCAGTACTACCAAGGCGCGTTCTGGGACGGCGAGTTCAGCACCGCCTGGGGCATCAACTCGATCCCTGCGGTGTTCATCCTCGACGCCGACGGGAACCTCCACAGCACCAATGCCCGCGGCAAGCTCGAGACGCTCATCCCCGAGCTGATCGCCAAGCGCGACGGCGGCGGCGCCGAAACCGCCAGCGCCGAGTGAGTGTCATCCCGACTCGAAAGACAAGCGGGTGCCGCGACGATCGCGGCACCCGCTTTTTGTTGTGTTCGTCCTTGACCGGAGAAGCTGCCTATTCGCCCGCCGGCCGGGTGGTGGGAGCGCCCTCCTGCTCCTCGATCACGACATCCTCGATGCGCACCTCCTGGACGGGCCGGTCGCGGGCGTCGGTCTGAACGTCGGTGATCTTCTGGACGACGTCCTGTCCCTCGACCACGCGCCCGAAGACGGTGTGCCGGCCGTCGAGGTGGGCCGTGGCGCGCTCGGTGATGAAGAACTGGCTCCCGTTGGTGTTCGGGCCGGCGTTGGCCATGCTGAGGGTGAACGGCTCGTGCTTGTGCGGGTTGCCGCACGTCTCGTCCTCGAAGCGGTAGCCGGGCCCGCCGGTGCCGGTGCCGGTGGGGTCGCCCCCCTGGATCATGAAGTCGTTGATCACCCGGTGGAAGATCGTCCCGTCGTAGAAGTCCTCGCGGGCGAGGAAGACGAAGTTGTTCACCGTCTTCGGAGCCGCGTCGTCGAACAGCTCGAGCCTGATGTCGCCCTGGTTCGTCTTGATCGTGGCGTGGTAGGTCTTGGCGGTATCGATCGTCATGGCCGGCGGCTCGTTCCACTGCTTCTGCGCGTCGCCGCGCGGCTGGACGGTCATGCCCGCCGCCTCGCCGGCCGCCGTGGGGGCGTCGCTGCCCGCTCCGCCGGCGCGTACCGCGTTCGGTGAGCGATCCGTATCGGTCGAGGCGTATTCATCGCCGGTGTCGCAGCCGGCGACCATGCAGGCCGCCGCCACGACCGCCGCGGGCACCAGGCGCAGCGGCATCTTCCTGTATATCGCGTTCATCTTCGTTGATCTCCTTCCGGGTGATGCGGTGGGCGCGAAGCCCGACGCGTCACGATTCGTTGATCGTGACGCTGGTCATCTTGTCCCCCTGCTTGATCGAATCCACGATGTCCTGCCCCTGGGTCACCTTGCCGAAGACGCCGTGCTTGCCGTTGAGCCAGTCCGTCTGCACGTGCGTGATGAAGAACTGGCTGCCGTTGGTGTTCGGGCCGGCGTTGGCCATCGAGAGGATGCCCGGGCCGTCGTGCTTCAGGTTCAGCGCGCCCGGCTCGTCGGCGAACTTGTACCCTGGGCCGCCCGTGCCAGTGCCACTCGGATCGCCCCCCTGGATCATGAAGTCGCTGATCACGCGGTGGAAGGTGACGCCGTCGTAGAACCCTTCGCGGGCGAGGAAGACGAAGTTGTTCACCGTCTTGGGCGCCTCGGCGGCGAAGAGTTGCACCTTGATGTCGCCCCGGTTGGTGCTGATAGTCGCCGTGTAGTCCTTGGAGGGGTCGATCTGCATCTCGGGCGGACTGTTGTACTGCTTGGCCATGCTGGTTCCTTTCATTCGGGGGAGCGGAGCCTGACTCTACGGCACGCCTCCCGCCTTTGCAGCGCAAAACCGCCCCCGCCGGGCAGGCCGCCGCTATTCACGCGCCCGCAGCGTCGCGTAGCGCTCCGGCTGCGACTGCGCGAGTCGCGCGTCGTGCCGGGCGATCCAGGCCGCCTTGCGCACCACGCCCGGGCGCATCCGCCGGGCGTCCCATCCATCGCCGCACCAATCCGCAAGCCAGGCATCCAGCTCCGCCTCGCTGGCGCCGGCCTGCCGGGCACTGTAGCGGAACTGGGCGAGATCCTTCACGATCCAGCGCCGCCGCCGAAGCCAGGGGAGGCGGCGCACGCGCGCGGCGTCGATCAGCCGAACGTCTCCCGCGTCGTTCAGCAGGAAGTGGCAGAGATAGAGGTCGCGGTGATGAAGTCCCGCGCGGTGGAGCCTGCCCGCGACGGCGGCCGTCGCACTGGAGATCCGCGCGAACGGCTCACCCTCCGCCAGGCGCCGGTCTGCGGGGCGGAAGCCGGCGAGGTCGCTCGTGACGAGCAGGCCGCGCCCGTCGCCCGACTGCCCCCAGGCGACCAGCGGCACCGTGTCGATTCCCGCCGCCTCGAGCAGGCGGATGCCTTCGACCTCACGATTCACCTCGAGCCCGTGCGGCGGGCGGAGCCGCTTGACGTGGAAGCGCCCGTCCCCCAGCGTGAGCAGGCCGTTCTGGCGCTCGCGGATGTCGCGCCAGATCTGGATGCGCGCGTCCGTCCACCACGCCTCGGGCGTGTCGAGCCCGGCGCCGGCGAGCGGCCGGCGCCATGGTTCCTCGATGTGCAGGCGATCGCCGCTGCTCACGCGGAAAGTCTAGCGTTGTGCGACCCCATAGCCGCGGCACTGCGTGGCGCAGATCGGGGTGACGGCGCGCACAGATCAGGGCGCGACGCACACCAAAAGCCAACCCGCGTCATTCCTGCGGCTCGCGGAGCCGCGGCTTGGTGCTTCATGGGAGCACGGGCAGGCGCGCGTTCGTCCGGAGCAGGCCGAGGGCGGTGTCGTAGACGCGCTCGGGGCGAAGCTGGGTCATGCAGCGGTGATCGAGCGGGCAGATCTTGCGCTGGCAGGGGCCGCAGAAGACCTTCTCGAACAGCTCCACCTCCAGCGGGTAGTCGATCGTCGTCCACTTCGGGTCGGTCGGGCCGAAGAGCGTGATCACCCGCGTCCCCATCGCCGCCGCCATGTGGCGCGGGCCGGTATCGTTCGTGATCATCAGGTCCACGCGCCCGCAGAGCGCCTTGAGCGCGCCCAGCGTCATGCCGTGCGCCGAAAGATCAACGAACGGCCGCTGCGCGTGGCGGCGGATCTCCTCCACGATCGGCCGCTCGTTCGGCGCCGCCGACACCATCACCGTCGCGTTCTGCTCATCCGCCAGCCTGTCGGCCACCTGCGCGAAGTACTCCGGCAGCCAAAGCTTGGCGGCCCCGTAGCGCGCGCCGGGATTCAGCAGCACCCAGGGACGGGGCGAAGCGACCTGGACGCCCGCCGCCGCGAGCACGCGGTCGGCGGCGCGCTGCTCGGCTCCCGTGACGAACAGCTCCATGCGGCGGTCGCTCACGTCCGCGCCGAGATAGCCGGCGATGCCGAGGTAGTAGCGCAGGGTCGGCGTGACGACGAACCTGCCGCCCGCCTTCGGGGGCAGGAGCTTGTCGGTCAGCAGGAAGCCGCGCCCGTCGCGGTCATACCCGATCCGCCGCGGGATGCCCGCCGTCTTCGCCAGCAGCGCCGCCCGGAAGGCGTTGGGAAGCAGGATGGCGGTGTCGAAGCCGCCGCGCTTCAACCGGTTGGCCAGGCGCATGACATTCAGCCGCGAGCGATGGCTGATGACGCGGTCGAGCCACGGCATCCCGGCGAAGAGCGGCTTGGTGTTTCGGCGGCAGAGGCCGGTGATGCGTGCCTCGGGGAAGCGCTGCCGCAGCGCGCGGAGCGTCGGCGTCGCCATGACGCAGTCGCCGACCCAGGTCGGAAGGATGACGAGAATGTTGCGCGGCTCGGCCAAGCGGACAACTCTAGCGGCGAATGCGCCAGCAGCAGAGGCTTGCGACCGCTGCTCTTACCCAGCCGTACGAGCGGCCGCCGGAGGGCAGAGGCTGGGAGCCTTTGCTACTGGAGTTCCGCGCCGCGCTGGATGGTCGGCCAGAGGGCGACGGTCGCGGTAGTGTGGCCGTTGCGCTCCAGGATGTCGATCGAACGCACCTGCCGGAAGCCCGCCAGCACCTCCTTGCTCGCCAGCACATCCTCGAAGAGCTCCAGATCCTTCGCCAGCACGTCGCGCCCGCCGGTGAAGACGATCAACAGCAGGCCCGCGTGCCGGATGAGCGGGTCCGCCTCCATCTTCGCAAGGTCCTTCACGGTGGCGTTGCGCCACTGGTCGCCATATCCGCCGTGGGCGCGGCCCCCTTCGTGGAACTGGTATGCCGCCTTGACCTCGAGCCAGAGTGCCTCGGTCGGGCCGCAGGCATTGGGCGCGGTGAAGAGGTCGATCGTCTCGGCGTTCACCAGCGGCCGGCCCGGCGGCGTGAGCACGAGATCGCAGCGCTGCCGGCTCGGCCGCTTGTGCACGAGCGAGGAAGGATAATGCGCCTCGCGCACCACCTCGCAGAAGCCGTCGGCGGCGAGCCCGTCGGCCAGCACGGCCTGGAGCTTCGTTTCCTTCATCGCATCGAGCCCGTAGACCGCCTGCTCGAGGCGCAGCCCCTCCTCTGCGCGCCCCAGCACGCGCTCCACCGCATCGGCAACCTCGTCAAAGCGCCAGTGCATGCAGCTCCACTCTCCTCACCCCTCCCTGGCCCGGCCTGCGTAAAGCGGCGCTCACGCCCCCACCAGCCCCACCGCGAGCATCCCGCACGCGATGCCGAACGCGCTGCCCACCAGCACGTCGCTCATCCAGTGGGCATCGAGCATCCAGCGCAGCAGGCTCGTCACCCCCGCGAGCGACCACCAGACAATCGCTCCCTGCGGGTAAAGCTCGTACAGCACCGCGCTCGTCGCGAAAGCGCCGGCGGCGTGGCTGCTCGGGAAGCTCTCGCGCCACGACAGCCGTCGCCACGTCGGCCCGAGGAACGCGCCCTTCGCATGCCCGTCGCGCTCGCGCCCCGGACGGATGCGACCGAACAGGCGCTTGGCGGCGTGCGTCACGCCAAGCGTGATCACCGCCGACAGGGCCAGCGCCAGTGCCCGCTTCCAGTCGTCCAGCCCGTCGAGGGTCAGGATCAGGGCGCAGGCGATGACGATGCACATGAACTGCCCGTACTGCACGAGAAACTGCGTCTCGCGCTTCACGTCGCGCTGCACCTCGATCGCCGGCGACGCCAGGCGCCCCCGGCGCTCCAGCATCACCGCCACCGCGCCGGCGGCCGTCAGGGCGAGGATGGTCCAGTACAGGGCGGGCAAGTCACCAGAGGCAAGGCGAAACGGCGCGGCGTTCGGGCAGCAACAGTAGCCGCAGGACGCCGCAGGAGTCGTGACGCCCGAGCCTTGCGGCGGTTTCACCGGGAGTCGTCATTCGGCTTCCGGGTCCTCCTGCATGCGGAGCTGCACCTGCTTGAGCGCCCCGCCGCGCTCGTTGCGGATCGACACCGTCACGATGCGCTGGCGCCAGTCGATCTCCAGCGTGCCGAAGTTGGGCTCGTAATGGATGTCCCCGGCGCGGAAGTCGCTCGGCTCGTCGCGATCTCCCTGCCGCGCGCGCGCCTCGTTAAAGCCGCCCACCGTCGTCTCCACCAGCACGTTCTCGCGCCCGGCGGAGGTGAAGTGGTCGATGCTCATCTCCCCATGGAGCCGCCCGCCGCTGAGCACCAGCACATCCCCCGCGTGGCGTCGGATCAGTGCCAGCAGGCGGCGGCGCTCCTCCGGCCAGTCCGCCCACTTCCCGTCGGGATGGAGCGTGTTCAGCACCTGCGTGCTCGTGCAGACGACGCGAATCTCCGCCGGCTCCGTCAGCACCTCCTCCAGCCAGCCCCACTGCGCCTCCCCGAGCAGCGCCGCCTCCGGCCCCTCGGCGGGGATGCGCCGATCCTCCTCATCGATCTTCACCGGCGTGCGGAACCAGCGCGTGTCGAGCAGGATGAACTGCACGCGACGCCCGGGCGGGCCGAGCGTGAGGGCGCCGTAGTTCCCCTCCCCCTGCCGCCGGGGGCTGTCGGCGGGCTCGCCGAAGAAATCGAGCATCAACTGCCGCGCCGCCTCAAGGTGTGAATACCCCGCCGACGCCCCGGGTTCCCCCAGGTCCTGGTCGTCCCAGACGGCGAAGACGCGCGAACGCTCCCGCAGGCGCTGGTAGCCGGGCGAGCTTCCGAGCGCTTCATAAGCCCTGGCGAGTCGCTGCATGTCGGCCCCGCCAGCACGGACGTTGTCGCCGAGGAAGACGAAGGTGTCCGGCCCGAAGGCGAAGATGGCGTCGAGGATCGGGGCGGAGCGATCCTGGTCGAGCCCGGAGCCGAACGCCACGCGCTCCACCGGCACCCCGGCCGCCGGCGGCGCGGAAGCGGCGGTCAGGCATCCCGCGACGAGCCACGGCAGTACGATCCAGCCGATCATCCGGCCCACCATACCAGCACCGGCTCGGCGTCTGCCAATCGCAACCGTGACGCGGCGAAGCTTCTATCTCATTGCGACGGCCTTCCTCGCGGCGGGACTGCTTGCGATCTACCTCGCCGGCAACGGGCGCGTCCCGCTGTTCGACCGCGACGAGCCGCGCTACGCCGTGACCAGCCGGGCCATGCTCGCAGCGGGCGATTGGGTCGTGCCACGCTTCCTGGGGGAGGTGCGTACCGCCAAGCCCCCTGCGATCTACTGGCTCCAGGCGGGGGCGATGAAGCTGTTGGGGACGGGCGAGTTCGCCGTGCGCCTCCCCGGCGCACTGGCGTGCGCGGCGACGGTGTTGCTGATCGCGTGGGGGCTCGCCCCGCTCGCGGGCCGACGCCGAGCCGGATGGGCGGCGTTTTCACTTGGCACGAGCGTGCTGGTGCTGGGGGTTGCGAAGGTGGGCGTGATCGACGGCGTGCTGCTGCTGTGCGTGGCGATCGTGCAGCTCTGCCTGCTGCGCCTGGTCCTCCGGCGCGGGCGCGACCTGACGAACGCCGCCGTCCTCTGGACGGCGATCGGCCTGGGGGGCCTGCTCAAGGGGCCGGTGATCCTGGGCGTGCTGCTCATGACCCTGCTGGCTTGGTGGGCGCTCCCGCGACTGCCGGCCTGGGGAAGGCGCGCGAAAAGCCTGGTCATCCGGACGGATGCGCCGTCCGCGCCTCTTCGGGACGAGCCGCGGCGAAGCGGTGAGTCGGGGCAGGCGTCGGTGCGCCGGCTGCACGTGGGGCTGGGCGTTGCCATTCTCCTGCTTGTATGCGGCCCCTGGCTCCTGATGATCTCCCTGCGCGAGCCGACCTTTCTCGCCACCGCACTGGGGCACGACGTCGCCGGCCGGAGCGTGCGCGGCCTCGAGGGACATGGGCAGCCGCCCGGGTTTCACCTGCTCGTGATCTTCGGAACCTGGTTCCCTTGGAGCGTGCTGCTCCCCGCAACGCTCATCGGCACGTGGAGGCGGCGCGACGATCCGCTCATCCGCTTCGCACTGGCCGCCTGCATCGGGCCGTGGATCATGTTCGAGCTCGTCGCCACGAAGCTGCCCCACTACCTCCTGGTGGTCTTCCCGATGCTCGCCCTGCTCACCGCGGACTGGATCGTCCGCTCGCTGCGGCAGATCCGGCGCGGCGAGCCCCCGCCCGGCCTGCGCGCCGCGGCCGTCATCTACGGCGCGGTGGCCCTCGGCTTCGCGGTCGCCCCGGCGTTGCTTGGGGTGACGAGCATCGCGGCAATGGTCGCGGGAGTTGCCTGGGGCGCCGTGCTGCTTGTGACCTGGTGGCGCCGTCGCCTGCGCGCGGGCCTTGTCGCGGCGGGGATCGGGATGCCGCTGGTGGTGGCCATCGCCTACCTCGACTGGCTCGGGCGTGTCCCGATGCTGACCGTCTCCGAGCGGGTGGCGATCGCCCTCGACGACGCGGGCGCCCCCGAGGCGCTGATGGTTCACTACAAGGAGCCTTCGCTCGGCTGGTACGCCATCGAGCGCGGGGTGAGCGTGCGTGAGGCGGACGAACACGTGCTTGCCACAGCCGACGGGTTCGCCACCTCGACCGCGCGGCGACTGGAACGCCTCGCTCCCGAGGTGCGGGCCCGGTGGGAGGTGGTGACGCGAATCCCGACCCGCCTCTACAACGACAGCCTCCAGTCGACGGACGTGCTCGTCCTGCGTGCCGTCGAACCTCCCCTGCCGGCCTCCCGCACAACGTCACATTGACGTCCGTCGCTACATCCGAAGGCTTCGCCAAGGTCCGATATTCACACATTCCGCTATCCGGGCGCGCAAGTCACCCTGCGCAATGGCGCGGCATCCCCTTTGCCGTCGATCAGCGGCGTCAACGGCAGTCGAGGCAACGAGTTGTGCGGTCTCCTCCTGTCGAGGCTCATGCCGAGCCCGGCGCCATCGGTCGCCTGCCTCTGTCCGGCGCCCGCGAAAACTCATCCCAAACCACCGGAGAACCACATGGAGACGCTCATCGGAATCGGCGTCGTATTGCTCATCGTCGCGATCATCCTCTACGTCCTGGGCGCCCGCGGCGCCGCCGGGATGACCGCCGGCATCGGCAAGTTCATCCTCATCATCGGGATCGTCCTGTTCCTGATCTTCCTGGTCATCGGCCTGCTCAACCGGGCCTGAGCGCGCCGGCCCTGCGC
>JAEZED010000063.1 GCA_023417885.1 Planctomycetota bacterium
GGGGCGGGCGGGGGGCGCCGGCCGCCTCCGGCGCGCACCACGCAGTAGCGATGTTCCACGTGGAACAATCTCCCCGAACCCTGGCGGCGGAGCGCCAGCAGGGGTGGGAGGCGTCCAAGCAGGCGGAATGCGGTCGAACGCGCGCACGGGCGCGCACCACCAGGCGCGAATGTTCCACGTGGAACAATTCGTCGAAGCAGTCTGGTTCGACCTTGTACACGTCGCGGGCGGCGAAACGAAAAGCCCGGCCGCAAGGGGCGGCCGGGCGTGGTCGGGCGGTTCAGGAGAGGCTTAGTAGCGGTAGTGCTCCGGCTTGTACGGCCCCTCGACGGGGACGCCGATGTAGTCCGCCTGCTCCTTCGAGAGCTTCGTCAGCCGCACGCCGAGCTTCTCCAGGTGAAGCCGGGCGACCTTCTCGTCCAGCTTCTTCGGCAGGACGTAGACCTTGCGCTGGTCATACTTCGCGCCGCTGAGCGTCTGCTTCCCGGCGTTGTAGAGGGCCAGGTCGATCTGCGCGATCGTCTGGTTCGTGAAGCTGGCGCTCATCACGAAGCTCGGGTGGCCGGTCGCGCAGCCGAGGTTCAGAAGGCGACCCTCGGCGAGGATCAGCACGCTGTGCCCGTCCGGGAACGTCCACTTGTCGTACTGCGGCTTGATGTTCGTCCGCGTGATCCCCTTGATCTTCTTCAGGCCGGCCATGTCGATCTCGTTGTCGAAGTGGCCGATGTTCCCGACGATCGCGTTGTCCTTCATCTTCGCCATGTGCTCGGCGGTGATGATGTCGAAGTTGCCGGTCGTCGTGATGAAGATGTCGCCGACCGGCAGGACGTCCTCGAGCGTCTTGACCTCGTATCCCTCCATCGCCGCCTGGAGCGCGCAGATCGGGTCGATCTCCGTCACGATCACGCGGGCGCCCTGGCCGCGGAGCGACTGGCAGCAACCCTTGCCGACGTCGCCGTAGCCGCAGACGACGGCGATCTTGCCGCTCATCATCACGTCGGTCGCGCGGTTGAGCCCGTCGATCAGCGAGTGCCGGCAGCCGTAGAGGTTGTCGAACTTGCTCTTGGTCACCGAGTCGTTCACGTTGATCGCCGGGAAGAGGAGCGTCCCCTTCTTCTCCGCCTCGTAGAGACGGTGCACGCCCGTCGTCGTCTCCTCGGTCACGCCCTTGCAGATCTCGGCGGCCTTGCTCCAGCGGTCGGGCTGGGCAGCCATCGTCTCCGCCAGCACGCGAAGGATCTCCTTGAACTCCTCGTTGTCGGTCGTGTCGGGCGAGTGAACCTTGCCGCCGGCGCGGGCGAACTCGGCGCCCTTGGTGATCAGCAGCGTCGCGTCCCCGCCGTCGTCCACGAGCTGGTCGCAGCCGCGCCCGTCGCCGAAGTCGAGCATGCGCTCGGTGCAGTCCCAGTATTCCGCCAGCGTCTCGCCCTTCCACGCGAAGACGGGGACGCCCTTGGGCTCGTAGATGCTCCCGCCCAGCCCGGCGACGACGGCGGCGGCGGCGTGATCCTGCGTGCTGAAGATGTTGCACGAGCACCAGCGGACCTCGGCGCCGAGCGCCGTGAGCGTCTCGATGAGGACGGCCGTCTGCACGGTCATGTGGAGCGACCCGCCGATCTTCAGGCCGGCGAGCGGCTTGGCGCCGCCGAACTCCTCGCGGCAGGCCATGAGGCCGGGCATTTCCTTCTCGGCAAGCTCGATCTCCTTGCGTCCCCACTCGGCGAGCTCGTTGAGCTCATCGAGCGAAGCGCCGGGCTTGAGGCGGTATTCGAACGGAACCTTCTCGAGGTTCTTCACGGGAGTGTCGGCAGTAAGCGTCACGGTTGATTCTCCTTGCGCAGCAGCACGTGGGGCTGGTCGTTGTTATCTTTGTCTTCCAGGTACACGAGCCACAGGCGGCCGTCGTGACCTTCATCAAAATGCAGTTCGATATCGCTGTACTTGTAAACCACCGGCAGCTTGCGGCGTCGGGAGCCATTGTCGCAGTCGTCCGGCTCGCCCAATGCGGCCCGCATCTCTTCGCGCGTCATCCCGAGCCGAACACTTGCCAGCACTCGAGCCACGAAGGAGTCGTCCGGCCGCATGCCAGCTCCTGATCACTTGCTCGCCGCCGCGGCGAACAGCGCCGGGCCCTTCGCTTCCGGCTCCGGCGGGAGCGGGTTGACGCGGATGTCGCGCAGGCCCGCCTCGCGGAGCATCTGTTCGGTCTGTTCCCGGGCAAAGCCCCGGTGGCGCTGCCCCATCTGCCGGCGGAAGTCGTCGCGGTCGTGGGGGAGCAGATCCACGATCACCGCACGACCGCCCGGCTTCAAAATGCGGGCCATCTCGCGCACCACGCCCGACGCGTCGTCCACGTACGAGAGCGCCAGCACGCACAGCGCCGCGTCGCAGGCGCCGCCTTCGATCGGCAGCTCCGCCAGCTCCCCCTGGAGCAGCTCGACGTTCCGCACCCCCGCCAGGCGCTTGCGCGCCGCCTTCAGCATCTGCCCGCTGGCGTCCACGCCGATCACACGCCTCACATGGGGCGCCAGGTCGCGCACCGTCCGCCCAGTCCCGCAGCCGAGGTCCGCGACCACCGCGTCCGCCGGCAGCAGCGCGAAGGCGGCCGCAAGGTCGAAGGCGACGCCATATTGCTCGGCCCGGATGTCGTCCCAGTCGGCGGAGATGCCTTCAAAGAAGCCGCGCCCCTCGGCCCGGGCGGCCAGGATCTGCCGGAGGCGCAGCTCGTCCTGCTGGGCGGTCGCCCACTCCTCGGTCTGCCGCCGGGCCAGGAGCCACAGGTCGCGCTTAGGCGGATCCAATTCGTCCAGGATGGTCCGGTAAAGGTGCGTCGTGCTCTCGCGGCGGGAGACGACCCAACTCGTGTCCGCCAGCACTTTCAGATGCCGGCTGACCGTGCTCTGGGGAAGTTGTAGAATCTCACACAGCTCGGCGACGCCCAGCTCATGCTGCTCCAGCAGGCGAAGCAGGCGCAGGCGCGTCGGATCGGACAGCGACTGCATCCACGCCAGCACGGCATCCCCCCGCGGGGAGGCGTGGCTTCGGCGGAGCTTGCGGGCGATCTTTGCCATGTGAATGGGCCGGAATTGCGTCCAACCGTCCATCCGGTTGAACGGATGGATTCTACGACATCCCCTTGGCGAATCAAGTGAGAAGTGCCCTGTTCGGGCCGCGCCGAACCCCTGCCACGCCCCGGGCGTCCTGACCAGTAGCCGACATGAGCAACGAATCCCACCAGACCGACGTGCAACCCACCGCCGAAACGACCACGCTGCGCCCGCGGAGGCCTTGGGGGCGCTGGATCAAGCGCGGCATCCTGGCCGCCGTCGTGATCGGGCTCCTTGTCATCCAGTGGCCGATGCTCAAGGGCGTCTTCTACGCCGTCGTCCCGCCCTCGCCCGCCTCGCCGGAGGATCTGCCGCAGTGGCGCGAGGGGTATGAGCAGGCGCTCGCGGAGTCGCGCGAGACGGGCCGCCCGGTGCTGATCGACTTCACCGCCTCCTGGTGCCCGCCCTGCCGCGTGATGGAGGCGGATGTCTGGCCCGACGCCTCGGTGCGCGACGTCATTGCCCAGCGGGTGATCCCGCTCCAGCTGGACGTGGACAAGCCTTCCTCCGCCCCGGCGGCCCAGCGGTACGGCGTGCAGTACATTCCCACCATCATCCTGGTGGACGCCGACGGGCGCGAGCTCGCCCGCGACGGCTTCATGACCGCCGCCCAGATGATCGCCTTCATCGACGTCAACGCCCCTGAAGGCACCGCGCCGGTGGCCGATGCCCAGTAGCGATTTCACGCGCGGCCCATGACCTGCTCCGCCGGGATGCGGGTGCGGATGGCTTCGATGCACGTCTGGATGTGCTCGTTCAGATCCACGCCGAGCTCCTCGGCGCCCTGGGAGATCTCCTCCCGGCTGACGGCGGCGGCGAAGGCCTTGTCCTTCAGCTTCTTCCGCACGCTCTTCGCCTCCAGGTCTCCCAGACCCGAGGGGCGAACCTTGGCGCAGGCGACGATAAAGCCGGCCAGCTCATCCACAGCGAAGAGGCACTTCTGCATCGGCGTCTGCCGCGGCGTGCCGCTGTAGGTGGCGTGGCCGAGGATCGCATCGATGATCTCCCCGTCCACGTCTCCGCGGGCGCGCAGGTGCTCGACCCCGACGAACGGGTGCTCCTCGCGCGAGGGGTGCTTTTCGTAGTCGAAGTCGTGCAGGAGGCCGGCGACGACCCAGCGATCCTGCTCGGCCGGCTCCATCCGCCCGGCGTACTCCGCCATGCAGGCGGCGACGGTTTCCATGTGGGTGCGGAGCGATGCGGACTGAGTCCACTCGTGCATCAGGGCGCGGGCCTGGTCGGGGGTCATGGCAGATGGTAGCGGCGATCGCCCGCCTGCCCGGCGGGGAGTGGGGAGAAGGGCTCAACTCGCGGGCGTGGCAAGTCCGATAGCTGGAAGAGGAGGCGTCCGCCGACCGGGCGGCGGTGCGCCCGCGCTGGCCATCACGGACAAGAAGCCATGGATTTCGGCACGCTCATCGGATACGGGCTCTCGTGGGGCGCGATCATCTTCGGGATGTGGCACATCACGCACGGCCACATCGGCGGGTACCTGAAGCCGACGGAGATCTTCCTGGTCGGCGGGCTGGCGGTGGGGGCCGCGATCGCCGGCACGCCGATGCACGCCATCAAATCGGCGTTCAAGGCGTTCAAGAAGATGCTCTTCGCGCCGCACCAGGACGTGGATCACACGATCAAGGAGATCGTGGAGTTTGCGGAGATCGCCCGGCGCGACGGCGTGCTGGCGCTGGAGGAGAAGAGCCGCTCGCACCCGGATCCGTTCATGCGTCGCGGGCTCCAGCTCACGATCGACGGGACGGATCCCGAGGTCGTGGAGCGGATCCTGCGGATCGAGATCGATGCGATGGCGGAGCGCCACAAGCACGGCAAGCACTTCTTCGGCGCCGTTGCTAAGTTCGGCCCGGGCTGCGGCCTGCTGGCGTGCCTCGTGGGGCAGATCGCGCTCTTCAAGAACCTGGACGGCGACGCCGCGACGATCGGCGGGGCGCTGGCGGTGGCGCTCGTGGGCACGCTTTACGGTGCGATGATCCAGAACATCATCGCCGGCCCGATCGCCGAGAAGCTCGGGATGCTGAGCAAGGACGAGGCATTCGCGAAGGAAGTGATGATGCAGGGGCTGCTGGCGATCCAGGCGGGGAACAACCCGCGCGTCGTCGAGATGCAGTTGCTCAGCTTCGTCACCGCCGGCAAGCAGCAGCAGATGATGAAGGCGGCGTGATTTCCGCTTCCCGCTTCTCACCCCAGTCCTATGGCGAACAACTGCGATCCACACGAACTGTGCGAGGAGTGCCCGGAGTGGATCTTCACGCTCGCGGACCTGCTCATGTGCATGATGGGGCTGTTCGTCATCCTGTGGGTGCTGAAGCCGGACGCCTCGGGCGATCCGGAGGCGATGACGATGGAGGAGATCCGGCGGCAGGAGGTGCTGCGCGACATCCAGGTCGCCTTCGGCGCCAGCATGGAGGAGCAGACGGAAGTCGAGCTCCGGCTGGAGGAGTTGCTGCGCAAGCTCGAGCAGATCAAGCGCAGCGGCGCCGGGGAGAAGGGTAACGCCAGCGTCGCCCCACGCGGCGCCGACGGCACCGACCCGGAGGTGACGCGCATCCGCGAGGGCGACTTCGCCGGCGTCGGCGGGCGCGTCAACTTCGCCGCCGGCGACACCACGCTCCCGGAGGAGCAGAAGCGCTCGCTGGAGCAGGTGGCGGACAAGATCCGCGGCTACCGGAACATCGTCCTCGTGAAAGGCCACACTTCGCCGGACGACCTGCCGGAGGGGGCGAGCGTCGAGGAGCACATGACGCTCTCGCTCGAGCGCGCGCAGCGCACCGCGCGCTTCCTCGTGGAGGCGGGCGTCAGCCCCGACATCCTCCGCGTCCAGGGGTGCGGCGGATTCGAGCCGGTGCGCCTGCGTGCCTACACCGAGGCGGAGCGGCGCCTGAACCGGCGCGTGGAAGTGGTCGCGACCGACCAGCTCGTGCAGAGCCTCTCGGACATGCCCTCCCTCTCTCCCGCGCCCACCCCCGGCGCCCCCGCCACCCCCGCCACGCAGCCGTCGGACGGGGAGTGACCCCGCGCCGCGAGCCGCCATCCCTCAGCCGCTACCGGTGCCGGCATCGACCAGCGTGACCTGGTCCGGCACGTTCAGGATCATCTGCGGGCGGCCCTTCTGCGCCTCGTCGTAGCCGCCGTACTCGTTGAGCTGCCCGTGCAGGCGGACGCGCCTGCCGGCGATCGCCTTCGTGAAGGCGCCGTTCCATGCCGCGTCAAACGCGCCGCGCCGGCTCTCGAAGACTACTGCGAGCAGTCCCGCCCGCTCGCCGCCTTCCGAGCCTTCAAACTCGATGTTCATCACCTTCCCGGTGCGGCTCCACCGGGCGGAGGCGACCGTGCCCGCGACGATGACATGCCGATCGAGGTGCTCCAGCAGCGACGCGCGGTCGGTCGCATCGATCACGGGGATGCGGCTCGGATCCGGCTGCCCCGCGGTGGCTCCCGATATGGCGAACAGGAGGGGAACAACCAGGATGCGAAGAAGCATGCGTGCGCCCATCGGGCCTCCTGCGGTGGAAAGCGTGCGGCGCACTGTAGCCAAAGGCCGGTCACGCGCAAACGCAGTGGCGGACGGGGACGCCGTCGGGACCCTAGCATCAGGGTCGATGGCCGAAGACGGGCATGAAGCCTCTGCCGGAAACAGGGGCCCGACTGACGGGCCCGGCGGCGCCGCTTCGTCCGGCACACCGGGCGCGTGGAAGGGCGCAACGCCGGCATCGCAGGACGCGTGTGCCTGCGCAGCGAGCGCCGTCCCGCTCTTTCCGCTGCTCAACGTCGTCCTCTTCCCAGGCGCCGTGCTGCCGCTGCACATCTTCGAGCAGCGCTACCGCGTGATGACGGCCGACGCCCTCGGCACGAAGTGCGCCCAGCGGCCGGACGGGCGCCGGCTCATCTGCATGTGCCGCATCCGCGAGGGGCACGACCCGATGGACGACCAGCCGCCCATCTACGAGGTGGGATGCGTCGGGCAGGTGATCGACCACGAGAAGCTCGGCGACGGCCGTTACAACATCCTTCTCCAGGGCCTCTGCCGGGTGCGCGTGGGGCGGGAGTATCCGCTCGGGGAGGGACACGACCGCAAGCCGTACCGGCGCGCCGACCTTCACCCCGTTGCCTGCGACAAGGCTTTCGAGATCGACGTCGCCGATGCGCGCGAGAAGATGAAATCGCTCTGCCGTCGCCCGCCGATCGCGGGGACACCGGTTGGGCGGCAGCTGGAGAAGCTCTTCTGCAGCTCGATGTCCACGGTGCAGCTCGCCGACGTGCTGGCGTTCGACGTCATCGAGGACATCCACGAGCGGCAGCGCCTGCTGGAGGAGACCGACGAGCGCCGGCGCGTCGAGCAACTCGTCGCCCTGCTCGACCGGCAGTTCCCCGACGCCGGCGCCATCCTCTCCACCAAGACGCGCTTCGACGTCGACGAGGCCTGAGCCTCAACCCCCCAGCGAAACCGTCAGCAGCATCCGGCTCGCCTCCAGCGCGTGCACGTCGTGCGGCACGCCCGGCGACATCACCAGCAGCCGCCCGGCCGACACCTCGTGCGGGCGCCCCTCCGCCTCGACGCGCAGCCGCCCGGAGAGCGCCTGGATCAGCACGGTGCCGTTGGTACGATGCTCGCGCAGACCGGCGCCGGCGTCAAAGAGAAACAGCGAGACCGACGTTCCGCCGTGCCGGTAGAGCATCTTCTGCCGGTGCCCCTGCATGGCCGGCGAAGGCTCCGCGGCAAGCTCAGCGGCGGCCGCCTCCAGGTCGAAGAACTCCATCGGCAGCGCGAAGCGCTCGCGCGGGGGCGTGCGGAGCCGTTCTCCTTCACCGCCGCCGGATTGAGGTGGGGTCATGTTCCGGGCTCCTTCGGTGCGTGGACGTCAGTGCTGCTCGCGCCTGAGCTTCAGGTATTCGCCGATCAGCAGCGTCGCAGGATACAACACCTGCTCCTCGTTCTGCGCGTGCAGCTTCAGCCCTTCGGCGAACGCCTTCGCCTCCGGCTGGTTCTCACGCTCCGCCGCCTCCGACAGCGCATCCAGCGCGGTGGTCAGCTCCCGATGCTCCTCGAGCATGCTCTCGTACTCCTCGCGAAGCCGCGTGGCCATCTCGATCGCCTTGGCGGAATCCTCCTCCGAAACCTGCCGCCCGTGCGCCAGCGGCTCCAGCAAACCCAGAGGCGGCATCGCGTAGGCCTCCTCCTGCTCGAAGTGCCGGCCCAGCACCTCGCCGACCACCCGGGCCTTCTCCCCTGTCTGCCCGCCCGCGGCGATCGCGGCCTCGAGCTGCTCGTGAAGGTGGCGGTGCTCCTCCACGATGGCCGCTGGCGTCTTCAGCGCTCCTGTGGCTTCGCCCGGCTGATCATGCCCGTGTTGGTCCTGTGCCGCGACGCCCCAGGCGGCGATACCGAGAATTGTCACGAGCAGGGCAGGGAACAGCAGGCGATTCATGGCAGCCTCTAGGTGAGGGGTGAACGATCCAATATTCAGGGGCGCTTTGCGGGCGCCAGACGCACGCTGTCGGGATCCAGTCCGCGCCGGCGCGCCATCTCACGGCCGACAGCTGCAAGCTGCGCGCCGGTGAGCACACGGCCCGCCAGCGGAAACACCTCGTTGTCCTCCACAGCGATGTGACGCCGGTAGAGCTCGCGCAGCGAATGAAGCAGCCCGCGCAGGCGGTCCCGCTCGTCCGGCGGCAGCGCATCGCCCTTCAGCCAGCGGCGGCCGATCTCATCGACCGCCGCATGTGCCGCATCCGCCTCGCGGTGATCCGCCTCCAGCGCATCGAGCTTCTGCATGGCGGCCCGCACCTCCGGGTCGTCGCTCTGTCGCATCAGCGGGAAGAGCGAATCCTCCTCGTCGGCGGTGTGGCGCGGGGCCGCCTTGGCAAAGTACTCCAGCGCCGCCTCGAGCCCGCGGCGCTGGACGTCGTTCAACGAGGCGCCGCCGCTCTCGTCCAGGATGCGGATCAGCCCGTCGAGAAACCGCTCGATGCGGCGATGGCAGTCCGAAAGGAGCCCCAGCGGCTCGTTGAAACCGTGGTCGGGCCTGGCGCCGAGTGTGACCGGCATGATGCGCTCCTGCTTGCGGTGGCCGCGGCGCCCGCGCCCCACAGCACGGCCGCCAGAACACATTAGAGTCGCATGCCGCGCTTCGGCAGCGCTGCATCTTTTGACGCACCCGCTCACGGCCGCCGATCGACGATGTGCCGCACGATCAGGTCGCCCACCGCCGCCGTCGTCGCGCCGCGACCGTGCGGGGAGAGATCGGGCGTGCAGGGGCCCGACCGGAGCGACCGCTCGACCGCAGCACGCACCAGGCGCGACTCCTCCCGCAGGCCCAGCCCCAGCTCCAGCAGCATGGCGGCGCTGAGGATGGCGCCTACCGGGTTCGCGATGCCGCGGCCGGCGATGTCGGGGGCGGAGCCGTGCACCGGCTCGAACAGCCCCGGGCCGCCCGATCCGATCGACGCCGACGGCAGCATGCCCAGCGATCCCGCCAGCACCGACGCCTCGTCCGACAGGATGTCGCCGAACATGTTCTCGGTGACGATCACGTCGAATCGCCCGGGCCGCTGCACGAGTTGCATCGCCGCCGAATCGACCAGCAGGTGCTCCACCTCGAGCCCGGGAAACTCGCCCGCCACCCGCGCGACCGTCGCGCGCCAGAGGCGGGAGGTCGCCAAGACGTTGGCCTTGTCGATGCTCGCCAGCCGGCGGCGGCGCGACATCGCCAGTCGGCACGCGAAGCGCGCCACGCGCTCCACTTCCTGCGCTGTGTAGGCGCAGATGTCGCTCGCCGCCTCCGTTCCCTCTCGCTTCTCGCCAAAGTAGATGCCGCCCGTCAGCTCGCGCACGACGACGAGGTCGACCCCGCGCAGCACCTCCGGCCGCAGCGGCGAGTGGCGCAGGAGCGAAGGATGTGCCCGCACCGGCCGCACGTTCGCCCACAGCCCGAGCTCGCGCCGTAGCCGGAGCAGTCCCTGCTCCGGTCGCTTCTCGACCGGCAGTGCGTCCCACGCCGGCCCGCCGACAGCGCCGAGGAGCACGGCGCGCGAGTCCCGGCATACGTGCAGCGTCTCCGACGGCAGTGGATCTCCGCACGCCCCGACCGCCGCCCCGCCGATGGGGGCTTCGCGGAAGTCGAAGCGGTGTCCGAAGCGGCGTGCGACCGCCTCGAGGACGCGCTTCGCCTCGGCGGTGACCTCCGGGCCGACGCCGTCGCCCGGGAGAACGGTGATCAGTGCGTCCATCCGACCCTCTCCTCGTAGGCGTGGATCTGTCGCTCATGGTTCATGAGCCAGCCGAAGTCGTCGATTCCCTCGATCAGGCAGCGCCGCCCGAACGGGTCGATCTCGAAGCCGAACGACCGTCCCTCGCAACCGATGCGCCGCGTGCGGAGATCGATCACGATCTCTGCCTCGGCGTGCGCCCGGAGCCAGGTGTGCGCCGCCTCGCCCACGACGACCGGCGCGATCCCGTTGCGCAGCGCATTCGACTTGAAGATGTCCGCCACCTGCGTGCTGACGACGGCGCGGATGCCCAGGTCGCGCAGTGCCCATGCGGCGTGCTCGCGCGACGAGCCGCAGCCGAAGTTGTTGCCCGCGACGATGATCCCGGCGCCGGCGAGGCCGGGGTCGTTGAGCGGGCAGTCCGCTCGCGGCCGGCCCTGCGCGTCGAAGCGCCATTCCGAGAAGGCGTGCGCGCCCAGGCCCTGTCGCGTCGTCGTCGTCAGGAAGCGCGCGGGAATGATCTGGTCCGTGTCGATGTTCGGCCGGTCGAGCAGGTAGGCTCGCGACCGGATGATGCCGTTGCCGTTCATGCGCACTCCCTCTGCCCCGCGGGCAGGTAATCGCGCGGATCGACCACCCGCCCCGCTACCGCCGCGGCGGCGGCCGTGAGGGGGCTGGCAAGCATCGTCCGCGCGCCCGGGCCCTGGCGGCCCTCGAAGTTCCGGTTGCTCGTGCTGACCACGTATTCCCCCTCGCCGGCGCGGTCGCCGTTCATGGCGATGCACATCGAGCAGCCCGGCTCGCGCCACTGGCCGCCCGCGTCGGTGAAGATGCGATCGAGCCCCTCCGCTTCCGCCTCGCGTTTCACCCGCTCCGATCCGGGAACCACCAGCAGCTCCACCCCCTTCGCCACGCGCCGCCCGCGCAGCACTGCGGCGGCAGCGCGCAGATCCTCCAGGCGCGAGTTCGTGCAGCTTCCGATGAAGACCCGGCCCACGCGGTAGTCGGAAATGGAACGCCCTGGTCGCATGCCCATGTACGCCATCGCCCGCTGCGCCAGCGCGTCGTCGCCCGCCTCCGGCACGCGGCCGCCGGCGGCGATGACCATGCCCGGATGGGTGCCCCAGGTCACGGCGGGCGCGAGCGCGGTGGCATCGATCCTGACCGTGCGGTCGAAGGTGGCGCCGTCATCCGTTGCCAGTGCGGACCACTTCGCCACGGCACGCTCCCACGCTGATCCGCCGGGCGCGTGGGGGCGCCCCCGAAGGTAGGAGAAGGTCGTCTCGTCCGGCGCCACCAGGCCCGCGCGCGCGCCCGCCTCGATCGACATGTTGCACATCGTCATCCGCTGCTCCATCGACAGCGCCCGCACCGCCTCCCCGCGATACTCGATCACGAAGCCCGTCCCCCCGTTCACGCCGATGGTCCCGATGATCCAGAGGATCAGGTCCTTCGCGGTGACGCCGTCGCCGAGCCGCCCCGTGATCTCGACCGCCATCGTCCTGGGGCGGCGCTGCATGAGGCACTGCGTCGCCAGGACATGCCCGACCTCGGTCGTGCCGATGCCGAAAGCCAGCGCCCCGAACGCGCCGTGCGTGCTCGTATGGCTGTCGCCGCAGACGATCGTCATGCCCGGCTGTGTCAGGCCCAGCTCCGGCCCGATCACGTGGACGATGCCCCGGTCCGGGCTATTCATGTCGAGCAGGCGGATGCCGTGCTCACGGCAATTGGCCCGGAGCTGGTCGAGCTGGCGCGCCGCGTCCGGAGCGATGACGGGAAGGCTCCCCTGCCGGCGCGGGAGCGTGGGCGTCGAATGGTCCATCGTCGCCAGCGTCCGCTCCGGGCGGCGCACGCCCAGCCCGCGCTGGCGGAGCATGTCGAAGGCCTGCGGACTGGTCACCTCGTGCACGAGGTGCAGGTCGATGTAGATCACCGCCGGCGCGTCCTCCCGCTCCGCGGCGATCACGTGATCCGACCAGATCTTCTCGAAGAGGGTCCTCGGCCCGCTCATGCCGCCCCTCCCGCCCCGACATGGGCCGCCGCCTGAACGACCTCGATGGCCGCGACGCTGAACTCCGAGCCCGGCCGGCCTCGCAGCCGCAGGAGGCGATTCACGACGTCGAGAATGGCCAGGGCGCTGGCCTCGATGATGTCGGTGGAGAGCCCTCGACCGCGATAGGGCTGTCCGTCGTGCTCGATCTCGACGATCACCTCCCCCTGCGCATCCTCGCCGATCGTGACGCTGCGCACCTTGTAGTCATTGATGTGCAGCGGCAGGTCGGCGGCGCGGGTGATCGCCTTGAAGACCGCGTCCACCGGCCCATCGCCGCACGAGGCCTCGCGGATCACCTCGCCGCCGGCGGGATCCTCCAGCTCGATGGCGGCAGTCGCCATGGCGTGCGTTCCGCCGGTGGTCTGGAGCGTGCGGAGGCGCCAGCCCCTTCCCGAGGGTGCGTCGCCCATGACGAGCGCTTCGATGTCGGCGTCATAGATGGTCTTCTTACGGTCCGCCAGCTCCTTGAAGCGGGCGGAGATGTCGCCGAGCTGGGCTTCTGTGACATCGAAGCCAAGCCGCTCGATGTGCGCGCGCAGGGCGTGCCGCCCGCTGTGCTTGCCGAGCACCAGCGCGTTGCGCGAAAAGCCGACATCCTCCGGCCGCATGATCTCGTAGGTGGCGCGGTTCTTCAGGACGCCATGCTGGTGGATGCCCGCCTCGTGCGCGAAGGCGTTTTCGCCCACGACCGCCTTGTTCCGCTGCACGGGCGACTTCGTCACCGACGCCACCAGCCGGCTCGTGGGATAGAGGCGGGTCGTGTCGATCCCCACCTCGGCGCCGAAGCGGTCGCCCCGCGTGCGCACCGCCATGACCAGCTCCTCCAGCGCGCAGTTGCCGGCCCGCTCGCCGATACCGTTGATGGTGCACTCGACCTGCCGCGCCCCCGCCTGCACCGCGGCGAGGCTGTTGGCCACCGCAAGGCCCAGGTCGTCGTGGCAGTGCACGCTGAGGGTCACCTTCTCCATCCCGCGGACGGTCCGGCGCAGGTGCGAAATCAGGTCGCGAAACTCGTCCGGCGTGGTGTAGCCGACGGTGTCGGGAATGTTGATCGTCGTGGCGCCGGCGTCGATCGCCGCCTCGACCACTTCCGCGAGGAAGTCCGGCTCGGTGCGGGCGGCGTCCTCCGGGGAGAACTCGATGTCGTCGCAGAGCCCGCGGGCGCGCTCGACGCCACGACGGGCGTGCTTGACGATCTCGGCCTTGCCCATGTTCAGCTTCGCCTCGCGATGGATCGCGCTGGTGGCAAGGAAGACGTGGATTCGCGGCCGGAGCGCGTCGCGCACCGCCTCCCAGGCGCGGTCGATGTCCGCGTCGATGCAGCGGGCCAGGCCGCAGATGGTCGGCCCCTCCACGGCGCGGGCGATCGCCTGCACCGCCTCGAAATCGCCGGGAGACGCGATCGGGAAGCCCGCCTCGATCACGTCCACCCCGAGTCGCGCCAGCGCCCGCGCCACCTGCAGCTTCTCCCCGAGATTCATGCTGCAGCCGGGCGACTGCTCGCCGTCGCGCAGCGTGGTGTCGAAGATGATCAGCCGTCCGCCGTGGGGGGCGTCGGGTTCGGCGGGAATGCGAGGGGACTGGGGTGACATGCGAAACCTCCGGGAAAACAAGAAGACCCGCACTGATCGTCAGTGCGGGCCGTGTCGTTCGTCCTTCTGTTTGGTGGACCGACTAGCTCCCGCACCTCTTGGCGGTAAGAAGCGAAAGGGCAAGCGCAAGACCAAGCACGCCGGCGCCGGCGGAGACCGGCGTGCGGAGGGCGGCGAGATCCATGCGTGCGTGCGTCGGCATTCGGGGCGGCAGTGTATGGGCAGGCCGGCGCGTGTCAACCGCGGCGGGCGCAAGTTTCGGCTTTGTCCAACGCGACGCCCGGGATGCGCGTTATCTTCCCCACATGCCACAGGGGAACGGCGACTTCCGGTGGAACCGCGTTCCGACGGGGTTCCAGCTTGGGGGTGAGGTAGTCCTCGTAGCATTCTTCGGTGCGCTTCTTGCGGCGAAGCTGGCGCTCCGGCTTGGGCAGGATGCCTCGTGGGACCTGCTCAACTACCACTACTACAACCCCTGGGCCTTCGTGAACGGGCGCATCGACCTCGACATCCAGCCCGGCATGCGGCAGTCGTACTTCAACCCCCTGATCGATGTTCCGTTCTACCTGCTGCTGGAGCACACCACGCCGAAGCTCGCCTCCGCCATGGTGGCGGCGTGGCAGGGAATGCTCCTGCCGCTGACATACCTCATCGCGCGCCTGTCGCTCTTTCCGGTCGCTTCCACGCGCGGATGGCGGCGCTCCATCGTGGCGATCGCCTGCTGCCTGGGGCTGGCGACGATCGGCTTCCTCTCGCCGCTGAGCCTGTACGAACTGGGCACGACCGCGGGTGACAACACCTCGGCCGTGTTCATTCTCGCCGGCGTCGCGTGCCTCGTCGCTGCCCTGCCGCGCAGGGCGGGCATGGCCAGAACCCGCTTTGCGATTTCGTTGGCACTCTCCGGAGGCGTGCTGGCGGGAATGGGGGTCGGCCTGAAGCTGACGAGCGCCTCCTTCGCGTTGGGGCTGGCGATCGCGCTGCTGCTGGTGCGAGCGCCATGGCGCGTGCGGCTGCGCCTGCTGGTGATGCTCGGTGTGGGCGGTGTCGCGGGGACACTTGCAACGGGCGGCCACTGGTGGCTGCGGATGTGGGTGATGTTCGAGAACCCGGTGTTTCCGCAGCTCAACCACGTGTTCCGTTCCCCGTGGATCGACGCCGCACCCTTCACCGACCCCTACTTCCTCGGGGATAGTCTGGTGGGGAAAGTCTTCTTTCCGCTGGCCTACAACGAGGTCTTCGGAACCGACGTGGGCGGACGCCGCTTCTACGACCTGCGCGTGGGCATCCTCCTGCTGCTGGGGCTGGCCTGCGTCGCAGCCACTATCACACGCGCGGCCCGGCGCCGCACTCTGCCCCAACCATCTGGCGCAGCGCCGGTTCGCGCCGCCTGGTTCGCGTGGTTCGTCGTGGCGAGCTATGCGGCGTGGGTCGTCGTGTTCGCGTTCCACCGATACGCGCTGCTCCTGGAGGTGCTGGCGCCGCTGGCCGCGGTCTGCCTGCTGATCCTGCTCGGCCTGCGGCGCCGGGCGCTGGTGCTGGCGTCGGTCGTCGTGCTCGGCGCGATGGTGCTGAGCTTCAACGCCCAGCGCAGCCCGCGCGTCTACTGGAGCGACAGCTTCTTCGACGTCAAAGTGCCGGCCGGCGATTATGAGGGCGCGATGATCGTGCAGGCGACGCATCAGCCGACCGGGTTCATGCTGCCGAGCTTTCCCGCGTCGGCACGCTTCGTTCACGTCTCCGGGAATCTCTACTACGAGGGCCGTCACGCCACGCCCGAGGCACGGCACGACAACGCGATGGGCGACCATCTGCGCCGCACGATCCAGGGGCATGAAGGCCGCTTCTTCGTCCTCTACACGCCGACGGAGCCCAAGCCGCTGGCCGACGCGCGTTACTTCGGGCTCCGGTTCGATCCGGCCGCGGGTCGCCGCATCACGAGCAAGATCGGCCCGGACGTGCCGATCCTCATCGTGGAGGCGCGGATGGAACCGGGTGCGGATTGACGGGGGCGGCGCTCGACGACTCATCCGCCGAAGCGGGCGCGGGGCGACGCAGCGTCGTCGTCGCTTGCGAAGTCGCGTGACTCCAGGCTTCCCGGCAGCGCCGCCACGAAGATGTAGGCGGCGATCGACATCAGCAGCATCTCGCCCCCGTCTTCCAGCAGGGTGAACAGGTGATCCAGCCAGGAGATCTGCCTCACCCACGGCAGCACGCCGATGACGTCGAACAGCACGCCGCACACGACGAGCCCGACCAGCACGAGCACCAACGGGCGGCTCATGCGGCGATACCAGGACGGACTGCCGCGCCACGCCAGCAGCAGCAGGCCGAGCAGGATCAGCCCCATCACGCCGACGGCGATCAACTCTCCCACGTGACGCGCGCCGACGATACCCAGCACAAGCTGGTCGTCCTGCCCCGGCGCCGCCATGCCGGCGCGGCTGGCGAGCTCGTAGCCGATCATCTCGTGGAACATGAACTTGTCGTCCGCCCAGAACGCTCCGAAGAGCATCGCCCACGCCAGCAGGCGCGGCTGGCGCTCCCACGCCGCCCACAGCAGCAGCACCAGCGTGATCCCGAGCAGCTTCTGATGCTGGAACGCCTCGGCATAGCCCTGGTCATGGCTGATCAACCAGAAGCCGTCCGTCCCCTTCGTGACCAGGAAGAAGGCGTGGGCGCCGATGTAGTAGAGGTCGGTCAGGAGGAGAAGGCCCAGAACCGCCAGGGCTGGCGTGAGTGATCCGCCAATCGTGCGTGCCACGCCGGCCTCATTCGTGGGATTGATCGGAAAGCTGGTCATCCTGGCGCAAAGCTATTGCAGGCGCGCCGTTAGGAGAACCACCCCAAATAGGTCAGCACCGGCTCCAGCGCCGCATTTCCTCCAGCTTGCGCGGGATCGGGAAGTGCAGGATCGTCGCTCCCGCGGCGGCGGGGTCGTCCAGCGGCGCGCCGGGGCGACGGAAGTGGTGTATCCAACTGCCCGGCAACCGCCTCACCCGCGCCCCGCCGGTCAGGAAGAGGTAGTTCAGGAAGCTCTGGTCGCCAAGCGTCGGGATTCGCCGCCCGGAACCGACGCTCTCGAACGCTTCGGCCCAGCGGCCCATCAACTCGCCCCAGCTGGCGCCGTCGCAGACGGTGACGCAGGCGCTCACGCCCCGTCGGAGCGACCAGCCGCGCAGGCGATAGCCCCATCGTGCCGGGCGCGACAGCATCGGCCCGGCGTGATCCGGGTGAAGCGGGGAGAGCCCCGACCGCGCCGCCATCAGCGTGCCGGGGCGGGCGACTTCGAAGAGGCCATCGAGCGGCGCGACGGCCAGCGCGTCCAGGTCGAGCTGCATGATGCGGTCGCCCGGCGCGGGCGTGATGACCGGGTATTGGCGCACGCGCTCGAGAAATAGCTCGCGCCGGTCCGTGGCACGAATGGACGCAGCGACCGGCTCGGCCCCCTCGACGTGCAGGTCCGGCAGGTTCGTGATCAGGAGGATGCGCCCGTCGAACCCCGCCGGCCCGCGCAGGTGCGAAGCCCAGAGACGCGCCATCTCCATCAGCGGCTCGAGCGACTCGGGCGACGCCCCCTCCAACGCGCAGAGCGTGCTGTAGACGATCCGCTCACCCACGGACCGTCTCCACGCTGGACCGCGGACCCGCCGACGAGGATCGCGGCTCGTGCTCCCAGGCGTGATCCACCAGCACCGCCGCCTTCTTGCTGTCGAGCGTCTGCCCCGTGGAGTGGAAGACGGAGGCCACCACCTCCAGGGCCGCGGCGCGGGGGAGGTAGTCGGCGCTTTCGCCGTCGATCTGGATCGCGATCGCGACGCGGTAGCTTCCCGTCGTCAGGGGGAGGCGCTTCAGGCGGCATCGCAGCGTGCCCGTCCGGCCAAGCGGCGCCAGATCCGGCCGCGTGAGCTTCGTGTGCGTCGCGCAGACGACCGCTCCCTCGTCGTTGTAGACGTTCATGATGACCGAGGGCGTGCGGCCGGGGGCGCGTGACTCGTACTCCAGCTCCAGGATCAGGTCCTCGCCCCCCATGACGTTCGTCGTCTCGCGGCCGGTCTCCGAGATCACCCGCACCGCCCGCACCCGCACGGACCCGTCGCCGGGACGCTGCTCCGGGTCGTCGTCCACCGAACCGGCCATCGTCTGGAGCTTGTGGAGGTACTTGGCGACCACCTCTTCGGCCGGGCCGTCGTGGGTGATGCGACCCTCCTCCAGGTAGATCGCGCGCTTGCAGAGCGCCTGGATGCTTCCCATGTTGTGGCTGACGAGCAGGATCGTGCGCCCGCTGCGCGCCACCTCGTCCATCTTGCCCAGGCACCGGCGCTGGAAATCACCATCCCCCACCGCCAGCACCTCGTCGACGATCAGGATCTCCGGCTTCAGGTGGACGGCGACCGCGAACGCCAGGCGCACGTGCATGCCGCTGCTGTAGCGCTTCACGGGCGTGTCGAGAAACTTCTCGACGCCGGAGAAGTCGACGATGGCGTCGAACTGCTCCCGGATCTCGCTGCGGCGCATGCCGAGGATGGAGCCGTTGAGGTAGACGTTCTCCCGGCCGGTCAGCTCCGGGTGGAAGCCGGTGCCGACCTCGAGCAGGCTGCCGACGCGGCCCCAGAGGGCGATCTGCCCCGTCGTCGGCTCCGTGATCCGGCTCAATAGCTTCAGGAGCGTGCTCTTGCCGGCGCCGTTGCGCCCGATCAGCCCGACGACCTCCCCCTCCGCGATGTCGAAGGAGACGTCCCGCAGCGCCCAGTGCGTCTCCCGCTGCATCCGCTTCAGCGGGTGTCGCGCGCGGCGCGAGATCGCCTGGGCGAGCGTCAGCTTCTGTTCGTCCTGGTGCAGGATCGTGTAAGCCTTGCTCACGCCCCGCGCGGCGATGGCCATGCCCTTGCTAGATGACATCCGCGAATCTCCTCTCCATCCGCCGAAAGGCGAACAGCCCGCACAGCAGGACAACCCCCGTGAAGATCGCGGAGTAGCCGAGGTACTCCCACTGCACCGTCCCCTCCCCGAGCACCGACCACCGGAACGCCTCGATCACGCTCACCAGCGGGTTCAGGTAGAGCACCCCGACGTACTTCTCCGGCACCTGCTCCACCGGAAACAGCACCGCACTGCCCCACATCAGGAACTGCGTGAAGACCGGAAGGATGTAGAGCGCATCGCGGTAGCTCACCGCCACCGCGGCCGCGAGCAGGCCGACCCCCAGCGCCAGACCCCACAGGATTGCCAGGCAAATCGGCGCCAGGAGCACCGTCGGCCCCGGGAGATGCCAGAAGACAACCACCAGCACCAGCAGCAGAACCAGCGTCACGAGAAAATCCACCAGCACCGTCAGCACCGTCGCCAGCGGCAGCACCAGCCGGGGAAAGTAGATCTTCGCCACCAGCGCTGCGTTCCCGACCAGCGCGCCGCTGGAGCGCGTCAGCACCGAGGCGAAGCTGTTCCACGCCAGCAGGCCCGTGAACGTGAACAGGAAGTAGGGAAGCCCGCCGGGCGCCTTCAGGCCGGCAACGAGCGTGAAGATGAACGAGAAAATCCCCGCCGCCAGCAGCGGCTGGATCACCACCCACACCACGCCCAGGACCGTCTGCTTATACCTCGCCCGCAGGTCGCGACCGGCCAGGGAGAAGAGCAACTCGTGCGAGTTGAAGACCTCGCGCAGGTTGAGCGAGGTCCAGCCCCGGCTGGCGGTTAGAAGCTGCGTCGGCTTCGTCGGGTAGAGCGATAAATCGAGACGGGCAGGCGGTGCGTCCAAGGCAAACGGCTCCGGTGAAGGAACTGACAATACGGACCCTGCCACGCCCAGCCAGCCCGGGCAAGGTGATTCCTTGCACTCACGTCAGGCCTGGCCGGCGGGCAGGATGCCACAGCATTGCACCAGATCGCCCTCCGTGTCGCCTGCGCCCTCGGAAACCGCAAGAAAGCTCATCCCTTCGCCACCAGCCGCCGGCGGGCCGATCCGGCCCGCATCCGGGCCCATTTCAGCAGGATTCGCCGCCAGGCACTCGAATCGACCTCGCGGGCCGCCCGATAGACCTTCCACGCCCCGGCCGCCCCGAACTTCTGTTCCCAGGCGGCCGTCACGAACCGCTCCCCCCGAGCCGCCAACACCTCCTCCAGCTTCCCCGGCGGAACCCCCATCCGCCGGTGGATGTAAGCGATGATCCGGTAGACCTCCGCCTGGGTCGAGGGAGAGGCCAGGTTCTTCTTCCGCACGGCCGCCGTGTGGCAACGGTAATAGTTCAGCGGATCGCCCACGTGGGCCAGGTCCGAAAGCTCCAGAAGGCGCACCCAGAGCATCCAGTCGCCGCAGAGGCGCATCGACTCGTCCGCCCCGCCGACCCGCTCGAACAGGTCGCGCCGCATCACCACCGCGCTGGCGTTGGGCATCGTGTTGTGGACGACCAGGTGCTCGCGGCACTCCTCCCGCCCGTCTGCCACGTAGTCCTCGCGCCAGCGGGCGTTCTCCGGCTTGTGCGAGTCGTTCGTCCGCGTCGTGGGCGGGTCGTCGCCGTAGACGTACCACGATTCGCTGCACGCCATGCCACAGCCGGGGTTCGCCTCCAGCATGCCGACCAGCCGCTCCAGGAACCGCTCGTCGGCCCAGTCGTCCGACTCGGCAATCCAGGCGTACTCGCCCTTCGCCTCGCGCATCCCGCGGTTCCACTGCCGGAACGTGCTCCCGCTGTTCGTCTCGTTGACGATGACGCGGACCCTTGGATCCCCCTCGAACTCCCGGATGACCTCGAGGCTCCCGTCGGTCGAGGCGTCGTCCAGAATCAGCACCTCCATGTCGCCCAGGGTCTGCCCCAGCACCGACCCGATCCGCTGCCGAAGGTAGCGGGCGTGGTTGTAGTTCGGGATGATGACGCTGACGCGCGGCAAGGTGAGGCGGAGCTCCAGTCGCGGGGGAGAGGTTCGCGGCCAGTCTAGCTCGCACGGCGGCATGCGCCTGCCCATCGTGCACGGGCTGCGGCTACCGCTTACCATCGGCCGAGATGCGGTTCCTCGTCGAATCCGGCACTTACGCCATCGACAACGTCGGCGACATCGCCATGCTCGAGCGTACCGTGCGCCGGCTGGCCGATGCCTTCCCCGGCGCGAAGATCGCCGTCGTCACGCAGCGCCCCGATCGCCTGAAGCGCATCCTTCCGGGCGTCGAGCCCGTCCCGGCCTCCCCCTGGTTCCGGCTGCGCGTCGTGCCGGTGCCGCGCCGCTTCGAGTACGCCCGCTTCGTCCGCCGCATCCGCTGGCGCGAGAAGCTCCTGGCCGGCTGGCTGCCGCGCCTGGCCCATCTCGGCAAGATGTGCGACCGCTGGTCGGACGCCGAGGAGCGCGACGCCGCGGCCCGGTTCTACCGCGCCGTCCGGTCCGCCGACGCCGTGGTCGCCGCGGGCGGGGGATACATCAACGACTTCTACCACGAGCACGCCTGGAAGGTCCTGGCGACGCTCGGCCTCGCCCAGGGCATGCGCAAGCCCACCGCCATGTTCGGCATCGGCCTCGGGCCCGTCTCCCGGGAAGAGCTCGTGCAGCACGGCGGGCCCATCCTGCGGCGGCTGCGGCTCCTGGGCCTGCGCGAGCCGGAGTTGAGCCCCGCCGAAGCGCGCAGGCTCGGCGTGCCGCAGGAACGGATCATTGTCACGGGAGACGACGCGGTGGCGATCGCGGCGGCCTCCCCCGCCCCGCCGGCCGAAGCGCGGCGGGGGATTGGCGTCAACCTCCGGCTCTCCGACAGCGCCCAGGTGCCCCCCGAGGCGCTGCCGCGTGTCCGCTCCGCCGCCCGCACCGCCGCAGGGCGGCACGGCGCGACGCTCGTGCCGCTCATCGTCCGCACCGCCGACTCGCCGCGGAACGACGTGGACGCACTCGAATCCCTCTTCGGCCCCGGCGGAATCGACCTCGGGCGCGCCCGGGAGATCCTCACGCCGCAGCAGGCGATGGAGGAGATCGCGCGCTGCCGTGTCGTCGTCACCGGCGCCTACCACAATGCCGTCTTCGCCCTCGCCATGGGCGTGCCCGTCGTCGGGCTGACGAAGTCCACCTACTACGCAGCCAAGCTTCACGGCGTGGCGCGGCAGTTCGGCGGGGGGATGAGCGTCCTGTTGCTGGACGACCCGGATCTCGAGACGAAGCTGGTCGAGGAGGTCGGGCGGCTCTGGTACGAGGCGCCGACCCTCCACGCCCCCCTGCTCGCCGCGGCCGGGCGGCAGGTGGCGCTGAGCGACGAGGCGTATGAGCGCTTCTTCCAGCGCGTTGATCGCTCGCGCCGGAGGCAGCGTCAATGAGCGATGCCGCCGCATCCGGTTCGCCCGCGCCGGCGGTCAGTGTGCTGCTGCCCGTGCACAACGGCGCCCGCTTCCTTCCCGCCACACTCCGGAGCCTCTGGCGGCAGACGTTCACCGACTTCGAAGTCGTCGCCGTGGATGACGCGTCAACCGATGACACCCCCGCCATCCTCGCGGCGGAGGGGGACGCGCGGCTGCGCGTGGTGCGCAACGAAGCGAATCTCGGCCTCGTCGGGACGCTGAATCGCGGCCTTGCCCTCTGCCGCGGGTCGTTCGTCGCGCGGATCGACGACGATGATCTTTGCGAGCCGGAGCGGGTGGCCGAGCAGGTGCGTCACCTCTCCGAGCACCGGGATCTCGCTGGCTGCGGCACGTGGACGACCGAGATCGACGAGGAAGACCAGGATGTCGGTGCGCAGCACCCGTTTCCCGACCCCGACTACCTCCGCTGGTCCATGGGGCACACGCTGCGCCTCTACCACCCGACCGTGATGCTTCGACGGAACGTCTACGAGGCGTGCGGCGGGTATGACCCGGACTACGCCCATACCGAGGACTACGAGCTCTGGACGCGCCTGGCGGCGCAGGGGCATCGGATCGGCATGGTGCCACGGGCGCTGGTGCGTTATCGCAGGCGCGCAGGCTCGATCACGTCAAAGCATCGCGATCATCAGCGCGTCGTCGCATCTCAGATCGCCGCCCGCTACGTCGGCAGCCTGCTCGGAACGGACGTACCGGAGCCGGAGGTCGCCCTGATGCGCGCGCTCCTCTCATGGGATCGCCCGGATCCCGCGGCGCTCGCGCACGATCGCCTGGAGGGCGCCCTGCGGCTGATGGGCCGTTTCCGGCACGCGACGCTTGCGCGTGCCGCTCCCGGCGCGCGCGCGGCGGCGGACGAGGAGGTGGCAGGCCACCTGCTGCGGCACGGCAGAATGCTCCTGAAGGAAGCACCGGGGTCCGCCTGGCGCATCGCGCTCTACGTTGCCCGCCTCCCCGGCCACCGGCGGGCGGGCCTGTCACTCGCAGTGCGCGCCGTGCGCTGTCTCTACGGCGCCACGACGCCGCAGTAGCAGAGGCTTGCCGCCGCGGGCCGCAACCCACACCGCGCCCCGGGGGGCGGGGG